>CAZNOC010000098.1:0-14324 GCA_964574545.1 uncultured Bifidobacteriaceae bacterium | reverse complement strand
TCCGCGACAGGCCGTTGTAGACGATGTAGAGGTCGCTGCCGGGACGGTAGATGAAATTGAACCGGATGTTGTTCGAGAGCTCATTGGTGGCAGTGTTGTACTGCGTGAGGCTGCGGACCCTCATGCGCGGCGAGAACGTGTAGTCCACGCGCAGCGTGGACTGGTTCGACGTATCCACGACGTTCGCCTCGGCCCACACTGCCTCGTCAAGCACGCCGTCGATGCGCGGCGCCTCGGTGATCAGCACGGCCCGCACGGTTGGCCGGGCGCCCTCCTGCGGGAGCGTGGGCGCCGCCACCTGCGCCGGCGGCGGGGGCTCGTGGCAGTGCTGCGTGGCGGTCTGCGCGGTCGTGATCGACGGCAGCGCCAACAGGACCCCAAGGAGGACGACCGGGAGGGCGCGCGGCATGCGACGCCAGTGTAACGCCGATCGCGGGCGGTTACTCGGCCCGGAGGCCCTCGACCGGATCGACGTGCATGGCCCTCAGCGCGGGCGGCACGCAGGCGGCCAGAGCCGCCAGCAACGACAGCCCGCCCGCCACCGCCGTGGACCCCGCATCGGTCGGCGAGACCTCGTACAGCACCCTGGTGAGGAGGCCCTCGGCCAGCCGCACGAGGACGACGCCAGCCACGACGCCGGCGACGACGAGCAGGAGCCCCTGCCGCAGCACCAGACCGCCGACGACCGCGGGCCTGGCACCCAGCGTGAGCCGGATCGCCAGTTCGCGCGTCCGGAGCGCGACCGACCACGAGAACAGGCCGTAGACGCCGAGCGCGGAAAGGAACGCGGCGAGGGCGCCAAACCCGAGCAGCACCGACATCAGCAGTTGCGGCTCGGCAGTGCGCGCGCCGAAGCGGGCACCCCACGTCTCCGCACGCCCCATCGGCACGCCAGGCGCCGCCGTGCGCAGCGCCTCGCGTACGGCCGCGACGGCGGTCGCCGTGTCGGTCGCCTTTACTGCCAGGACGATGTCGGTGAACGGGAACTGCCGCGTCGAGGTGTAGATGGCCGGCTCCACATCCTGTCCAAGGGGGACATTCCTGATGTCCTTCACGACGCCAACCACCTCGAACGCCAGACCCTCGTGGCCGGTGGAAGCACCGGCTGCCATCAGGTTGAGCCCGAGGGGCCCGATGCCCGTAGCCCACAGGCGAATCACCCGGCCGGTGGCCGGGCCTTCGGCGAGGTAGCGCCGGGCAAACGTCTCGTTCACGATCACCACACTCGCGCCATCGGCGTTGTCGAGCGCCGTGAACGCCCGGCCGGACGCCAACACCGCCCCCATCGTCTCGAAGTAGCCTTCGCTCACGCCGTGCAGCTGCGCCTGCGGCAGGTCGTTCTGATCCGCGGGAATCGGCTGCCCCTGGATGCCGAACGGCCCGCGCCAGCCGATCTCGAGCGGCAGGAAGTTGCTGCCGCCAACGCTGATGACGCCGGGCTGTTCGCGGGTCGCCTCCATGATGCGCGCGTGCGTGTCGCTGACGCCGCGCCATGATGTCCGCAGCTCGGCGGCAGGGACGGACGTCCGCGTGAGCTGGATCGTCGTCGTCAACACGTCGCCGGCCGCGACGCCGATGGGGGTGTCGATCATCTGCTGCACGGTCCGGACGAGAAGCGCTGAGCTGACGAGGAGCGCGCAGGCCAGCGCCACCTCCGAGGCGACGAGCACCGAGTAAAGGCGCCGCGCCCCGCGCGAGCTGCCCCGCTCGCCCGCCTTCAGGTCCGTCGTCAAGTGCCCGCTCCTGAGGAGGAGGACCGCCGGTACGAGGCCGAAGAACACCGTGGTCGCGCCCACGACCACCAGGCCCATCCCAAGGACGTTCCAGCTGAGGGCGGCCTCCTCGAGACGCGGGATCTCCACGGGCGTGAACGCGATGATGAGCGGCAGCGCGGCCGCGGCCGCGGCGATCCCGACGATGGCGCCGGCCAGCGAGAGGACCAGGCTCTCGGCCACCAACTGGGTGACGAGCTGGCGGGGCGAGGCGCCGAGCGCGGTGCGTACCGCGATCTCGCGCTCACGCGACAACGCGCGCGTCAGGAGCAGCGACGCCACGTTGAGGATGCCGATGAGCAGAAGCAGGCCGACGGCGCCGAACAGCACGAAGAGCGCCGGACGGTAGTAGCCGAGCTGTTCATCAAGGAGCGGAATCAGACGCGAGCCCCATCCCCGCCCGGGGCTGTTCTGCGTGTGCCCGAACTCCAGCTCGAGCCGCGTCCAGAGAGCGTCCACCGCCGCCTGCGCCTGCGCGATCGTCGTGCCGTCTTCGAGCCGCGCGACGGCCTCCATGAAGTGGGCCTGCCGGCTGTGCCGCGTCAGGTCCCAGCGCAGCCGCTGCCACACGTCCACTTCGTCCGGGTAGTGGAACCCAGGCGCCATCACGCCGACGATCGTGTACGGCGTGTCGGCGAACGAGAGCTGACGCCCGATGATCGACGGGTCGGCGCTGTAGCGCGTGCGCCACAGCCGGTCGCTGATGACGGCCACAAGCTCGTTCGTGACGAAGAGCGGACCGCCCACCGGGAAGCCGGCGCCGACCTGCGGGCGAACGCCAAGCACGTCGAAGAGGTTGCCACTGACTTCGATCGTGTTCACACGCACAGGGTCGAGCCCGGGATCCGTCAGATTGATCCCCGGCCGCCACCACGCCGCCGCATCGCGAAAGACGGGCAGCGCCCTCTGGTCCATGAAGTTGACCGGCGAGATCGGGTCGTGGCTGAGCGCCTGCTCCGCATTGGTGTCCCAGATCGTCACCAGGCGATCCGGCGCCTCGTACGGCAACGGACGCAGGACGACGGTCTCCACCACGGTGAAGACCGTTGCCGCCGCCGCGGTTCCCAGGCCGAGCACGAGGACGGTGATCAAGGTGAACGCCGGGGCCTGACGGAATTGGTGGAGGGCCATGCGAAGGGCGCTCGTCACGTTGTCGCTCCTTCCGCCCGCATCGTGGGCGAAATCATCTGCCTGGCCGATCTGAAGGCGTCCCGGCAGTTGGACGGAGGCCGATGGACAAGGGTTGGGGCCCCGCCGTGACGATCTCGCAGTGACGAACGGCGGCGCGGCGGGGACGAGCGGCGCGGCGAAGCCTTTCCGTCACATCCGCGCCATCGCGGTGTGGTACAGACCGTGGGTGCCCGCGTTGAATCACATGGCAGCACCCACAACAAAGGAGAGCCCGCATGGCCGTAAAGGCGATTCCCGATGGATACCACACGCTGACCCCGTACCTGGTCTGCCAGGGCGCAGGTGAAGCGATCCCGTTCTATGAGAAGGCGTTCGGGGCGACCGAACTCTACCGGATGCCCGGCCCGGACGGCTCGGTCATGCATGCCGAGCTGCAGATCGGGACGTCACGCCTGATGCTGTCGGATGAGAACCCGCAGATGGGTGCGAAGTCGCCAAAGACGCTTGGCGGGACCCCGGTGTCCACGTTCATCTACACGGAGGACGTGGATGCGGCCTTCGACCGTGCCGTGTCCGCTGGGGCCGCGGTCAAGATGCCGCCGACCGACATGTTCTGGGGCGACCGCTTCGCCTCGGTCATCGACCCGTTCGGCCACGAATGGGCAATGGCGACCCACAAAGAGGATGTCTCACCCGACGAGATGATGCAGCGGATGCAGGCCGCAGGCTGACGATCCCGGCGACCTGCCGGCCTCCCTCGCCATGGAGGGAGCCGGCAGGCGCCAGGTGTTCAACGACCTGTGCGATTCCCGTCCATCACCCGTCGCAACGCCGCGACGAACCGTTCGGGATCCTCCCAGTGCAGGGCGTGGCCGACGCCCGGGACGATGTCCAGCGCCGCGCCTGGAATCTGCGCGGCAAGCGCCTCCTGCTCCGCCCTCGAGAAGACGCCGTCGGAGTCCCCGCCGATGACGAGCGTCGGGCAGCGCACGGCGCCGGCCGGCTGGTAGGAGAGCAGGCCCGCCAGCGCTGCCCTCCACACCGGCGCCGGTACGGCGAGGCTGGTCGCGACGACGCGGTCCATGAAGGCCGGGGGCATGTGCCGCGCCACCGTGCTCTCCTGGAACTCGCGCACGAAGGCCGGGTCCACGGGGTCGGTGAGAGCGTCCACCGCGACACGCAACTCCCGCACGCCCTGGTTCCCGGCAGAAGGCGCCGATCCCAGCAGCACCAGGTGCGCCACCCTGTCAGGCGCGCGCTCCGCCATCCGGCGCGCGATGAAGCTGCCCATCGAGTGCCCGACGACGACCGCCGAGGGCACGTCGAGGGCATCCATGACTTCGAGAGCATCGGTGGCGAAGTCGTCGATCGTGTACCCGGCCTCGGGTCGATCCGACTCGCCATGGCCCCTCTGATCGATGGCGATGACCCTCCAGTCCGAGGGCAGCAGCGGCAGGATGCGGCTGAACGAGAACGACGAGTCGGTGTAGCCGTGCAGCAGCAGCACCGCGGGACCGGTGGCGGGACCCTGCTCGAAGTACCGGAGCCGCATGCCGCCAGGGAGCCTCACGTCTCGGTGCTCGCCAGACGGTGCCGCGAAGCTGCCCAGAACCCCGCCAATCGCGACCGGCGCGCCCAAGAGCACGCTGACGAGCATCGAAATCGCCGCGAGAAAAACCGTCAGAAAACCCTCGAGCACCATGAGACCTCACTCGGACGTTCGGGCGAAGGGCGCCCGGACCATGACCTGTCGACATGTTACGCAGGTGTGCCCCCCAAGGGGTCACGGGGCGGTGAAGATGCGGTGAGGTTCCAGTAAGGGACCCGCGGCGAGGGCAGTTTGAGGTTTTGGCCCATGTCCGATAAGCTCGGCGGACCCTCGGGAACGTGAACATATGCGGCTGCAACGATTGGTCGAGCTGGCGGTCTCCCTCGGTCTGTTGCTGGCGTTGATGCCGATTCCGGCCAGCGCGCAGCCTGCAGCGGGTGCCGGTCGGGTCAAGGCCGCCATCGGCACGGTGTCCATCGTCCGCGCCGGCCAGGCCACCACCGCCACCGTCGGGATGGTCGTGTTCGAATCGGACGTGCTGCGCACCGGCGCCGACGGTCAGCTCGCCGTGATGTTGAAGGACGAGTCACGCCTCTCGCTGGGGCCCGATTCCGAGGTTGCCCTCAGCACATTCACCTACGCACCCGCCGACGAACGGTTGTCCCTCGTCGTCAGGGTCGCGCGTGGCATCCTCTCGTACGTGTCGGGGCGCATCGCGACGCTCATGCCTGAAGCCGTCCGCCTCGAGACGCCGACCTCGGTGATTGGCATCCGCGGCACCCACGCCCTCATCCGCGTGGAGGCGCCATGAGCCTCCGTCATGTCTGCGCTGCGGGGTGCCTCACGGCCACACTCACGGGATGCGGGCCCGCACCCGTACTCCAGCAGCCCGCGCCCCCGCCCCGTGATCTGATCGTGCTCGTCGCCGATCCGGCGTCGGTCGAGGTGGGACGCCTTTCCGTCTCCACGCCGGCCGGGACCGTGGACCTGACGCGGGCGGGCGAGAGCACGACCGTCACCGCCAGTCAGCCGCCCGGCGCCGTCACCATCATGAGCGATGCCGAGATCCAGCAGGTCTTCGGCGCGGCCCTGGCCGTGATGCCGGACGCCGCGCGCCGGTTCAACCTGTACTTCCTCCTGGGGGAGGACGTCCTGACCACGGAGTCACGCGCGCTGCTCGCGGACGTCCTCACGGTCGTACGCGGTCGCGTGGCGCCTGAAGTGAGCGTGATTGGCCACACGGATACGACCGGCACGGCCGCGTTGAACGCCTCGCTGGGCCTGCAGCGCGCCACGGCCATTCGGGACCTCCTGGTGGAAGCAGGGCTCGCCGCAGACCTGATCGACGTCGTGTCTCACGGCGAAGCCGACCTGCTCGTGCCGACCCCCGACGACACGCCGGAACCGCGCAACCGCCGCGTGGAAGTCACGGTGCGCTGACGGTCGCGGTGATGGGCGTGTCGCGTCTCGCGGTCGGGGTGATCGCGGCCGTACTGGCCGCGGCCATCACCGTGTGGCGGCCCGGGCCGCTGACCGACGTTGACCTCCGCGTGTACGACACGCTTGTGCGGCTGGATCACTCCGACCAGAACGCCTCCGTCCGCTCCGCGATCGTGGCCATCGATGAGGCAAGCCTGTCGCGCGTGGGCCAGTGGCCCTGGCCGCGTGCCGTCATCGCCGAACTCGTGGACCGTCTGCAGCAACTCGGCGCAACGGCCATCGGCTTCGACGTCCTTCTGGCCGAGGCGGAACGTGGCGAGCAGACCGGGGACCCTGCCCTTGCCCGCGCCCTGGCTCGCGCCCCCTCTGTCGTCGGATACGCCTTCGTGTTCGATGGCGCTCCGGCCGGCTCGGAGGGCTGCACGCTTCACCCGCTGGAGTTCGTCGAACGCCAGCGCAGCGAGACCCCTCCGAGCGCGGGCCTGTTCGTGGCAACCGGGGGGGTCTGCGCCCGTCCCGAGCTGGCAGGCGCTGCGGGCGCCTCGGGGTTCATCAACGCCGCTCCCGATCCCGATGGTCTGTTGCGACGCGTACCCCTCGTGACGCGCTTCGAGGGGCGCATCTATCCGTCCCTGGCGCTCGCCGTCGCGCATCGCGCCAGCGGCGGTGGGCCGGTGGTCGTCGAGACGCGCAGCGACGGCTCGATGCGGCTCACGTCGGGGGCCGGTACCGTGACGCTCGACGAACGAGCGCGCGTCCTCGTGCGCGCCGCAAGACCCGTGGCCGCACGGTCGCCGATCCCTGCGGCCGATGTCCTCGACGGTCGCGCCGATGCCGCTCTGATCCAGGGACGCGCGGTCTTCGTCGGGGCGACGGCTCTGGGACTGCGGGACTCCGTCGTCACGACGACCGATCGCGGGCTGCCGGGCGTGACGATCCATGCCGCCATCGCAGACACGCTGCTCGGCGGCGCCGCGTACGAGCGCGGGGAGTTCGCGTCGGTCGCTGAAGTGGGTGCGTCCGTACTGATGGCGGCCGTTGCCAGCCTGGCCGTCGCCCGGGCAGGACTCCTGGCGGCCTCCCTCGGCGTCGTCGCGTTCGTCGGACTGGCGTGGTGGGGATGCGGTCTCCTGCTGAGCGTCACCGGGCAGTTCCTCTCACCCCTCTGGCTCGCCGCCGGCGCAGTGATCGCGCTCACGAGCGAGGGGGCCGCCGCTGTGCTCAGGGAGCGCCGGCGGGCCGACCGCGAGCACCAGAAGCGGGGTAATGCGCAGCGGCTGATCGTGCAGGCACTGACGTCGCTGACCGAGACCCGTGACGCCGACACGGGCCACCACGCACGGCGAACACAGGCGCTGACTCAAATCCTCGCGACGGCGCTTGCCCGCCAGCCCGAGTACCGACGTACGCTGACGCCCGAACGTGTCGCCCTCATCGCCACGCTGGCGCCGCTGCACGACATCGGCAAGGTCGGTGTGTCCGACGCGGTGCTGCACAAGCCTGGCGCGCTCACACCTGAGGAACACGCCGAGATGCAGCGGCACCCCGGCATCGGGCACGAGAGCCTGCTGAAAGCCGAGGCGCTGGCCGGAGTGCACGATGACGACGTGATCAGCCTCGCGAAAGAGATCGTGCACACCCACCACGAGCGGTGGGACGGCACCGGGTATCCCCAGGGCCTCCGCGGCGCCGACATCCCTGTCGCCGGCCGCATCGTTGCCGTGGTAGACGCCTATGATGCCCTGGTCTCCGACCGGGTCTATCAGCGTGCCCTTTCCCATCAGGCCGCCGTGGACGCGATCACCGAGGGACGCGGCCGGCACTTCGATCCCGACGTGGTCGATGCGTTCCTGAGGGTCCAGGAAGAGATTCGGGAACTGGCACGGTCGTCGCATCAGCCATAGTCAGGACGCTGCCGCGAAGGGCACCCCGTGCTATGTCATCTGGTGCACGAGCCGCAGCAGGTCCCCGTGTGCCGAGTACCGCCGCCCCTTCTTCGTCCAGAGCGACTTCAGCGGCCCGCGCATCGCCGCGTGCTGGCGCGCGCGCCGGTTCTCGCTCGTGAACCGCTTGAAGATCGCGTAGCGCACCACGCCGTGCGGATCGATCACCACGGTGCAGCCGCCGTGCATCTCGAACAACTCGCCTTTGTGCTCGGCCGTGCACGTCTGCGTCACCTCGGCGACAAGGTCGAAGGCGATGCGGCCGTCCGGCGCCACGCGGCGCGCGACGCGGACGGAGTCCACACTGGCCGGCGGCGCCTGAACGATCCCTTTCGGCAGGCGTCCGTCGGGCGCGACCAGTTGGAACACGCTGGCGTGTGCCGGATCGGTCACGAATCGGCCGAGCGCATGCGCTCGTCGCTGCAGCTCTCTGGCACTCGACGGATGGCCGGGATCGCCATCGAAGCGCAGGCGGCCGAACGCCAGCTCCGGAATGCGCAATGAGCCCTCCGGCGACTGCCAGCGCACGGCATCCTCAGTCATGAACCTGACGTGGTCGGGGAAGATGTCGCGCCGCCTGAACGAGCGCATCAGCGCCTCGCGAAACCCCCACTTGTCCCGCGCTTCCATATCGCCATCCGCCGTAATCATCGCGCGCAGGTACTCGCCGAACTCCATGTCCGCCGGCGGGCAATAGTCCACGGCGCGGATGCAGATGTTCAGGAACTGGTTCGCCACCGTGCTGGCTTCCTCGGCCAGTGCGGTGACGAGCGCGTCTCCGAGCGGCACCGTGCCGAACGCGTCAGGCGTCAAGCCCGCGATGCGGAACAGCCGCTCGGTCTTGCGCTTGGCGATGGTGGTGAACGCCTCGAAGACAGCCGAGACCAGCACCGACCCCAGCGTGTGGGGCGGGAGCTTCGGATCGTACACGCGCGGCGCGTGTTCCTTCGATGGAATCACGTCCGAGTCGAACGCGGCGATGCCGGCGACATCCACCCCCGAGCGCAGGGCCTCGGCTCGGCCGGACTTCGATCGCGCGTAGCCGAACTCGCGCGCCAGGTCCGTCAGCAGCGCGCCGCGATCCGTCCCCCGATGCCAGTCGCGAATCGCGCGCTCAACCACATCGGTATAGGTGAAGTGCAGGAAGAGCGCGACGAGATCCGAGAACCCCTCGTGAAACGCGGGGACATCGACGTTCGTCGGATGCATGAACGACGATCGCAACCCATCGAGCAGGGCATGGGTCGTTTCGTGGACGATCACGTCGTGGCTGAGCGACGTGCAGACGATGCCGTTCCTGAGCGTGAAGCCGGCACGCTTCCCGCGAGCCGTGAAGTAGCCGAACAGCAAGTCGTTCGTGTCGCGGCTGTACCCGGCATTCGGTCCACGGAAGCCGAACGGACGCACGATGAGCCGGTGCGGCTTGCCCGGTGGCGGCACGCCCGCCCACCCCACGTCGCGTCCGAGCGCACGCGCGAACGTCGCGTAGGTGAGGCTGCAGACGGCGTACGTCATCTGCAGGTGGAACTGGCCGTTGGCGGGCGAGGGCGTGAGGCCGTGCGAGAGCAGCAGGCGACCCTCGTCAAGGCGAAGGGCCGCGGCCTTCAGCGGAGCGGGCGCGCCACGTCCGTCCACCTCGAACACCGATCCGATGGGCCCCGGCTCGAGCGTCTCGTAGGGCACCTGGACCGTGGCGACGCCGCCCATCCGATCCGTTACCGACGGATCGAGCGTATAGATGCGAAGGGGGCGGGTCGCCGGCTCCCCCGGGACCTGCCGGTAGGGGCGGATCTGGGCCTGTCGAGCCACGCGGCCGCTGACCACGTACGCCTGGACGGCACTGGACGTCGCTTTCGCCATGGACTCCCCGTTACTCCCGAGCGATGCGAACCAGCAGGCGCGATGCCGACCGTTCGATCACGCGCAGGCGCGTCGGCCGGCCCGTCGCCTGCACCGTCAGGACGCCCCGTTCATCCGACCACGTCGCCGGGTGCTCGACGTAGCGATCGTCGGGGCCCGGGAGAAAGAGTGTGGCCGTCCCGTCGCGCTCGATCCTGAAACGGCCGCGTGGACGACGGGACAGCGGGATGTCCCCGTCGTCAGGACGATAGACGGCATCCTCCCCCACGTCCTCTTCGAACACGTGGACCCACGCCGTCCGGAAGAGGGCCTCGTCGTTCGCTGGCGCAGCCGTCACGGACGACCGCCGTCAGATCAACCCGCTTCGGGCGATCTCGAGCGCCGTGCGCATCCGGAGCACCTGTTGCGCAGTGAACATCACCATCGCGGCATCGTCGGTGTAGTCCATGTAGTTGACGAACATGTCGCCGTTCGGCGCGTTGTTGCAGGTGACCACCGGCCAGTCCGGCGTGCCGAAATTCGGACCGGCGCAGTTGGGCGTGTCGGCGACGAAGTCCGTTCCGCTGCAGTCTTCGGTATCCCCCCAGATGTGTCTGAGGTTGAGGTAGTGGCCGACCTCGTGCGTGCCCGTGCGTCCCTTGTTGAAGGGCGCCTGCGCCGTGCCCGATGTGCCGAAGGCCCTGTAGTTGATGACGACGCCGTCGGTGGCCACAGGGCCGCCCGGGAACTGGGCATAGCCGAGAAGCCCGCCCGTGAGTGCGCACACCCAGATGTTCATGTGCGTCCTCGGATCCACGGGGGCAATGCCACCCGACGACGGCTTCTTGACGCCATCGTCGAACCCGAAACCGTTCTTCGAGGTCCTGGTGCGCGTCACCTTGACGAGCTTGAACTGGATCCGGGAGTCGGTGATGAGGCCCTTCCACGGCGCGGGGGTCTTGGTCTTGTCTGGATTCGTCGCGCGGAAGTCCTTGTTGAGCGCTCTGATCTGGCTGCGGATCTGCGCGAGGCTGACGTTCTGCTCGTCGGTCTTGTAGACGACGTGAACCACGGTCTTGATGGTGACCAGCTTCGCCTTCTTGAGGCCGGTGCTCTCGCGCCGGCGGGAGGTCGCGCCCTCGAGCCGCATCTGGGCCGCGCGGAACGACGGGAATCGCTCGAGCAGCATCATGTGCGCGGCCATCGCCCCGCACGATCGACGCAGTTCCCCGGCCTGCGCGCGTGTCTTCTTCGCCATGCCTGTTCCTCCTGGCCGCGTGCGAGCGACGACCTCCGCGTGATGAGGGGCAGAGTGTCAGGAACAATGCCCGATGACGCACCCGCCGTCAACTGCGTTTATGCGATCACCGCGCGGAATCGGCGTCGGCCGGCGGCGTAACAGGCTTCCAGGGATGGAACGCGTTCTCCACGCCTTCGAGCGCGGGCCCGAGCTGCGGGTAGTGCCGCTTCAGCACCGAGAGCATCGAGTTCCTGCGGATGTAGTCGAGCCCGTACTCCGTGTACACCCCGGCACGGTAGTCATCGGTGAAGAACCGGTCGCTCTTGAGCCGTCGAGACGCCATCAGCGCGAACACGCGAAAGGCGGTTTCGCTGAACCCGAACCCCTTCGGGAGGGGTTCGGCAAAGAGCCCCGTCATCAGATCGACCTTTTCCAGATCGCCGTTGTAGACCTCCCTGAGCTCGGCACGCCACTCCGGATTGTCCGTCAGTTCGTCAAACGACCTGACGGGTGCCTTCCGGAGAAGGCGGCGGAACTCGTTGTAGCGCGGCACCCCTCGTTCGCGGTCGCGGAGGATGTCGACAGCCGCCAGGTCGAGCCGGCGCCCGCTTTCGAGCGTGAGGTCCTGCAGGTGGCGCGGGTAGTTGTGCAGGGTGATCGCGCCGGGATGCGCAATGCCGAACGAATAGAACAGGTCCGGCAGCGAAATCCGGCCCGTGACGTCCGGCGTGCGACGCCCCGAGATCTCAGGTAGCTCGCGCGTCTCGAGCCATGCCCCCGTGGCGAGGGAGTGGAACGCGAACTCGTCGGGCATCAGCGGATGCATCCGGTAGACGGCCACGAACTCCTCGGTCAGCGAGTAGGGCGCGGTATGGTGATCGGCCCGCGACCCCACGATGCCGCCGATGAGTTCGTTGTCGTCGATGAAGGCCAGCGCCTCGCGGAGTTCCTCCCCGACAAGGCCCGACCAGTTCACCTTCATGGCCGTCTGCACCACCGGGTGCGGCAGGATCGCCGGCGTCCACTCGACCGTGTGAATTTTCGCCATCAACGCGGCATTGATCAGGCGGGCCTTCGCAAACAGCCGCCCGTCGTCCCATCCCGGGTTTCGAACGGCGAGTTGGTCGCAGATGTGGTTGTGCTCGAGGGTGAACAGCAGGTGGAGCATCGCAAGCCCGATCCACCAGTTCTCCGTGAATCCGGACAAGTGCAACCCGGACTCAGGATCGATCGGCAGCTGCCCGGTGGGCTCGATGAGGATCTTGCCCCCGATGCCCGTGCGAAGCTTCGCGGCCGTCGCGGCATCGGAGCCGTAGATCTGGGACGAATCCCACCAGTGGCTGTTCAGGTTGGCGTAGGCGGGGGGGCGGGCCGAGTCGGCGGGCGCCGGGTCGCGCACGGTGGCGGGAACGCGGATCGCGGGTGCTCCCCAGTCGTCGCCCGCATCGACGGGGATATCGATGGTGTCGGACTCGGCGGTACGATGGACGAACCAGTCGTGCACCATGAACTGAATCCACGACGCCGCCATCAGGTTCAGGACGGTGACGGGCTGGAACTCGTGGCGCGTCATCAGCCTGCGGCTCACGTCACGCGGGTTCGGAATGAGCAGGTTGGGCGCGTCCGGGAACACGTGCTCGAGGGGGAAGTTCCGGCCGAACCTGCGACCGGCGGCCCCCATCTGCGGGCACCCCAGATCGTTTTGCGAGCCGTCCACCGCCCGGGCGCCGTGGGTCTCGTCCTTCGAGGCGGGAACCGCCACGCGCTCGAGCGGCGGCTCTTCCGTGTCGTGCAGGTTCAGAGCGCGCAGATCCTTCCGCATGTCGACGAGCCTGCGCATCGCCAGGAGGCGCGGCAACTCGTGCCAGGGACGCCGGTTCAGGAGATTACCGATGCGCTCGAGCAGATCGTCGGACATGACAGGCCTCCTGATGGCAGTCCTCAAACGGAGCGGAATCCCGACCCGCGGGGAATGCAGCCCCGATCATCACCCTGTGGCGGGCGGCCTCGACAACTCGCCGCGCCCCCGCGGCAATTTGTGTGCAACGGGCCCACGCGCGAGACGCGCACGGGCCGCCGCCGAGAATACCGTATAGGTGAGTCCGCCGATGCCCGATCCGCCCCCCTACCCAGGCGCTCACAGCAGAGAGCCACGTGGCGATGCGCGCACCATCACCGGCGTCGCCGGCGCGGCAGCGCTCTTCCTGGGTTGGGCCCCGCGGGGACCGTCAGATCGCGCGGTGCACCTGTCCCGCTTTCGCGACTACGAACGGCAGTTCGGCGGGCTTGATCACAGGAGCTTCCTCGGCTCGTCGGTGAAGCAGTTCTACGACAACGGGGGCACCGACGCCTTCGTCCTGCGTCTGACGGGCACGGACCGTGAGGCCATCGGTCCCGGTCACGCTGTATTTCACGCCGCCGTGCTCGCGCCATTCACCGCCGGCGGATCCGTCGATCGGATCGATCGGTTCGACGTGCTCTGCGTGCCTGGTCTGACGGACGCCACCACGATCGCGGCCCTGCAGGAGCAGTGCCGCGCGCGACGGGCCTTCTTCATCGTGGACTGCGACGAAGACGCCACGGTCTCGACGGTGTTGACGACGCTCCCGGGGCTGACGGGCCCGGACGCGCTGAACTCGGCGCTCTATTTTCCCTGGGTGCGTTCACCGGATCCCCTTCGCGGCGGCGTACTGCGGGCGTTCCCGCCGTGCGGGTTCGTGGCCGGCGTCTACGCCCGCACCGATCGGACCAGAGGCGTGTGGAAAGCACCGGCGGGCACGGGGGCCACCCTCAACGACGCGGCGGAGCTGACCGTCAGGGTGAGCGACGCCGAGAACGGCAGCCTCAATCAGCGGGGTATCAACTGCCTGAGGACGCTCCCTGCGCACGGCAGCGTCGTCTGGGGGGCTCGCACGCTGTTCGGCGACGATCGCCAAGGCTCGGAATGGAAGTATGTGCCGGTGCGCCGGACGGCGCTCTTCCTCGAGGAGTCCATCGCCCGTGGGACGCGGTGGGTCGTCTTCGAACCGAACGACGAGCCGAGCTGGGCGCAAGTTCGTCTCGCGGTCGGCGCGTTTCTGCACGACCTGTTCCGCCGTGGCGCGTTCCAGGGGGCAGCGCCGGGGGATGCGTACTTCGTCAAATGCGACCGGGAGACCATGACCGAGGCCGAGATCAGCCTCGGCGTCGTCAACATCGTGGTGGGCTTCGCCCCGCTCCGGCCGGCAGAGTTCGTCGTCATCAGGGTGAGGCAGATGGCGGAGGAGACCTAGTCCCCTGGAAGCGTGATGCGTTGCATAAGTCCCGGAGCGCGGCGCCCGGAGCGCCAGGCGCGACGACCGAGCATATTGGGCGTCACTCTTGTCCAAATTAGCTCATGAAAAAAGGGGTTGAGCGCGCCGTATGATTGC
>CAZNOC010000097.1:0-14414 GCA_964574545.1 uncultured Bifidobacteriaceae bacterium | reverse complement strand
CGGACCCGTCGGACCCGCCGGGACCCGTCGGACCGATTACTTCTCGATTTGACTCTCCCCCACTCAAGTTTCATACTAAGAGCATGAGCAAAATCATCGGTATCGACCTCGGCACGACCAACTCGGTGGTGGCCGTGATGGAAGGCGATCAGCCAACAGTGATTCAGAACGCCGAGGGCAGCCGGTTGACGCCGTCGGTCGTGGCGTTCAGCAAAGCGGGAGAGCGACTCGTCGGCCAGGTGGCCAAGCGGCAGGCCGTGACGAATCCCGAGCAGACGATCTTCTCCATCAAGCGCTTCATGGGGCGCCGCTTCGAGGAAGTGAGCGACGAACTGCGCATGGTGCCGTATCACGTCGCGAGCGCCGCGAATGGCGACGTGCGCGTGAAGATCGGCGATCAGGACTTCGCGCCGCCGCAGCTGTCGGCGATGGTGCTGCAGAAGCTCAAGCTGGCGGCGGAAGACTATCTGGGCCAGCCGGTGACACGGGCCGTCATCACGGTGCCGGCCTACTTCAACGACGCGCAGCGCCAGGCGACCAAGGAGGCCGGACAGATTGCGGGCCTCGAGGTCCTGCGCATCGTCAACGAACCGACGGCCGCCGCGCTGGCCTACGGGCTCGACAAGAAGACGAACGAGACGATTGCCGTGTACGACTTCGGCGGCGGCACGTTCGACATCTCCATCCTCGAGGTCGGCGACGGCATCGTCGAGGTGAAGTCGACCAACGGGGACACGCACCTCGGCGGCGACAATCTCGACCAGCGCGTGATCGAGTGGATCATCGACGAGTTCAAGAAGAGCGACGGCATCGACCTCGGGAAGGACCGGATGGCGTTGCAGCGGCTGCGCGAGGCCGCTGAGAAGGCCAAGATGGAGCTTTCGTCGGTCATGGAGACCGAGATCAACCTCCCGTTTGTCACGGCGGATGCCTCCGGGCCCAAGCACCTCGCGATGAAGCTGTCGCGCGCGAAGTTCGAGTCGCTCGTCGACGCGCTCCTGCAACGGACCGTGGGACCGACGAAGCAGGCGCTGTCCGATGCCGGTCTCGACGCCGGCAAGATCGACGAAGTGGTGCTCGTCGGCGGGTCCACCCGCATTCCGAAGGTGCAGCAGATTGTCAGGGACCTCTTCGGCAAGGAGCCGCACAAGGGCGTCAACCCCGACGAGGTCGTCGCGATCGGGGCCGCGGTTCAGGCGGGGGTGCTCGGTGGAGAAGTCAAGGACCTGCTGCTGCTCGACGTCACGCCGCTGTCGCTCGGAATCGAAACGCTCGGCGGTGTCATGACGACGCTCATCCCGCGCAACACGACCATCCCGTCGAGGAAGAGCGAGGTGTTCTCGACGGCCGCCGACAGCCAGACGAGCGTGGAGGTGCACGTGCTGCAGGGCGAGCGCCCGCTCGCCAGGGACAACCGCACGCTGGGGCGGTTCCACCTGATTGGCCTGCCGCCGGCGCCGCGGGGCGTGCCGCAGATCGAGGTCGGATTCGACATCGATGCCAACGGCATGGTGCACGTCTCGGCGAAGGACCGTGGCACCGGGAAGGAGCAGAAGATCAGCATCACCGCGTCCTCCGGCCTGAGCAAGGAGGAAGTGGAGCGGATGATGCGCGAGGCCGAATCGCATGCCGACGAGGACAAGCGGCGTCGCGAGGAGATTGAAACGCGCAATCACGCCGACAACGCCGCCTACACGGCCGAGCGGATGCTCCAGGACGCGGGCGACAAGCTCCCGGCCGAGGACCGGAGCGCCGTCGAGGCCGCGATCGCCGAGCTGAAGAAGGCGATCGACGCCAATGATGCAGCGCAGATGACCCGGGCCATGGAGCAGCTCACGCAGGCCCAGCACAAGGCGGCCGAAGCGTTGTACCGCCAGCAGGCCTCGGCGCCGTCCGATCCGGGCGCGCCCGCTGCCGAGCCGCCGGACTCGGCGGGACCGGCCGCCGCCGAGGGCGAGGTGATCGATGCCGAAGTGGTGGAGGACGACAAGAAGTAGGCCGGACGGCGGGGCGGGTCCGGAGGCGACGCGATGATGGACCTCTATATCGTCCTCGGCATCGAACGGCAGGCCATGCCCGCGGACATCAAGCGGGCGTACCGCCGGCTTGCGCGCCGGTACCACCCTGACATCAATCCGGGCGACGGCGAGGCCGCCCGGCGCTTTCACCAGATACTGGAGGCGTACGAAACGCTGATCGATCCGGACCGGCGGCGCCGCTACGATGCCGGTCAGGTCGCGTCCGATACGGCCGGGGGCCCGTCGTTCGGGTTCGCGGGCTTCGATTTCAGCGCCGCCGGTCACGCCGATCGAGCGCCGACGTTCGGCGACTTGTTCGAGGAGGTGTTCGCGCGCCGCGCAAGCGGACCGGAGGCCGGAGGGCCGCAGCCGGGCGCCGACCTGCAGCGTCAGGTCGCGCTCACGTTTGAAGAGGCCTGGCACGGTACCACGCACGTGGAGTCGGTGACACGGCACGAGGTGTGTTCGGCGTGCGACGGCGGCGGCGTGCATCGGACGCGCGAGTCACGATGCGGGGCCTGCGACGGCGGCGGCGTCGTGCGCTCGGTGCGTGGTCACATGGTCTTCGCCAAGGCGTGCGCCGCCTGCCAGGGGGCCGGCCGGCTGCGGAAGCAGGCGTGCGAGACGTGCCACGGCCAGGGCGTCGAGGCCCGCAGTGAGATCGTGAGCGTGCGGGTGCCACCCGGAGTGGATACCGGCGCTCGGGTGCGGGTGCCGGGGAAGGGCCACGCCGGGGTCAGGGGCGGACCGCCAGGCGATCTCTATCTGGACATCGAGGTCGCGCCCCATCCCTTCTTCGCGCGTCAGGGCGACGATCTGCATGTCACGGTGCCGATCGCGATCGACGAGGCGGCCCTCGGCGCGCGGATCGACGTGCCGACGCCGGACGGCCCCGCGCGTGTCCGCGTCCCGCCGGGCACGCAGTCGGGCCAGCGATTCCGGCTGCGGGAGCGGGGCGTGCCGTCGCCGCGTGGCAGCCGTCGCGGCGACCTCGTCGTCGAGGTGCGGCTGATGCTGCCGCGGGTGCTCGACGAGCGGTCGAAGGAGCTGTTGCGGGAGTTCGGCCGCCTGAACGGGGAGAGCGTCAGGACCGACGCGTTCGGGGCCGGCTGAGACGGTGTGAGACCACCCATGGCGAAGAAAACCGGCAAGGCCTACTTCATGATCAGCGCCGTGGCGCAGAAGTACGACATCCACCCGCAGACCCTGCGGCTGTACGAGCGGGAAGGGCTGCTGCGCCCCTCGAGGACGGAGGGCAACACGCGCCTGTACTCCGAGGACGATCTCGAGCAGCTCGAGACCATCCTGACGCTGACCCGGGATCTGGGCGTGAATCTCGCCGGCGTCGAGATCATCCTGAACATGCGCGGCAAGATGGAGCGCATGCAGGCGGAAGTCAACGAATTCATGGAGTACGTGAAGCGGGAACTGGCGCGCGGCATTGACGACTGGGAGCAGCGGCTCGGCACGGCGCTCGTCAAGTCGTCACCGACCGACCTCGTGCGCTCGGCGCCGCGCGTCGAACGCGCCGCGGCGGCGGCGCCCGCCAAGGACGCGAAGCCGGCGAAGACGGGTACGCGTTCGTCCTCGTGATCGTGACGGCGGCCCGCCCGTCTCGCGCGGGTGGGGCGGTGGTAAGATCGCCCCGGGATGCGAAAGATCGAGGCCCTCGCGGCGGATGCGGCCAGCCTGCAAGCCTACCTGCGCGAGATCGCCAAGTGTCCCCGCCTGACCACCGAGCAGGAGCGCGAATTGGGCCGGCGGATCCAGCAACACGGGGATGAGCACGCCCTCCAGCAGCTCGTCGAAGGCAACCTGCGCTTCGTCGTGAGCTACGCCAAGCGGTACCGGCGGTTGGGCGTGCCGTTCCTGGATTTGATTCACGAAGGCAACCTGGGCCTGATCGAAGGCGCCCGCCGCTTCGACCCCGAGCGCAACGTGAAGTTCGTCACGTACGCCGTGTGGTGGATCCGTCAGTCGATCATGCACGTGTTGTCGGAGGAGTCTCACGTCTACGCGCTCCCCTCCCGGGTCTCGGGCGCGGCCGCGCGTTTCGGGCGCCAGGTCGCGGCCCTGGCAGCGCAACTCGATCACGCGCCATCGACGCGCGAGATCGCCGACGAGCTCGAGTTGACCGAAGCCGACGTCCAGATGCTCGTGCGACTCCAGGCGGACGATGTGTCGTTGAGCGACCGTGTGGGCGGAAGTGGCGACGACAGCCCGGAACTGGGCGAGACGCTCGCGGATGAAGCCGCGCTGCCCCACGTCGAGGACGCGGTGCTGCGCACGGCGGTCGCCGGCCACGTGTCGATGGCGCTCGACGAGCTCGACCCGCGTGAACGCGAAGTGATGCGGCTGCGTTACGGCCTTGGTGACCGGGATCCGATGACCCTGCAGGAGGTGGGCGATCACCTCCGTGTGTCGCGCGAGCGGGTCCGGCAGATCGAGGCGCGCGCCCTGCAGAAACTGCGGCGCTACAAGACCTTGAAGAGCTATCTGAACTGATCGCGGAAGTGTGGGGCGGCCATGGCGTGCGAGATCTGCGGTGACAGCGGCTGGAAAGCCGTGAACGATGAGGGCGTGGAGCGGGTGGCGCGGTGCGACTGCTGGCAGGCGCGTCTGGTGGAGCACCAGCTCGGGTCCGCGAGGGTGCCGCGCCGCTACCGGCACTGCGAGCTCGCCAACTTCGAGCAGAGTTACGACTCGCTGCGCGAGGCGCACCGCAAGGCCCGCCTGTTCATCGAGGCCTTTCCGGTGGTCGATCGAGGCCTCCTGCTGCGCGGCCAACACGGCGTCGGCAAGACGCACCTGGCCGTGGCCATCCTGAAGGAAGTGGTGCGCTCACGCGGCGCGCGGGGATACTTCTACGAGACGCGGGAGCTGCTGAAGCTCGTGCGCGACACGTACAACGCCTCAGGGGACGAGACCGAAATGGACGTGCTGCGCCCCGTCCTCGAGGCCGACCTCCTCGTGCTCGACGATCTCGGCGCCGAGAAGACGTCCGAGTGGGTACAGGAGACGCTCGGGCTCGTGGTGAACACGCGCTACAGTGAGGGCCGGCCGACCGTCTTCACGACGAACCTGGAGGACGGTCCCGACAGCGGCGACCCCAACTCGATGATCTTCCGGCTCGGTGCCCGCATCCGGTCACGGCTGTTCGAGATGTGCGACTGGGTGCACATGGAGGGCATCGACGCTCGCGAGGTCGGCGGTCCGAACCCGACGCCGGGCGACATCGCCCGGTATCACGAACGATCGCCTACCTCGCCCGAGAACCTGCGGGCGACGCGGCGCCTCCCCGACCGGGCGCGCGGGGTGGCGCGCGCGAAGCTGCGCGACCGCGGTCCGGCCGAGCTGAAATGGACCGGGGGCAAGGCGGGGACGTGAGATGAATCCGTGATCGGACTGTACGTCCACGTCCCGTTCTGCGCGGCGATCTGCCACTACTGCAACTTCAACCGCGGCCTGTTCGATGGCCCCTTGAAGGCGCGCTACGTGGAGGCGCTCGTGGCCGAGATTCGCGCCGCCTCGGAACCCCAGACGCCGGCCGACACGATCTTCTTCGGCGGAGGGACGCCCTCGCTCCTCGACCCGCACGAAGTGGCCCGAGTGGTCGCGGCCTGCCGCGCGTCTTTCGCAGTCACCGCCGATGCGGAAGTCACCCTCGAGGCCAACCCCGAGTCCGTGGACGCCGCGAGGCTGGCGGGCTTCCGCGAGGCCGGCGTGAATCGACTGAGCTACGGGGTGCAGTCGTTCCACGACGACGAGCTCGCACGCCTTGGACGCCTGCACAGCGCGGACACCGCCCGCCGGGCGCTGGCCGACGCCCGGGACGCCGGCTTCGACAACGTGAGCCTCGACCTGATGATGTGGCTGCCAGGCCAGTCGGTCGGCCAGTGGCTGTCGTCGGTGGACACGCTCATCACATGCGCGCCGGACCATGCCTCCCTCTACCTGCTCGAGATCTACCCGAACGCGCCGCTCCGGGACGAGATGGCCCGAGGCGGATGGTCCGTGGCGCCCGACGACGATGCGGCGACCATGTACCTTGAGGCACTGGCGCGCCTGGACGCCGCCGGATACGAGCAGTACGAGATCTCGAACGTGGCACGGCCCGGGCGCCGGTCGCGCCACAACCTGAAATACTGGCAGGACGGCGGGTGGATCGGGCTTGGCTGCGGCGCGCATTCGACGCGCGGCGCGTCCCGCTGGCGCAATGTGGCGGGCACCGGCGAGTACGTCGCCTGCCTTGAGCGAGGCGAGTCGGTGCGCCGGGATCTCGAGGTCCGGACGCCCGAGCAGCGCGCCGAGGAAGCGATCTTCATGGGTCTCCGCCTGTCCGATGGGCTGGACCTCGCCGCAATCGGTGAGGCATACGGCCTCGACGTGTGGAATGATTACGGGGCGGAGCTCGACGGGTGCATCGACGCCGGCCTGCTCTGGCACCGCCCCGGGGAGCGCTTGGGCCTGACCCGGGAGGGCATGCTCGTGGCCAATGAGATCATGATGGTTTTCATCGGTCGGACTGTACGGTAAAGTAACCGCCTTTCCTGAAGGAGGCCTCTCAATGCTTGGAGTTTGCCGAGTCTCACCGGCTGCGCGCCGGTCGTTCGTGATGGGGGTGGCGTTCGCGGTGGCCACCGTCGTGGCCACGCCCTCGTTCGCGCAGGATCCCGCGCCCGAGGCCCAGGCGGCGCCGCAGGAGCCGCAGAAGCCGGTGCTGACCCTGGACGGCGATGCGGCCGTCATCAGCATTCTCATCAAGCCCGATCGCGTGGCCGACTTCGAGGAGGTGCTCACGAAGCTGAAGGAAGCCCTTCAGAAGAGCGAGAACGCCACTCGCCGTCAGCAGGCGGCCGGATGGAAGATCTTCAAGTCGCCGCAGATGGCGCAGGGGAGCGCCGTCTACGTGTTCGTGATCGACCCCGTCGTCAAGGGGGAGGAGTACGACATCACCCGGCTCATCGCCGAGGTGTTCCCGGTCGAGGTCCAGGCGCTCTTCGAGAAGTACCGCGACTCGTTCGCGGGCCGCGCCATCAGCACGCTGAACGGCTTCATGATCATGGGGCAGTAGCGGCCGGGCCCCGGGGGCGCCCGTCCCCGGGGCACACGCTTGCCCGCCCGTTCGTGTCACACGCTCACCCGCGCCGCCGATCCCTCCGTCGCCTGCTCGCGCACGCAGGAGTCGTTGCGGCTGTCTCTGTGCCTGCCGCGGCGCAGCCACCCGCGGCGCCAGCCGTGCCGGCGCCGGCGCCGGCCGACCCTTCGATCGTGCACTTCGCCACCGGCGTCGGGCTGCTGCTGGTGCCCGTCAAGGCGTCCGCGACCGCCGACTACGAGGCGGTGATCCGTGAGCTGCAGGCCGCGCTGTCCGCCAGCGCCGACCCCGAGCGGCGCCGGCAAGCCGCGGGCTGGCGCGTCTTCAAGGCCGTCGAGGCCGATGCCAAGGGACAAGCGCTCTACGTTCATCTGGTGTCGCCGGCGCTGCCGTCCGTCGACTACCGGCCGTCAGCGGTGCTCGACGACATGCTCGATGGCGCGCCGGAGGCCCTGCTCGTTCGCTACCGCGAAGCCCATGCGGGTCCACCGTCCAGGCTGAATCTCGAAGAGATCGCAAACATGGCCCTCACGCCTGCCCCGGTGGTCCCCGGGGGGAAGCCGCCGCCCGGGTGATCAGAACGCCAGGTTCGCCCCGGCGTAGAAGCGCTGGTAGGTCTTGTGCAGCGGGTCACCCTGCAGCCGGAACGCGCGGTAGTCGAGGCGGATGCGGAGTGGACCAGCAAGCCGCACCTTGATGCCCCCGCCCGTGTTGAGGCCCCCGCTGGTTTCGGAGCGGCCTGCGAGCTGTTCCTTGTAGAGACCCGCTCCGGCCGTCGCGTACAGCTGGACGCCCCCAATCCCTGGCGTCTGCAGCAGCACGTTCCCCATGCCCGTCGTCAGCGCCGGACCCGCCTCGGCGAGGTCTTCGACGGTGTTGGCGTACTCGAACTCGAAGCCGACGACGAGCAGGCCCAGACCCACGGCGAAGCCGCGCGTGGCCCGGTTCTCGGGCGTCGGGGTGATGCCGAGAAACAGCGTGGCGTCGGCGTGCGCCGGCGCGGCGTGGACGAGACAACCGGCAAGCGCCGCGGCCGCGACGAGCAGACGGGATGGTGAGGACATGGATCGGTGCTCCAGTGGGTACGGGGGAGGCCGACCGACCCCCGGTGCGGGGGCGGCTTCAAGGATCATATGATCATTCCTCGGGGGCTCGAGGAGAGGGAGGGTGGGATGCGAGGCACGTCGCGACTCCTGTTGGCGGTGGGGCTGGCCGTGGCGGCGGTAGCGGGTCTGGCGGCGGACACCTTGTATCTGCGTGACGGAAGCCGGGTCGATGGCGCGCTTGTGTCGATTCGCAACGGGGTGGTCGAGTTCCAGCCCGATCGAGGCCGGCTCATCCGCGTGGACCTTCGAGACGTGCGCGGCATCGAGTTCGATGAGCCCGGACGGAGTCCCGGCGTCAACTCGTTTGCCGGCGACGGCGCGCGGCGCCCGTCAGGACTGCGTGAGCGGAGGGTGACGGTTCAGGCGCGGAGTCAGTGGACGGACACCGGCATCGACGTGCGTGCCGGCCAGTCCGTGTACTTCGAGGCGACCGGGCAGATCACCTGGGGCCGCGGGCGGCGCGATGGCCCGGCCGGCGAGCGCAACTCCCCTGAGAACGACGCGCGGCCGCTGCCGGTCCGTCCGGCCGCCGCCCTGATCGGCCGCGTCGGCGAGGGCTCTGGAGCGTTCTTCATCGGCGATGACACGGGCCCCATTCGCATCCGCGAGAGCGGGCGCCTGTTCCTGGGGATCAACGACGACTACCTGCCGGACAACAACGGCAACTTCCGCGTGGTGGTCCATTACTGAGGGCGCGCCGTCGGGCGCGGTGTGAGATGGCCGGCCGTCACTACTACAGCGAACACGCCGCGGCGCTCAAGGCGGAACTGGGACGCGCGCTTCCGCGCGAGACCCTGCAGCGGCTGCACGCCAGGTCACCTGCGCGGCATCTGCTGGTGGCGGCCCGGCAGTTCACCATGCTCGGCCTCGCCACGTGGGGCCTCATTCGGTTCGACCAGCCGGCGATCTGGCTGCCCCTCGCCCTGGTGCAGGGGTGGACCATCTTCAACTTCACGGTCCTGCTGCACGAGGTGGTGCACGGCGCCGTGTTCCCGTCCCGCCGCCCGCGCGCCGAACGCGCGCTGGCGCTGCTGTATGCCGTGCCGAGCGGGCTCTCGGCGAGTCAGTTCACGCGCTGGCATCTCGATCACCATGCCGAGCTCGGCTCGCCCGAGCACGATCCCAAGCGGCATCACCTGTCGCCGAAGATCAACGCACGCTGGTTGAAGCTGCTCTACATGACGCCCGCCCTGTTCCCGATCTACTTTCGGGCCGCGCGACGAGAGTCGGCGACGTATCCTCGGGCCCTGCAACAGCGGATCCGCTGGGAGCGGTGGCTGTCGATCGGCATGCACCTGGGCGTGCTCGTGGGCGTGTGGTGGACGTGGGGAGGCGCCGCCGCTGCCCGCGCCTACCTCGTCCCCGTCTTCTTCGTGTTCCCGATCGCCTTTACGGTGAACCGCCTCGGACAGCACTACGCCATCGACCCCGCCGATCCCGCGAAGTGGAGCACGCTGATGAGGGGCCACTGGTTCTGGAACTTCTGGTACTTGAACTCGAACCTCCACCTGGAACACCACTACTTTCCCGGTGTGCCCTTCTACCGGCTCCCCGCGCTGCAGCGGGCGCTCGAGCCGTTCTACCGGCGCCACGGGATCATGCCGCGCACCTACGGCGCCCTGCTGTACGGATGGTTCGTCGAGAACCGTGCGCCGCATACGGACTGGGCCTGAGTGCCTGCCGGCCGCGTCCCGCTCCAAACCCGTGTGATATCGTTTTCCCGATGGACTTCCAGTTATCCGACGAGCAGCAGCTGCTTCGCCGCAGCGTACGCGAATTTGCCGAGACCGAGATGAAGCCGTTCGTCCGGGAGTGGGACGAGGCGCAGCACTTTCCGTCGGAACTGCTGCCGAAGCTCGCATCCCTCGGCCTGATGGGCATCCAGTTTCCCGAACAGTACGGCGGCGCCGCCATGTCGGCGGTCGACTACTGCATCTGCATCGAGGAACTGGCACGCGTCGATCCCTCTGTCTCGCTTTCGGTCGCGGCACACAACGGCCTGGGGGCCGCCCACATCTCCCTGTTCGGCACCGACGAGCAGCGGCGGCTGTACCTGACGCCGCTGGCCACCGGTGAGAAGCTGGCCGCGTGGGGCCTGACCGAGCCCGATTCGGGCAGCGACGCGGCGGCCATGCGGACGACCGCGGTCCGCGACGGCGACGCCTGGATCCTGAACGGTTCGAAGATCTTCATCACGCACGGCACGTCGGGCGACATCCTGGTGGTCATGGCCGTGACCGATCGCAGCAAGGGCAAGAAGGGCGTGTCCGCGTTCGTGATCGAGCGGGGCACGCCGGGCCTGCTGGCGGGCAAGAAGGAAGACAAGCTGGGGATGCGCGCCAGCGAGACGACCGAGGTGCGCTTCGAGAACTGCCGCATCCCGGGCTCGCAGATCCTCGGCGAGGAAGGGCAGGGCTTCATCCAGACCCTTCAGGTCCTCGACGCCGGCCGCATCGGGATCGCCGCCCTCGCCGTGGGCCTGGCCCAGGGGGCGCATGAAGCCGCCGTGCAGTACGCGTTCGAACGCCGCCAGTTCGGCCAGCCGATCGGCACCTTCCAGTCGATTCGCTGGAAGCTGGTCGATAACGCGGCGCGTGTCGAGGCGGCGCGCCTGCTGACCTACCGGGCCGCATGGCTGAAGGATCAGGGCCGGCGCATGACGCTCGAGTCCGCGATGGCCAAGCTCCACTCGAGTGAGATCGCCGTGCGGGTGTCCGAAGACTGCGTCCAGATCCACGGCGGCTACGGGTTCGTGAAGGATTACCCGGCGGAGAAGTTCTTCCGGGATGTGAAGCTCACCACCATCGGCGAAGGCACGAGCGAGGTGCAGCGGCTCGTGATCGCGCGCCAGCTCCTGGCGGCGTAGGCGTGGCGCCACCCAGTCTGGCCGACCGCGTGCTCGCGGGCGAGACGCGCGCCATCGCCCGCGCCATCTCGCTCATCGAGGACGAGTCGCCCGCGGCCGCAGGCCTGATCCATGCCATCTTCGGACACACGGGCCGCAGCTACCTGATTGGCGTGACGGGCCCTCCCGGCGCCGGAAAGAGCACGCTCGTCGACAAGCTGGCCGCGGAGACCCGCCGCTCCGGCGACACCGTGGGCGTCGTGGCGGTGGACCCGACAAGCCCGTTCACCGGCGGCGCGATCCTCGGCGACCGCCTGCGCATGCAGACCCACAGCGCCGACCCGGACGTGTTCATCCGGAGCATGGCCACGCGCGGGCAGCTCGGCGGCCTGGCCCGCGCCACGAGCGACGTGGCCCTGGTCTTCGACGCGGCCGGCAAGAGCCTGGTCATCATCGAGACCGTCGGCGTCGGCCAGGACGAGGTGGACATCGTCCGCACGGCGGATGTCTCGGTGGTCGTGCTCGTACCGGGCACCGGAGACGATGTGCAGGCGCTCAAGGCCGGGATCATGGAGATCGCGGACATCTTCGTGGTGAACAAGGCCGATCGCGAGGGGGCGGATCGCGTGGTGACGTCCGTCGAGTCGAACCTCGCCTTGCAGACGTTCGCGGAAGGCGAGTGGCGGCCGCCCATCGTGAAGACCGAGGCGACGACGGGCCGGGGCGTCGCAGAACTGTGGCAGACGATCCAGGCATTCCGCACGCATTCGGAAGGACAGCGGGCGCGCCGCGTGCGGTCGCGCAATGCGTTCCGCCTCCGGGAACTGCTCACGCAGCGATTCCTCGACCACGTCGAACGCCACGTGCTGGCGCCCGGCGAATTCGATCGCGTGATCGAGCGCATCGCGGAGCGTGAGGTGGACCCGTACTCGGCCGCGGCGGAGATCCTGACGCGGGCGCTTCGGATGCCCCCCGGCGCGTGAGCGGACGCGAGGCCCCTCCATGAATGTGGACCATATCGGGATCGCCGTGCAGGACCTGGAGCAGGCCCTCGCCTTCTTCAGGGACGTGTTGGGGCTCCACGTGGAGGCGGCCGAAGCGATCGCGTCCCAGCGAGTGCGGGCGACGTTCCTTCCCGCGGGCGATCCGAAACTGGAGCTGCTGGAAGCGACGGCCCCCGACTCGCCAATCGCGCGCTTCGTGGAGAAGCGCGGTCCGGGACTCCATCACGTGGCGTTCCGTGTGCCCGATCTCCAGGCCGCCCTTGGGGAGCTTCGCGCCAGGGGCGTGCGTCTGATCGACGAGACGCCGCGGCCCGGCGCCGAGGGCGCGCTCGTGGCGTTCGTTCATCCGTCGGCCTCGCACGGCGTGCTCGTCGAACTCAAGCAGCCGGCGCTCAAGGTCACGCGGTTCCGGACCCCCGCCCGCCACACACTGGGCGACCTCGAGCTCGTGACGCTGTCCGACGGGTTCATCGCGCTCGATGGCGGCGCGATGTTCGGCGTCGTGCCGCGGCCCCTGTGGGAGAAACGGCTGCCGCCGGACGACCGGAACCGGATCCCCCTCGGCCTGCGGCCGCTGCTGGTGCGCGGCGACCAGAACGTGCTGATCGATGCCGGGTGCGGCGACAAGATGGACCCGAAGAGCGCCGACATCTACGGCCTCGAGCGCGCCTACCATCTCGACCACTCGCTCGCGGAGGCGGGTCTGACGGTCGAGGACATCGACCTCGTGGTGGCCAGCCATCTCCATTTCGATCACGTGGGCGGCTTCACGGCCCGCCGGGGTGACGGCACCCTCGTGCCGCGCTTCCCGAAGGCCCGATACGTCGCACATCGACAGGAGTGGGAGGACGCCACGCACCCCCACGATCGCAATCGCGCCAGCTACCTGCAGGAGAACTTCGTTCCACTGAAGGATGCCGGTGTGCTGACGCTGGTGGACGACGGCGCGGAGGTCGCGCCGGGCGTCCGGTACCGGCGGTCCGGTGGCCACACCATGCATCATCAGGTGGTGGTGATCGAATCCGGCGGGCAGACGGCGGTGTTCGCGGCGGACATGTATCCGACGTCCGTGCATCTTCCCGCCCCGTGGGTGATGGGCTACGACCTGTATCCGATGGACACCCTCGCCTTCAAGCGTGCCTTCGCGCGCGAAGCCATCGACCGCGAGTACCTGGTCTTCTTCGAACACGATCCCTCGATGGCCGCGGGCGTGCTGAGGGAGCGCGATGGCAAGGTGACGGTGGAAAGGGTCGTCTGATCGGCACATCGTGCAATCTCGTGATGTGGTGACGTGGCGATCGGTGTCCGATGTTCTGATCCGCGGATCTCCTGATCTTTCGCGTCTCGACGATCACAGAGATTGGCGAACCGCGAATTGCGAATCGCGAATTGCGAACGGCGAGTTGCGAATTGCGAACGGCGAATAGCGAACGGCGAGGAGCGTGAATGTCCGTCCAGATCGGCATCATCGGTGGCAGCGGGCTTTATGACATGGCGGAGCTGACGGACACCGAGCAGCGTCATGTCACGACGCCGTTCGGGGACCCGTCCGGGCCGTACGTGATCGGGACGCTGCGGGGCAGGCGCGTGGCGTTTCTGGCCAGGCACGGCGATGGCCACCGCCTGCTGCCCTCGGAGCTCAACTTCCGCGCGAACATCTACGGGTTCAAGCGGCTGGGCGTCGATTGGATCCTGTCGGCCAGCGCTGTTGGCAGCCTGAAGGAAGAGTACCGCCCGCTCGACATCGTCTTCCCCGACCAGTTCATCGATCGCACCTTCGACCGCTCGGCCACGTTCTTCGGCAACGGCATTGTCGCTCACGTCGGCTTCGCGCATCCGGTGTGCGCCGAACTCTCGGAGCTTGCGGCCCGCTGCGCCGCGGAGCAGGGGGCACGCGTGCACCGCGGTGGCACGTACGTCTGCATGGAAGGGCCGCAGTTCTCCACGCTGGCCGAATCGACGCTGTACCGCTCGTGGGGCGCCGATGTGATCGGCATGACGAACCTGCAGGAGGCCAAACTTGCCCGCGAGGCAGAGATCGCCTACGCGACGATGGCCTTCGTTACCGACTACGACTGCTGGCACCCGGACCACGATCAGGTCACGGTGGAGATGATCATCGGCAACCTCGTGCAGAACGCCAGGACGGCGCAGGCCGTCATCGCCGAGGTCGTCGAACGGCTCGATCCGTCGCTGCGCGTCGATGCACACAGCGCGCTCTCGACGGCCATCATCACGCGGCCCGACACGATCAGCGATCGAATCAAGCAGGATCTGGCGCCCATCATCGGGAAGTATGTGAAGTAGGTCGTGGGTAGTGGTGGTGGGTGTGGCCGCTGGACA
>CAZNOC010000096.1:0-14504 GCA_964574545.1 uncultured Bifidobacteriaceae bacterium | reverse complement strand
CCAGCGGCCATCGAATCGGATGCTGCGCGTCCCCATGTCCTGCATGTCGAAGGGCGCGTCGTCGCTGCGCCGGCGCGGATGCAGCCCGTCGCCACCCATGTCCGTGACCAGTGTCTTGGTCGCGGGGTCGGAGGCGCTATTCAAGTTGATGTACACGTCCCGGTAATCGCGGTTCAGCAGCTTCTCGTTGAGCAGGACTGGCACGGAGTAGTCGGCCGTGACCACCAGAAGCTGACCGGGGAAGTACAGGGCTGCGACGAATCCGTTGGCCCGCGTCGGGTGCTTCGCGGCCACGGCATCGAGCTTGCCCGCTTCCATGAGCGCCACCAGTTCGACAGCGGCGGCCTGTGACGCGGGCGCCTGGGCCGACGCCGGCACCGGCACGAGCGTGATCGCCGAACCTGCGACGAGGCAGGCGACCGCGAGCGACCAACCGATCGTGCCGTTCAAGACTCGCATGCGGGCCCCCTGATTCAGTAAACGCCACCGGCAACCCCTGCCGTTGGTCACTGTCTATCACCCGGAGGCGCGCGGCGTCAAACGGCCGCTCACCCGATGAACAGGGAATCTTCCTCTTCGGTCACCACCCGCTGTGCCGCGCGCCGGCGCGATGAGGCGTCCCGGATGCCGCGGAGCGCGCGGAATGCGGCGCGGACGCCCGCCACGACGGCCGCCCCGTCTCTCGCCGGGCCGGTCACGAAGTGCTGGGCCGCGGCCATCGTCGAATCGGCGCGCCGGGCGAGATCGCCCACCATGTGGTCGACCCGTTCGACCTGGCCGGCGGCGAGCGAGGCGACCCTCGCCGCTTCGCTGCTCATCGACGTCAGGTTCGCGACCAGCGGCTTGATCTCACGCTCGAGCTGGCCGGTCAACGCGTCCACACGGCGCGCGAGGCGCGCCGCGGCAACGATGGCGCCCACCTGAATGAGCGCCATCACGGCCACGGCCACCGCGATCACGCCGAGCCAGACATCCGTCACGCCTGCTCCTCACGCTCGCGCGCCTGCTGGAACGCCTCCCGCCCCCGTTCGATGGCGGTCGCCAGCGTCTCCTTCTGCCGCTTGATCGTCTCGCGGCCGTGATCCACGACCTCGCGCGTCCGCTCCCGTCCCTCGCGCGCCTTCTGGCCGATGTACTCCCGCGTCTCGTCGCCCGAGGCCGGAGCCAGCAGCAACGCCGCGGCGGCGCCGGTGGCCGCGCCAACGACGAACGCGAGCATCAGCGTTCCCGGTCCGATGGAATCCCTTGACATGATGTCCTCCCTGGCGGTGGCCGATCAGAAAATGCTGACCTTGACGTTGAGAAACTTCCGTGGATCCTTGCGAACCTCTTCGAGCAAGGTCCGCAGTTCACCGACCGCCTGATTCATGTTCTCATAAAGCCGGTCATCCTGCAGCAACTGCCCCGCCGTTCCCTCGCCCTTTTCCAGCTGGTCGGTGAGTCGAGTGAGCCGCGCGGCCATCCCGTCAATGCGCTCGTAGAGGGCCTCGTCGGTCAGCAGCTTCCCCATCGTGCCCTCACCGCGGTTCAGCCGGCCGGCAATGCCGTCCACCGACGCGGCCGTGCGCGTAAACGAGTCGGCGAGGGCCGGGTCCGTGAGGAGCTGGCCCAGGCTGCCCTCCCCGTCGCGAATCTGGCCGGTGATCGCGTTCAGGTTCTCGAGCGACGCCCGCAGTTCCCGATACACGCTCTCGTCCTTCAGGAGCTGCCCGAGGGTTCCCTGCCCGTCACCGACGGCGGAGGTGACGCGCTCGGCGGCCTGAACGAACCGCACCATCTCCCGGTAGACCGTGTCGTCGCTGAACAACCGCCCGACGGTTCCCCGACCGGCGCGAAGGTCCTCCATCAGCCTCCTGGCCTCCGCCATACCGAGCGTCGCCTCCGTCGTCACGGCGGCAATGGAGCCCTCGGCAAATCCGCTCCGCAGGTAGCCCCAGTCCGCCAACGGCGCGCCCCCGGGGGCCGGTGCGATGTCGACCGCACCTTCGCCGAGGAGAGAGATGGTGCCAACAGCCGCGACGGACTGGTCCGTGACGAGGCTCCGCACCTCTCTCGTAATCTCCATGACCACTTCGACGCCGCCGGGCACGAACTGCACGTCCGTCACGGCGCCCACCTCCTTACCGGCCAGGCGCACGGGAGACCCCGACTTGACGCCCGCGACGTTGTCGAAGACAACCTTCAAGGGGTACCGCTGCCAGAAGAAGCCTCCGCTGTTGCCGACGAGGAAGATGAGCAGGCCGGCCATCACGATGGCGAACACGGCCAGCATCCCGATCTTCAGCTCAGCCCAGGCCAGGGATCGTGTACGAGGCATCGCACTATGTCCTTCTAGGAAAGAAACTCAACCAAGTAGGGATCCGATGAACGTCGCAGTTCGTCAGCCGCCCCTTCAAAGACGATCCGGCCCTCCCGCAGCATCACGAAGTCGGCCTCGGCCACCTTCGCCGGCCGGGCAGGCACCAGGCGCAGGTCCGGATCGCGGACCGCCTCGTGGGTGGCCACGTAGAACGCGTCCCTCAGCTGGTGCGTCACGAGGACAGGGGTGACGCCCTCCAGGTCCCGCAGCTTGATGATCTCCATGTCGATGGTGAGCGCGGTCAACGGATCCAGTCCGGTCGTCGGCTCGTCGTACAGCAACAGCCGCGGCTTGAACGCCATCGCCCGGGCGATGGCGACGCGGCGCCGCTGCCCGCCCGACAGTTCAGACGGCATGCGGTCGGCGAACTCGCCGAGACCAACGAACCCGAGCAACTCTTCCACGCGCCGGGCCACCACGTCTCCGGCGTGACCCGCGTCGGAGAGCTTGTACCCGACATTCTCGCCCACCGTGAGCGAGTCGAACAGCGCCCCCTCCTGGAAGACCATCCCCGTCTGGGCGCGAAGCGCCAGCAGGTCCTGCTCGCGCATGATGTCCACGCGTTCGCCATGCACCCAGATGCGGCCGGCGTCCGGCTTCAGGAGGCCGAGCACGAGCTTCAGGATCGTGGACTTCCCCGACCCGCTGGCGCCCAGCAGGATCTTCGTGTGGCCCGGCAGGACCGTGAAGGATACGCCGTCGAGCACCACTTTTTCGTCGAACGCCAGGTACACGTCCTCGAACACGACGATCGGCTCTGTCAGGCCAGCCATGGCCGGGCCCGCGGGAATCTCCAGGGAAGCGGTGCTCATGGGTACAACACCGAGATGAGCAGGCGCGTCACGAAGAAGTCAACGGCGAGGACGCCCACGGAGGCGGCGACGACGGCATTGGTCGTGGCGCGGCCGACCCCCTGGGTGCCGCCTGTCGTGCGGAGCCCGACATGGCAGCCAATGGTCACGATCACGAGGCCCAGAAAGAACGGCTTGATGATGCCCATGTACACGTCCTCGATGAAGAGCCCCTCGACGACGGAGGACCAGTACAGGCTTGATGCCACCCGCAAATGGAAGACGGCGATCACCCACCCGCCGATCATGCCGACGGTGTTCGCGACGACGGTCAGGAGGGGGGCCATGATGAAGCCCGCCAGCACCCGAGGCACGACGAGCTTCCTGATCGGGTCCGTGCCCAATGCGCGGAGCGCGTTGATCTGGTCGGTCACCGCCATCGAGCCCAGCTCCGCGGCAATCCCCGATCCGACCCGGCCGGCCAGCATCAGGGCCGTCAGCACGGGACCGAGCGCCTTGACCATCGTCGCGCTCACGAGCCGCCCGACGAAGGGGCGCGCGCCGAACTGGTCCAGGGTCACGCCGCTCTGCAGCGCCAGCACGGCCCCGGTGAAGAGCCCGGTGAGCACCACGACGGTCAGGGATCCGAGACCGATGATCTCGAGCTGCTCGACAAGATCCCGCCAGTAGAACGGCCGGCTGAACGCGCCGCGCGCCGTCGCGCGGCAGAGCTTCACATACTCCTGGACCTCCAGGAGGGCCTTTTTGACCCACGCAACGAAGAGGCTCTCCACGTCTATTGTCCCGGCAGCGCCGCCAGGCCGAGATCCCTGGTGCGCAGCGCCTTGATCTGGTCCCGCAGCGCCGCCGCCCGCTCGAAGTCGAGATTGGCCGCCGCCTGCCGCATGTCCTTGTCCAGCGCCGACACGTGCGCATCGAGCTCCGCCTGGCTCCGGAACACGGGCCGCGTGTCTCGCGTATCGGGCACTCCGAGGTAGTCGCGCTCGTAGACGCTCGACATGACATCGTCGATCGCCTTCACGATGGTCGTCGGCGTGATCCCGTGCTCGGCGTTGTACGCCGCCTGTCGAGCGCGCCGGCGATCCATCTCGCCGAGCGCCACGCGCATCGAGTCGGTGACGACGTCCGCGTACATGATGACCCGCCCCTCGACGTGGCGCGCCGCACGGCCGGATGTCTGAATGAGCGCTCCTGCCGATCGGAGGAAGCCCTCCTTGTCGGCATCCAGGATCGCGACCAGCGACACCTCTGGCAGGTCCAGTCCCTCGCGCAAGAGGTTAATGCCTACCAGCACGTCGAACTCGCCTCGTCGAAGGTCGCGGAGAATCTCGACCCGCTCCAGCGTCTCGATGTCCGAGTGCAGGTAGCGCACCCGTACTCCGAGCTGCTGGTAGTACTGGGTCAGATCCTCGGCCATGCGCTTGGTGAGCGTCGTCACCAGGACGCGCTCGCGGCGGTCGGCCCGGGCCCGGATCTCGGCCAGCAGATCGTCCACCTGGCCGCGGACGGGACGCACGTCGATCGGCGGATCCATCAGCCCCGTGGGGCGAATCACCTGCTCCACGACCACGCCGCCCGACTGCTTCAGTTCGTACGGGCCTGGCGTCGCGGAGACGAAGACCACCTGCGGCACCCGTGCCTCCCACTCCTCGAAGTTGAGCGGGCGGTTGTCGAGCGCCGACGGCAGGCGGAACCCGTAGTTGACCAGCACCTCCTTCCGCGAACGGTCTCCGTGGAACATGCCGCGAATCTGCGGCACCGTCTGGTGGCTCTCGTCCACGACGACCAGGGCGTCTGCCGGCAGGTAATCGAGCAGGGTCGGTGGCGGCTGGCCGGCGACGCGTCCCGTCAGATGCCGCGAGTAGTTCTCGATGCCGTGGCAGTAGCCGATCTCGCGAATCATCTCGAGGTCGAACATGGTCCGCTGGTGGAGCCGCTGCGCTTCGAGAACTTTGCCCTCCGCTTCAAGCGCCGGCCTTCGTTCCGCCAGCTCGGCCTTGATGGTCTCGACGGCCTGGCGCAACCGGTCCCGCGACGTCACGAAGTGCGACTTCGGATACACCGCCACCCGATCGTGGCGCCGGAACGACTTGCCCGTGAGCGGATCGAAGGACACGAGCTCGTCGATATCGTCCCCGAAGAGTCCGATCCGCAGCGCGTGCTCTTCATAGGACGGATAAACCTCGATGATGTCGCCGCGGACGCGAAACGAGCCGCGCCCGAACTCCAGGTCGTTGCGTTCGTACTGGATCTCCACCAGCTTGCGCAGAATCTCGTCACGCCCGATGCGCTGCCCCGTTTCGAGGGGCAGCAGCATGCCGTAGTACGCCTCCGGCGAACCAAGGCCGTAGATGCAGGAGACGCTCGCCACGATGATCACGTCACGGCGTTCGAAGAGGGACCGTGTGGCGGAGAGCCGCATGCGATCGATCTCGTCATTGATGGTGGCTTCCTTCTCGATGTACGTGTCACTGGCGGGCACGTACGCCTCAGGCTGGTAGTAGTCGTAGTAACTGACGAAGTACTCGACCGCGTTTGTCGGAAAGAAGCGGCGGAACTCCTGGAACAGCTGGGCCGCCAGCGTCTTGTTGTGCGCCATGACCAGCGTCGGCCGGTTCACGCGAGCCACGACCTGCGCCATCGTGTACGTCTTGCCCGACCCGGTGACGCCGAGCAGCACTTGATGCCGATCGCCGCGCGAGAGGCCCTCGACGAGCTCCGGCACCGCGTGGACCTGGTCGCCGCGCAGTTCGAAGTCCGAGACCAGGGAAAAGCGGTCGTGATGCACAGACATACTCAAGCGAGGATCCGCCTGAGACCGGCGAGCATGTGAGCGCGCTCCGCCTCGCTAGTCTCTATGTTGTCTTGCCCCGCCTCCGGCGGGGCGTCGCCTTGACGAACGACACGTGACTCATGGAGTCACGATCTCTGGCCGTCAAGGCTGCTCCCGATGCGGCAGATCACGGCTGCGGTCACCGGAGGGCACGCAGTCTGCAAGCGTACCACACACGCTTCCGCCGGACGCCCCGGCCAAAGGGAGTAGGGGGGCCTAACGCGGGTCGCCGCCGGGGGGCTCGAGGTACGGGGCGAAGTAGCCTTCGCGGGTGCGCAGGCGGAGCTCCGGACGCGACAGACGAACCTCCACCTGCCGCCACGTGCCGTCCCTCGCCCGGTTCGTCGAGCTGTAGCCGAGGTGGAACTGGCCCTTGATCTCGGCGAGGACCTTGCCATAGGTCTCGTCGAGATCCTTGAGAGCCGACGGGAAGAACGCCTGGCCTCCCGTGGTCTCCGCGATCTGGGTCAGCCGCAGCCGGCCCTCCATGCGGGCGGTGCCGGCCTGGTGCTGCACGAACCCGATCGCGTAGACCGTGACGCCCGCGCCCTTGACGAGCGTCATCATCTCGTTGAACCGCAGGGCACTGCGGGTATCCAGCCCGTCCGAGTACATCACCAGGACCTTGCGGCCGTCGAGCAGGTCCACCCCATCGAGATAGACGCCGAGCGCGTCGTAGAACGCCGTCCACGTGCCCAGCTTGCCTTGCCGGATGCGCTCGACGAGGCGGGGAAAATCCGATTGGGCGTAGCGGCTCACCCGGACCTCGGTGTCGAAGTCCACGAGCGTGATGTCCTGGGCGTCGGGCAGCGCGTTCAGGAACCGTATGGCCGCGGTGCGGGACAACTCGAGATCGCGCTCCATGCTGCCGCTGAGGTCGAGCAGCAGGCCGAGGCGCATGCGCCGCAGCTCGTCGGCCGCATCGCCGCGCGCGAAGTACTGGATGTCCTGTCGCACGCCATCTTCACGGATCTCGAAGTCGTCCTGCGTGAGATCCGTGACGAGCGCGCCTCGGGCGTCCACCACCGTCACGCCGAAGGTGACGAGGTCGACGCCGGCCCGGAACGTGGGGGGCTGCGCCTGCACGCCCCCCGCGATGAGGATCCCGACAATGACGGTGAGAACCGCGCGTGGTGACAAGGCGTCCTCGCAGGCGGCGGGGGAAACCGCTCCAGACGAATCGGCGTCATCCTAACAGACTCCGTCGTGTTCCGGCCGCCCTCCGGCTTTTTTGCGGGGGTGCCGAAAGACGTCCGGCCTCGAGAGAGGCGGGCTATAATCGGGGTTTGGCGTCTATGCCACGTGACGTGTCCGTGAGAAGAGCGTTCCCCATCCGAGCCCGGCGCGAGGGACCCGTCCGATGAGGTGCCTTGCGGTCTGCCATTCCGAGCTCGTCATCCGGCTGCTCGAAGCAGCCCTCCCCGCCAGCTTCGAACTGGACGTGCTCGTCGAGAGCCCCCCGCTGGCGCGCCGGCTCGAGCACGACGGCATCAATGCGAGCGTCGGCGACCCGAAGCGGGTGGACACGTTCGTCAGGGCGGACGTCACCCCTTCGACGATTGTCATCCTCGAGGACCATCCACGCCGCGGGCTGAAGAAGGTGCTGCAGGCCCTCCGCGCGTCCGGCGGGACCCTGGTCTACGTCCTCGGCACGAGCCCGGCGGAACTGGCACGCGTCGAGATCCTGCGGCAGGAGTTTCCGGAGGTTACCACCCTCAGCCTCGCCGAGCTGGCCGGCCCGCCACTGGCGAGCGAACTTGGCCGTTCGGTGACGCGGCAGAAGGTGCACCAGTACCAGCGGTACTTCGCCGACGCGGACCGCGTCCTGATCCTGACGCACCACGACCCGGATCCGGACGCCATCGCGAGCGGCGTCGCCCTCCGGACCATCCTCCGGCGCACGCGCCAGACCGCCATCGTCGGTACGATGCACCCCGTCAGCCGGCCCGAGAACCAGCGGATGCTCGCGCTGCTGGACATCCACGTGGACACGATCACCGCCGACGACCTCGCCAAGTTCGACAAGGTCGCGATGGTGGACGTGCAGCCCCACTACTTCGGCGACCTGCTGCCCCAGGTGGATCTCGTGATCGACCACCACCCGGAGCGCAGCGGCTACAACGCGGTCTTCCGGGACATTCGCCCGCACTACGGCTCGACCTCGACCATCCTGGCCGAGCACCTGCGCGCCGTCGACTTCGATATCTCTGAGCGCACGGCCACGGCGATGCTGTACGCCATCAAGTCCGACACGCTCTTCTTCAACCGGCAGGCCAATCGGGCCGACCTCGACGCGTTCTCTCATCTGTATCCGCTGGCGGACGCCACGCTGATCCGAAAGATGGAGGGCGCCGAGATCACACTCGAGCGGCTCGACTACGTGATCAAGGCCTGGCAGAAGGGCCGGATGGTGGAACACGTGTTCTGCGCGTTCCTTGGAGAGCCGCCGCGCGAGGACTTCATCCCCTACGTCGCCGATTTCTACCTCCAGCTCGAGCACACGCAGTGGACCGTCATCTCGGGCGTCGTCAACGACGCGTTCGTCGTGTCGGTCCGAAACGTGGGCTACTCGCGAAATGCCGGTGACTTCGTCCGCCGCTGGTTCAGCGACATCGGCAGCGCCGGGGGCCATCGGACGATGGCGAAGGCCGTCGTCCCGCTCGAGGCGTTTCAGCAGAAGTTCGGCACGTCGGAGGGGAGCCGGGTGAATCAGCGGATGCTCGAACTCGTGCTCGACTTCCTCCACGAACAGCAGGCACGGGGCGCGAAGGGCACGTCCGCCCCGCCAGGCGGAGGCCGCGACGGCGCGAGCGCACCGAAACCCTCGGAACGCAAGACGGCGACCGATGGCGGGAAGGAGGCGCTTGCGAAGGACGGCCCCGCCAGGGAGGCGGGCGCCAGGAGCGCAAAGAAGGACGTCGGGTGATCCGCCGACCACCGAATCGGCGGGCCGTTCACTGCAGGACGCGGAAGAGATTGCTGCTGAAAGAACATCTGGCCCGTCGTCCAGACCGCCGGCGTACCGCCGAACCACGGCAGCACATGCTTCAGAACGATGAGCTGCACCTGGAACAGCAGGAACGCGGACAGAAAGACGACGATCCCGAACAGCATCCCGCTGGCACCTCCCCGGCATCCGCAGGCACGGCTGGCCCTGTTGGCGTGGCGCCCGCGCCTAGGCCGCGCTCTCCGGCGCCAGCGCCTGGCGCAGGTCCGCAATCAGGTCCTCGACGTCCTCGAGTCCCACCGACAGACGCATCATCCCGCGAGTCACGCCTGCCTCGGCCAGCTCCGCGTCGGTGAGGCCGTACTGCGACGTCAGGACTGGAAGGCTGCAGAGGCTCTCGACGCCGCCGAGGCTTGCCGCGCGCTGAAAGACCTTCAGTCGGTCGAACGCGCGGTAGGCGGCGTCCTGCCCGCCCGCGAGATCGAGGCAGACCATCCCGCCATAGCCGCTCATCTGGCGTCTCGCCACCTCGTGGTCCGGGTGCGACGGCAGGCCAGGGTAATACACGGCCGTGGTCGCGGGGTGCCCCTCGAGCGCCTCGGCGATCGCCAGCGCGTTGCTGTTGTGGCGGGCGACGCGGAGCGGCAGCGTCTTCAGGCTCTTGTCGAGGGCGAATGCGGGCTGCGGATCGAGTATGCCCCCGAGGAGGCGCCTCGCTCTGGCCAGCTGCGCGATCAGCGCGGCCGACCCCGAGAGCACGCCCGCCGTGAGGTCGCTGTGCCCGCCGAGGTACTTCGTCGCGCTCTGCATCGACAGATCGACGCCCATGGCCAGTACAGGCTGATTGATCGGGCTCGCGAACGTGTTGTCCACAACCGAGAGCACGCCTGCCGACCGGCACCCGCGTGCGACCGTGGCCACGTCCACACAGCGAAGTGTCGGATTCACGGGAGACTCGAACCACACGAGGCGCGTGTCCGGGCCGATGATGGCCGCCGGATCGCCAAGGGACTCGAGCGGCACGAATCGGTGCCGCACCCCGAAACGCGAGAGCATGTCGTGGAGGATGTGGAACGTCCCGCCATACACCGCGGCGCTGCACACCACCTCGTCCCCGGCCTTGAGCAGGCCGAACAGGGCCGTGGCAGTGGCGGCCATGCCGGAACCGAACACGAGCGAGGCCTCCGCGCCGTCCAGCCGTGCCAGTTTGGCTTCGACCCCGACGACGGTCGGGTTCTCGTAGCGGGAATAGAGATACGCGTGCGCGCGGCCGGCCTGGTACTCCTGGACGGCCCGCGCCGAGGGAAACACAAAAGTGCTGGTTTCGTAGATGGGCGTCGTCAAGGGCGCCGAGTCGCCGAGCGGCATCCGCACGCCGGTGTGAATCAGGTCTGTGTGCTTCCCCATCGGGCCTCCCTGCCACCGCGCTCTTCCGAGATCCGATCGCCCGAGTCCCCGAGCACCGGCTCGACAAACAACCGGTACGCGTCCTCGTGCCCGCGATCCATCAGCTCGCCGAGACGCTGATGCCGATCGGAGCGCTCGTCATAGGCGCCGTTCAGATCGAATGGGCCGATCGGGTTGTGGGCGGGACGAATCGTGTAGACGCCGCGGAACATCCGCGCGGCGTGACGCTCCGCATCCCTGATCGCCGCGGCTTCGTCGGCCGCCACCTGCTCGCCAAACCGTCCCAGCCCGTCGAGACGAGGCCTCCTCAACTCGTGCGGGCCGGGAGGGTCCGGTGATGCCGTGACGAGGAGGATCTGCTCCACGCCTGCAGCGGCCACTTCTTCGAGCAGACGCGTGAGGCTTGCCGGACGGTCGCAGACGCGATGGGTTTCTCCCCGCCAGTACGTGTCTGCGCCAAATCGCAGGAGGCGCGGGTCGCAGGCACCGGGCACGGTGAGCGACCCGGCCACGATATCGATCAAGTGGCCGCGCGCACCGGCGCCGAGATCGAATGCTTCGGCGCGCCTCGCGGCCGGCGCACCCGGACCTGGCAGGACGGCATCGTGCCCTGTGGGCCCGAGCAGGGCGAACACGAGATCGCGCTGCGCGTCGAGATCGTGAACGACCATCAGGAGCTGCCTGAAGCCGGGCTGGTTCAGGTTTTCCTGCAAGAGCTCACAGTAGCGCTGGCTGAGATCCTCCGGTCTCGGCGCGGCCACGGCTGCCCCGCCGCGCATCAGGTCCCAGATGCCGCGGGTGAACTCGGCGACCGCGGGCCGCGCATCGACGGGCGCCCCCATCAGCCGCCACGCTCGACTCCCCGCCGCGCGCCGTCGGATCGGCGTCCGCCATCGCGTCCAGACGATGCCCGCCATGAGGCCGGCGAGCGCGGCCCCGGCCAGCACCGTCACGAGACGCGGGATCCACGTGGGAAGGCGCGGAGGCTCGAAGGCCGCGCTCAGCAGGCCGGCGTACGCGGAGACCACGGTCGCGCCCGCCTCGAGGCCCGCCATGCCCAACAGCGCGCCAATCGGATACACCACCAGAGCAACGCCGAGGAAGGCCAGGGGACTGAGCAGCACCACACCGCTGGCGGCGAGGCTCCAGCCGACGATCCGAAGCGGCCAGGACCAGCGGTAGAGCGACGCGCGGCGGGGACCGCTCCAGAGGCCGTGCGCCTCCCAGAGCCGTGCGCCCCCATCGACCGCGGCAAACACAGCCGAGGCGGCCCCGACGCCCCGGCCGGCCGCGAGATCGATCTTCACTCCGGCCTCGTGGAGCGCGCGAAGCACACCGGCGTGATAGGCGCCGTCGGCCCCGGTGCCGCTCAGCACCACTGCCGTGGCTCGCTCTGGCGAATAGAGATGGCGGAGGTCGGTCACGTGGCAGAGGACCGGAGCCGGTGGAGGGCCGGGCTAGGACGCGTCCTCGTCGTGAATCGTGACGAGCTTCAGGATCTCGAACGACCGTGCGCCGGCGGGCGTACTGACCGCCACCTCGTCGCCCTCTTCCTTGTTGAGGATCGCGCGACCAATGGGTGACGACGTCGAGATCAGGCCCTTCTCCGCGTCCGCATCTTCCGGCATCACGAGTTGGTAGACGAACTCGTGGCCGTTCGACTCCCGCATCGTGACCGTGGACCCGAACCCGGCCTTGCCGTGCGGAATACGGTCGAGGTTCATGAGCGCGACCTCGTTCATCCGCCGCTGCAGCATCGAGAGGCGCGCCTGCACGTACGTCTGACGCTCCTTGGCCGCCTGGTACTCGGCGTTCTCGCGGAGATCGCCCAACTCGCGCGCGCGCTGGATCTCTTTGGGCAACTCGGTCTTCAGCTCGCGCTCGAGCGTCTGAATCTGTTCCCGGAAGCGGTCGAGCAGTCGTTCCTTCATGGTCTCCAAACTCTGGAGTCTAGCATACCCCCCTCCCCGACGAGCCGGTACGGAGTACTATCGTCTCCCGGGGCGAACCACCACGATGTCCGTCATCTCGAGCCGCCAGCATCCCACCGTTCGCCTTTTCCGCGAGGCCGCACGCGGCGGCCGCGATCAGCCCATGCTGCTCGACGGATGGCACCTCGTCTCCGAAGCCGCGCGCACCGGCGTGCCCCTCTCGCATGTGGCCGTCGCCGTGGGCACGTGGTCCGCAACCGAGGAAGCACTGCTCGACGAGATTCACGCGAGCGGCGTGCCGCTCCTGCACGTGACGGCGAACGTCCTCGAAGCCATCAGCCCCGTGCGTGCGCCCTCCGGAATCGTCGCGCTGGCCCTGCGCCCCGAGTTCGCGGCGCCGCAGGCGCTCACGCCCGCCCCTGCGCTCATCGTGGTGGGTGTGGATCTACAGGATCCGGGCAACGTCGGCGCGTCGGTTCGCGTGGCCGAGGCCGCGGGCGCCACCGGCGCCTTCTTCACGGGCGCCTCCGCGGATCCCTGGGGGTGGAAGGCCCTTCGCGCGGCCATGGGGAGCAGCCTGCGCCTGCCGGTCGTGGCCGACGCCGATCTCTCGCGCGTGCTGCACGACCTGACCGCGGCCGCCGTGCGCATCGTCTGCACGACCCCCCGTGGCGGCGTCCCGTTCGAGGACATCGATGTGCGCTGTGCCACCGCGTTCGTGCTGGGCGGCGAGGGCCCAGGGCTTCCGCAGTCCGTCCTCGACCAGAGTGATGCCAGGGTCACCATTCCCATGCGGGCGCCGGTCGAGTCGCTCAACGTGGCCGTCACCGCGGCGCTGTTGCTCTACGAGGCGCGCCGCCAACGAAGAGGAGAACCCAGGTGAGTTCGCTGTTCGACGAGCCCGAGCCTCCCCTCGACACGCGGACGCTGCCGCTGCCCGAGCGCATGCGCCCCCGTTCGCTCGACGAGATCGTCGGGCAGGAGAGCCTCCTCGATCGCGGCCGCCCCCTCCGCGAGGCCATTGAACGCGATCTCCTGCAGTCGATCATCCTCTGGGGGCCGCCCGGCACTGGAAAGACGACGCTCGCGCGGATCATCGCCGACGCCACGAAAGCCCGCTTCATCGCCTTCAGCGCGGTGCTTTCCGGGATCAAGGAGATCCGCGAGGTGATGGCGTCGGCCGAGGCCGAGCGGCGCCGTCACGGACGCCGCACGATCGTGTTCATCGACGAGATCCACCGTTTCAACAAAGCGCAACAGGACGCCTTTCTGCCCCGTGTCGAGGCCGGCGACATCGTCCTCATCGGCGCCACGACCGAGAACCCCTCGTTCGAGGTGAATGCGGCGTTGTTGTCCCGATCGAAGGTCTTCATCCTTCAGCCCCTCGACGAGACCGCCCTCGTGCGAATCCTCGAACGTGCGATCGCCGACCCTGTGCGGGGGCTCGGCGCGCAGCCGCCGGTCGTCACGTCAGAAGCGCTCGCCGCCATCGCCCGTCTCTCGAGCGGCGATGCGCGGTCGGCGTTGAACCTCCTGCAGCTGGCGGTCTCGGCGGCGCCCCAGGCCACGGGACCGGCGCATGTGGATGTCGAACTGCTCGAGAGCATGATGCAGCGCCGCATGCTGCTGTACGACAAGGGCGGCGAAGAGCACTTCAACATCATCTCGGCCCTGCACAAGTCCATGCGCAACAGCGATCCCGATGCCGCGGTCTATTGGCTTGCGCGCATGGTGGAGGCTGGCGAGGACCCGCTCTACATCGCGCGGCGCCTTGTCAGGTTTGCCTCCGAGGACGTCGGCAACGCCGATCCGCAGGCGCTGGCCATGGCCGTCGCGGCCAAGGACGCCGTCCATTTCCTCGGCATGCCGGAGGGCACTACCGCCCTCGCGCAGGCGGCGCTCTACCTGGCGACGGCCCCCAAGAGCAACGCCGTGTATGCCGCGTATGGAGCCGCGGCTGCCGCCGCGGGGCACGACGTCGCTGAACCGGTCCCACTCCACCTGCGCAACGCCCCGACGACCCTGATGAAGCAGTTCGACTACGGCAGCGGCTACCGCTACGCCCACGACGAGGAGGGGGGCGTGGCCGACATGGACTGCCTGCCCGAGCGGCTGCAGGGCCGGCAGTTCTACACTCCGACGGACCGTGGGTTCGAGAGAGAGATCAAGCGGCGCCTCGATGGGTGGAAGCAGATCAAGCGCGAGCGGCGTGCAC
>CAZNOC010000095.1:13366-14525 GCA_964574545.1 uncultured Bifidobacteriaceae bacterium | reverse complement strand
GTCACGACCTGGCGCAGGATCCGCCCCCGGCCCGCCCCGACCGCCGCGCGCACCGCCAGCTCGCGCGACCGCGCCGCGAGGCGCGCCAACAGCAGGTTCGCCACGTTGCCGCACGCGATGACGAGCACGAGCACGACAGCCCCGAGCAGGACGAACAGCCGTGCGCGCACGTCGCCGACAAGCCAGGCGCCGAGCGGCTCGGCGCCGGCGTCACGATCGAGGTTGAACGTCGGATGGTCCCGCCGCAGCCCCTCGGCCGCGCGCGAGAGGTCGTCGTTGACGTGCGCGAGGGTCACGTCCGCCCGACGACGGCCGTAGAGATCGAGGTAGTGCTCGTCGTACATCGCCAGCCGCTCCGGCGTGAAGGCGATGGGGACCCAGAGGTTGAGCTCGGTGGTGAACTCGTCGAACGCCGCCCCCATGACGCCGACGACCTCGTGGGGCTCGCCGTTCAAGCGAATGGCGCGGCCGACGATGCCGGGATCCCCGCCGTAGCGGCGCTGCCAGAACCGATGGCTGAGCACGACGACGCGCGGCTGGCCCGGCTGGTCCTCGGCTGAGGTGAATGCGCGGCCGAGGCGCACGGGGACGCCGAACACGTCGAAATAGCCGGCCGTGACGCGCAGACCCACGACGCGCTCCGGCGTGGCATCGTCCGCGAGGTTGAAGCTGGCAAACGCGCCGGCGGCGAAGTGCTCGAGGCTGGAGACGCGCTGCCGCAGGTAGTCGAAGTTACCGGCGGAGGTGTTGCTGCGCCCCTCCTGCCATGTCGTGTAGACCGACAGCACGCGATCGGGCTCGGGGAACGGAAAGGGCTTCAGCACCACGGCGTGAACGACGCTGAAGATCGCGGTCGTGGCACCGATGCCAAGCCCGAGCGTGAGGACGGCGGCGGCCGTGAATCCCGGCTGCAGCCGGCACTGGCGCAGCGCGAAGCGGACGTCCTGTATGAACTCCTGCCACCCGTCGGCCAGGTTCCAGGCGCGGTTACGCCGGTTGCCGAGCCTCGTGAGCGTGGCTTCCATGCCGGCGAGCCGCCGGTCGGCCTCCGCGCGAGCGGCGTCGAGTGTCCAGCCACGTTCGACGAGTTCGCGGATGCGTTCCTCGCGGTGGTGCGCCAGCTCCTCGCGCACCTCCTGATCGACGGGCACGCGCCACA
>CAZNOC010000095.1:0-13266 GCA_964574545.1 uncultured Bifidobacteriaceae bacterium | reverse complement strand
TCGCGGTGGTGCGCCAGCTCCTCGCGCACCTCCTGATCGACGGGCACGCGCCACAACAGGGATTGCAGTCGTCGTCTCATGCCTTCGCCATCACCTTGTTGACGGCGGCGGCGAAGGCGGCCCACGCCTCCGCATCGCCTGCCAGCTGCTTCCGGCCCGCGTTCGTGAGGCGGTAGAGCTTGACGCGCCGGCCGAGATCCGAGGCGCCCCATTCCGCGTCGATCCAGCCGCGCTTTTCCATGCGGTAGAGCGCCGGGTACAACGAGCCCTCCTCCACGGCCAGCGCCCGGTCGGTGGCGTCTTCGATCCAGCGCGCCACCGCATACCCGTGCCTCGGCCCGCGCGCCAGCGTCTGGAGGATCAGCGTCTCGAGCGTGCCTGGCAGGAAGTCCAGTGGAGTTCGGCTCATGGAGTATCCATAGACTATCTATGCCTAGACTGTCAATGCCTTTGACGCCAGTCGACACGTGAATGTTCACGCCCCCCGAACCCGCCCGAACCTGCCCGAACCTGCCCGAACCTGCCCGGACCTGCCCGAACCCGCCCGAGCCTGTCCGAACCTGTCCGAACCTGCCCGAACCTGTCCGAACCCGCCCGAACCCGCCCGAACCCAACCCAACCTGCTAGAATCCCCCCGCCATGAAACCCATCACCGACATCGCCGCCGCCCTCGGAATCCCCGAGGATCTCGTGGAACCCTATGGCCGCCACACGGCCAAGCTCCGGCTGGAGCTGCTGGACCGCTTCCCGACGCGCCGGGGCAAGCTCATTCTCGTCACCGCCATCACGCCGACGACCAGTGGGGAAGGCAAGACCGTCAACACGATCGGCCTCACCCAGGGACTGGTGAAGCTCGGTCACAACGCCGTGGCGGCGCTGCGCGAACCGTCGCTCGGGCCGGTCTTCGGCATGAAGGGCGGGGCCACCGGCGGCGGCAAGGCGTCCGTCGAACCACTCGACAAGATCAACCTGCACTTCAACGGCGACTTTCACGCCATCACGTCGGCCCACAACCTGCTCGCCGCCCTGATCGACACCCACCTCCACTTCGGCAACGACCTTCGGCTCGACCCGAAGGAGATTCTCTGGCCGCGCGCGATGGACATGAACGACCGCGCACTGCGGCGGATCGCCACGGGCCTTGGCGGCCGTGATGGCGGCCCCGCGCGCGAGACGGGCTTCGTCATCACCGCGGCGTCCGAGGTCATGGCCATCCTCACGCTGGCCGAGAGCCGCGCCGACCTCCGCCAGCGCCTCGGCCGCATCGTCGTGGGCTTCAGCTACGACGGAAAGGCCGTGACGGCCGGGGACCTGAAGGCCGTCGGACCGATGATGGTGCTGCTGAACGAGGCGATTCTCCCGAACCTCGTCCAGACCACCGAGGGCGCACCGGCGATCGTGCACTGCGGCCCGTTCGCCAATATCGCGCACGGCACGAGCAGCGTGCTCGCCCAGCGCTTGAGCCTGCACCTTGCCGACTACGTCGTGAACGAGACCGGGTTCGCCGCCGATCTCGGTGCCGAGAAGTTCTTCGACATCGTCATGCCGATGAGCGGGCATGTCCCGTCGGTCGCCGTCGTCATCGTCACGCTCAAGGCGCTGCGCGCCCAGGGGGGATCGCCCGACGGACCCGTCGAAGCCGGATTCCCGAACCTTGCACGCCACCTCCGCAACCTGCAGCGGTGGGGCGTGCCGCCCGTCATCGCGATGAACCGCTTCCCGGGGGATACGGACGACGACCTGCAGAAAGTGCTCGACTACTGCACGTCAGTCGGGGCCGACGCGGCGTTGGCCGAGGGCTATGCCAAAGGCGGGGACGGGATGACGACGCTGGCGAAGAAGGTGGTCGCGGCCGCAGCCGCGTCGGATGTCTCGAAGGTAAAGCCGCTGTATTCCAGCGAGCAGCCGCTCGAGGCGAAGATCAGGACCGTGGCCACCCAGGTCTACGGGGCGAAGGACGTCACCTTCAAGCCCGCCGCGCGTCAGCGGCTCAAGCGATTCGAGGAGCTCGGGTACGGGTTGCTGCCGGTCTGCATCGCGAAGACGCAGTACTCCTTCACCGACGACCCGAAGGTGATGGGCGCGCCGAGCGACTGGACGCTGACCATTTCCGACGTCACGCTCTCGGCCGGCGCGGGGTTCGTCGTAGCGATTGCCGGATCGATGATGCTCATGCCGGGCCTGGGCAAGGTGCCCCAGGCACACAGGCTCGACGTGGACGATCAGGGGAGGGTGATGGGGATGGAGTACTAGATGGATCGCGACATCTGGTGTTCTGGTGATCTCGTGATGTGGTGATCGACATCTTCGATGTTCAGATCTTGGCGATTCGTCAGATCTATCTGCCGATCGGCCGATCAGTCGATCGGCCGCCCTGTCGCCTGTCACACGGCCGGGCACGGGGCGGGGGCACCGAACATCAGGAGATAGATGAAGGCGCAGCCGGCGAACATCGGACATCGCGACATCCGATCACCACGTCACCACATCACCACATCACGAGATCACCATCTGCATCTCGTTTCGCTATAATCCTCCTTCCCCTCGGGAGTCTCCTTGGAATATCTGATCAAGCAGTACCCGCTCGAAACCGGTGCCCTCGAGATTCAGTACATCGAGGAGTTCTTTGGTGAGTTTCCGCGCCGGAAGACGGCCGCCGAGATCATCGGCCGCCTGCGCGATCGCGAGTCGCTGATCCTCATGGCCGTGTCGCCGCTGCCTGACGACCCGGGCACGCTCGTTCCGGTGTCCTACAAGGTGGTCCACGAGATCCGTGCGGACGAGACCGATCCGAAACTGCGGGATCTCGTCCAGCGGCTCAGCGACGCGGTGCAGTTCGACGGCCGCCGTGTCCTCTACTCCTGGATCGGGGCGACCCGGCGCGACTGGCGCGGTCAGGGGCACTTCCGCGCCTTGTCGGAGCAGTCCGAGGAATGGGCCATCGCCAGCGGCTTCAACGAGATCGTGGTGAAGACGAAGAACCGCTACTACGACATGCGTGCCGTGCTCGCGCAACTGAGGTTCGACGTCGTGAAGCACGAACCCGTCCCGGAAGCGCAGGCCGAATCCAAGGTGTACCTCGCCAAGTTGCTGCCGGCCGAGCTCGTGCGCGGCCACCGGAGCGTCCGGACCGTCGTTGTCGCCGACTGACGACCGACACGTCCAAACACGAGGGACACGAAGAAACGAAGGACGCACGAAGAACGCCATCCCTATGGCAGGTTCGTCGTGCCGGGTGGTGTCCTGATAGACAAGACGTGCTTTGTGCGTCTTCGTGGCCGTCGTGTGCTTCGTGTTTGTACGTGTCCGTGAGGGGCTACAACGACGGCCGCCGTGTGTGCCAGTCGGTGGCGGACTCGAACGCCTCGGCCACACGGCACACCGTGGCCTCGTCCCAGAGCCGGCCGGTCACCATGAGCGCGATCGGCAGGCCATCGACGAATCCCGCCGGCACGACCGCCGCTGGGTGTCCGGTGAGATTCGTCAGGCTGACGCTGTCGCTCGACGAGGGCGCGAGGAACACGTCCACGGCATCGAAGATCGCGTTTGTCTGCTGGACGAGCAGCGTGCGCACACGCTGCGCGCGGATGTAGTCCACGGCGGGGATGAAGCGCGTGGCGCGTAGCTGGTTCGCCCGGCCGTTCGGCCCCTTGTCGGCAAGCTCGTTGATGGCCCCGCTCCGAAGCAGGTCGTCGAACATGGCGCCCGCCTCTGCATTGAGCATGGCGTACACCGACGCAAACGGCAGGGCGGGGAGCGCGATGGGCACGAGCGTCGCGCCGCGGTCGCGATACAGCTGCAGGGCGGCGTCGTAGAGCGGTTTGCGAACGAAGAAGCGCTCGCGTTCGTCCGCTCGTGCCGAGGCTGGCAGGGTGGCCAGCTCCTGATCCACGTACCCGATCCGGAGCCCGGCGACGTCGCCGCTGCCGTCCCACCCGAAGGGGATCCCCGGTGGCACCGTGTCGTCCTTGCCGTCCGGCCCGAGGATCGCCTCGAACACCGTCGCGGCATCCGCGACCGACCGCGTGATGGGCCCCACCTTGTCGAGCGTCCAGCGCAGCGTCATGCAGCCGTACCGGCTCGAACGTCCGTAGGTCGGCCTCAGGCCCACGACGCCGCAGGCAGCCGCGGGCGAGACGATGGAGCCGCCGGTTTCGGTGCCGATGGCGAAGCCAACCAGGCCGGCGGCGGTCGCCGCGGCGGGTCCCGCCGACGACCCGCTCGACCCGCGTTCCGGATCCCAGGGGTTGCGGGTGCGCGCGCGAAACCACAAATCGCCGATCGCGAGCTCGCCGGTGGCAAGCTTCGCCACGAGCACCGCGCCGGCCTCCCGCAGCTTCACGACCGTGGTGGCGTCGTAGTCGAAGACCTGGTCGGCATACGGCTGCGCGCCCCACGTCGTGGGAATGCCCGCGGTGGCGAAGAGATCCTTGATGCCGTACGGCACGCCGTGCAGCGGCCCGCGGTAACGCCCGTTCGCGATCTCGTGGTCGGCGTCGGCGGCCTGGGCAAGCGCCAGCGCATCGGTCCGCGTGACGACGGCATGCAGCCGCGGGTCGTGCTCGGTGAGCCGGTCGAGGTACATCCGGGTGAGTTCGACGGACGTGACGTGCCGGCCACGCAGGAGCGCGGCGAGCCTGGTGACCGGTGCGAACGCCAGATCCTCGAGCCGCGGGGGACGTACGGCGGCCTCTCGACGAGGCTCGCTTGCCGTGCCCTCGCGAGCGGGGGATGCGACGGGAGCCACGGGAGGGCGGAAGGAGAAGGCCGGCTCCACCTCAGGCGCGAGGCGGACCTCTCTCAGAGCCTCGATGTGCTCGCGGTTGCGGTTGACGAGGACCTGAGCCTGCTGGCGCTCGTCCGGGGGGAGCGACACGCCGTTGACCCGTTGTGCCGCAGCCAGCATGTCGCCGGTGATGGGGGTGCCCGCCGGCTGCGCCCCGATGACCTCGGGCGCCGCGAGTCCGGCCGCGACCGTCAAGGGGAACTGCTTCAGGAACTCACGTCGGGGGCGCTTGGCGGACATGGTGCGAAAACGCTACCACAGGCCCACGCGCCGGCCGAACTCGACGAGCGCGACCGCAATGCTGGCTCACGCCGTCCTGGCCGCCAGCCTTCTGCCGGCCGCAGGCTCACTCGGCCCGGAGCGCCTCAGTCGGATCGACACGCGTGCTCCTCAGCGCCGGAACGTAGCAGGCCACGCCGGCCACAACCAGGATCGCGGTTGCCACGGCGGCGAGCGTCACCGGGTCGCCCGGCTCGACTCCGTAGAGCAGCGAACGCAGGCCTCGGGTGGCCACCACGCTGAGCGCGATGCCGATGCCGACGCCGGCTCCGACCATCAGCCCGCCCTGGCGCAAGACGAGTCCAAGCACATCCCGCGGCTGCGCACCGAGCGCCAGACGCACGCCGAACTCGCGCCGCCGCTGCGCCACGCCGTACGCGATCACGCCGTAGACGCCAACGACCGCGAGCAGCAGGGCCGTCGCCGCGAATGCGCCGAGCGCCGACGAGGTGAGGCGCGGCGTCGTCAGCGACGCGGCGAGAACCTCCTCCAGCGTTCGAACCTGCGCGATGGGCTGGTTCGGGTCGAGCGCCTGGACGGACGCGACCGCGGCAGTCGCGATCGACGCCGGCGCTCCGGCCGTGCGCACGACGTAGTGCATCATCGGGAGCGGGCGCTGCTGGAAGGGCAGGTACAGCGTGGATCGCGGCTGACCGTCGAGCGCCGTCAGCGCGACGTCCCCGACGACACCCACGATCTCGACCGTGGTGGGGCGGTTCCAGGAGTACGTCAGGCGCTGGCCGACCGGGTTCCTGCCGGCATAGAACTCGCGCACGAATGCCTCGTTCACGATGCCGACCAGCGGCCGGTCCTGCGTGTCTGCCGGCTCGAAGTCGCGGCCCGTCAGCTGCGGGATGCGCATCGCCCGGAAGTAGCCGGCGGTGATCGGCCGGATGTCGGCGACGGGCCGATCGGCGGGGCCCGGTTCGGGCCGGTCCTCGAGCCAGAAGCTGGTGGCCGACCCGGCTCCTGCCATGGGCAGAAACACCGTACCGGCGGCAGCCTCGACGCCGGGCACCTGCTGCAGCCGTTCGAGCGCGGTCTGCTGCAGGCCGAGCACGCGCGGCAGATCGGCTTCGCTCTGCGCGGCGAGCGTCACACGCATCGTGAGCACCCCCGAAGCGTCGAAGCCGGGATCGACGGCCTGCAGCGACGTGAAGCTGCGCGCCAGCAGCCCTGCTCCCGACAGCAGCAAGACTGCGACCGCCACCTCGGCGACCACCAGCGCGGCGCGAACGCGGCTGTGTCGCCCGCTCGACGATCCGCGGCTGCCGTCATGCAGCGGGCCGACCAGGCTCCGCCGCCGCACGGTGAAGGCCGGACCCAGGCCGCACGCCACGGCGGTGGCCAGCGTGGCGCCTGCCGCGAAGGCGATGACCACAACATTCATGCCGACCTGATTCATCAGCGGCACGGGTGCAGCGGCGAGCGCGGTCTCCACCAGCAATCGCTGCAGCCACCAGGCCAGCAGGAGGCCCGCGCCGCCGCCGAGCGTGACGAGGATCGCCGTTTCGGTGAAGAGCTGCCGCATCAGCCGTCCCGTGCCGGCGCCCAGGGCCGCACGCACGGCGAGTTCGTGTTCGCGCGTGGTGGCGCGCGCCAGCAGCAGGTTCACGATGTTGACGCACGCGATGAGCAGCACCGCGGCCACGGCGCCAAACAGCACGAGGAGTGCCGGCCGAACGTCCCCCGTGAGCTGCGCGCGAAGGGGCACGATGTTGATGGTCCAGCCGGAGTTGAAGTCGGGATGCTCGCGGACGAGGCCCTCGAAGACGGCGGCCAGTTCCTGCTGCGCCTGGTCGCGTGTGAGGCCCGGCTTCAGCAGTCCCACGCTGAGAAACCCGCGACCGCGGAGCTCGCGGTGCGCCGGCTGCAATACGAGCGGCCTGAAGAAGTCCACGCGCTGGCCGAAGAGCTCGAAGTGCGACGGCATGACCCCGACGACCGTCGCCGGCTCGTCGCTGAGCATCACGCGCTGTCCGAGGATGTTCGGATCGCTGCCCAACCGCCGCCGCCAGAGCCCTTCCGTGAGGATGACCGTCTGACTGGTACCGGGCTGGTCCTCGCCGTCCACGAAGACACGGCCGAGCATCGGCTGGGCCCCAACCATCCGAAGCAGCGTGGCCTCCACGGCCAACCCCCGCAGTTCTTCCGGTTCCCCCAGGCCCGTCAGGTTGGCGGTGGTGGTGCCGAAGATGGCGGTCTCCTCGAACGACGTGCTGCGCTCGCTCCATGCCAGGTAGTTGGCGGCCGAAATCACGTTGCGCGGCCGGTCGCGCGGCACGTTGTGCTCCCAGACCATGGCCAGCCGGTCCGCGTTGGCATAGGGCAGCGGGGCGAACAGCAGGGCATGCACGAGGCTGAACATCGCCGTGGTGGCGCCAATGCCAAGCGCCAGGACAGCGATCGTCGAGGCGGCGAAGGTTGGCGTTCGCCGCAGGAGGCGAAGGGCATGACGAAGGTCGTTCAGGAGCGTCGGCACTGGCGGACTACCTCAGGGGCTCAGACGGCGGGCGCGGCGGAATGGTTCAACCGTTGCGACCTCCATTACTCTGTACCAATGACCAAGCCGCCGATGACCGCCTCGTTGACCTGGGCCGGGGACCTCCGTTTCACTGCCACCGCCGGATCCATCTCCCTGACCCTCGACAGCAAGGGCGCCGAGGGCCCCTCCCCGATGCAGGCGCTGGCCCTCGGGCTCGCCGGCTGCATGGCGATCGACGTCGTCGATATCCTGCAGAAGGGGCGTCATCCACTGGCCGGACTCGAGGCGTCGCTCAGTGGCGACCGCGCCGAGGAGCCGCCGCGCCGATTCGTGCGCGTGACCCTCCACTACGCGGTCCGGGGCGACGTGCCCCTGGCCGCCGTCGAGCGCGCGATTCAGTTGTCGAGGGACAAGTACTGCTCCGTGTGGCATTCGATGCGGCAGGACATCGAGTTCGTCACCTCGTTCGAGGTCGTTGCCTGAGCCAGCCTCAGCGCTCGGATCGCCTGCGCCATCTTGACTGGGTGCGCGGTCTGGCCGTGCTCGTGATGGTGTTGTCGCACGTGTCCGACTCCTGGACGCGGGCGGAGGACCGCGCCGCCTGGCCCTTTCGGACGGTTGAATTCATCGGCGGACTCGGCGCGCCGCTGTTTCTCTTCATCGCCGGCGTCTCGCTGGCGCTGGCGGCCTCTTCGAAGGGACGGCGCGGCACCATGGTCGAAGCCGCGAGGCAGGTGCGGCGCCGCGGATGGCAGATCTTCGGCCTGGCTTTTTTGTTCCGCCTGCAGGCGTTGATCCTCGGCCTGGGCGATCCGATCACGCTGCTCACCGTGGACATCCTCAACGTGATGGGCCTCTCGATGGTGGCAGGCGGGTGGCTCTGGCAGACCGCCCGGTCGTGGACGGGCCGTGTCGCTGTGCTTGCCGGTGCGACCATCGCGGTGGCCGTGTTCACACCCGCGGTCTGGACGACGGCGTGGCTCTCCTGGATGCCCGATCCCCTGCGCTGGTATCTTCAGCCCACACCGGGCCACACGAACTTCACGCTGCTGCCGTCGGCAGGATTCCTCTTTGCGGGCGTCCCGGCCGGCCTGCTGATCGATCGGGCTCGTGGCCGGGGCGACGATGCACGGCTGTATGGGGGGCTGGCGGCCACCGGCGTTCTCGTCTTCGGCGCGGGCTGGCTGGCGTCGTTCGGGCCGCCGGTCTTCGAGGGCGCCTCGTTCTGGGGCAGCTCGCCGGCCTTCTTTGCCGTCCGCCTCGGCATCCTGATCCTGCTGATCCCCGCCGGCTGGGGGCACTTTCGGATGTGGCACGGCCCCGGGGATTCGGGATGCGGCGCTGACGGTTCGGAAGGCGGGTGGTCCTGGAAGGGGCTGGCCGTCCGTGCCTGGCATCCATTCGACCACGTGGTGGAGACGCTGGGGCGGTCGTCCCTGTTCGTGTACTGGATTCACGTGGAGATGGTCTACGGAGTCATCGCCACGCCGATCAAGCAGCGGCTCCCCCTGCCGGCCTCGCTCGCGGCGGTAGCTGCGCTCTGCCTGTTGTTGTACGCTCTGGTGCGCCTGAAGAATCGGTGGAGGCAGGCGCCATTCGAGGAGGACCCGTGAGAGCGATCGTGTTGATGATGGCGATGGTCGTGCTGGCCGAATCCGTGGAAGCGCAGGAGGCGCGCCGTCGCTGGGAGATGGAGCGCCAGATCCGGCTCGACAAGTTCGAGCAGATTCTGCCGAAGGCCATGCGCGAGAACGGCATCGACATGTGGATCGTGGCGGTGAAGGAGAACCACTACGACCCGCTCTGGCGCGACCTCGGGCGGGGCTACGTCACGGGCGTCGGCTACTACATGTTCACGGACCGAGGGGGCGACCGCATCGAGCGGCTGGCGCTCGGGCCGAGCGGGTACCTGCTCTCCGAGTCCGGCGCCTACGACGGGATGGCACCCGCATCGATGCTGGCGGAGTACGTGCGTCAGCGGGATCCGAAGCAGATCGGCGTGAACATGTCGGACGAACTCGGTCCGGCCGACGGCCTGTCGTACACCATGCACCGGCACCTGCAGAAGACCCTCGGTGAACCCTACGCCTCCCGCCTCGTCAGCGCCGAACGCCTCGTCTCCGACTTCCGTTCGCGAAGGGTCGCGTCGGAGATCGTGGCGTTCGGAGAGGCCGCCGGCATCGCCATCCAGCTCGCCGAGCGCGTGCTGTCGAACGAGGTGGTCACGCCGGGGAAGACCACGCTCGAAGAGGCCGCCTGGTGGCTGCAGGATCGCCTGCTCGAACGGGGCCTCGGCTCCGAGTTCGACATGCCGTCCATCTACGTCACCGGCCCCGAAGGCATCGTCGCCATCTCGTCCGACCGTATCATCCAGCCCGGTGACGTGATCATGATCGACTGGGGCGTGCAGCTCATGAACTTCGGCACCGACGTCAAGCGCATCGCTTACGTGCTGCGACCCGGCGAGCTGGTCCCGCCCCGCAGCATCCGCGAGGCGTTCGAGAAGGCCGTGGCCGTTCGTGCCGCACTCAAGCCGGTACTGCAGCCGGGGCGCACGGCGAAGGAGACCATGACGGCGATGGACGACGCGTTGCGGAAGGCCGGCTACGGCGTGATCGAGTTCAACCGCCCGAATGCGGACGACAGAACCGACGTCGCCTACGGGTTCCACCCGGTCGGCAACACCGGCCACGGCATGGGCGCGTCGATGACGACGTGGCAGCCGTTCCAGAGCAGCCTGCCGCTGAGGATCGGCCAGATGTTCGCGTTCGAGTACTTCGCCTACTCGCCCATCGAGGAGTGGGGCGGCAAGAAGCTGCGCGTGCCGATCGAAGACGATGCGATCCTGATGGAGGACGGCGTCCAGTTCCTGCACCCGGCGAACCATCGGCTGCTCGTGATCAAGTAGCACAGGCGCGACGGGTGCGCAGCGGCGGCGAGCGAACAGCGAGCAGCGAATAGCGTGTGACGTGGCACCTGATAGAACGACGAGAGAACGCCCCTCGCTCGACGCCGGAAGATGCTGAGCCGGCAGCACTTCCGCCCTCACCGTAACCCAGTCTCCGCGCCCGCGCTCCTCGCTTGCGTTGTCCACGCGACGCAGGGCATAACGCGGTGTGTCGGCAATACGTGTCCCTCGGGGTCGCGTGCGCCTTCGTTCGAATCGTGCGTGAGCGCCATTGGGAGTCGAGCATGCTGACTTCAATACTGAATCGCCGGTCGTTCTACGGCCCCGGTCCTCACGACCGCTTCGGCGTGGACGTCCGCAACGACCGGCTCAACCTCGCGCGCGCTGGAGACACCAGTCGATTCCTGTTTCACATCGGCGACCTCGTCTTCTTTCCGGCGGGCGTCCCCAGCGTGAAGATCGCGTTCGCGCGGGAGGGGAGGCGCGTCACGCGCCTGACGATCGCCGACCCCGATGTGTTCCTGATCGCCGAAAGAGTGTAGATTCTCCGGATGCTTTGCCACGGCCGGCCGAGTCGCGGGCGCCTGCTCGCGACCCTCGCGCTGCTGCTGACGATCGTCGCGTGTGGACCGGGAGCCGGCGGCACCGTCGAGCCGGCGGGGCTTTCCCCCGATCGCCTCGAACGCCTCTCCACGGCGATGCAGCGCGCCGTTGACGAAGGCGAGATCGCCGGGATCGTCACCCTCGTGGCGCATCGCGGCCGCACCGCGCATCACGAGGCCTTCGGCCACCTCGACCGCGAGGCCGGCACCGCCATGCCGCGCGACGCGATCTTCCGCATCGCGTCGATGACCAAGGCGGTCACCAGCGTGGCCGCCATGATGCTCATGGAAGAGGGCCGGCTGCTGCTCACCGACCCGGTCGCCAGGTTCATCCCTGCGTTTCAGCAGACGACGGTGATCGGCGATACGCCGGAAACGAGCGTGCCCGCCCGACGGCCCATCACGATTCGCGATCTGATGACGCATACCGCCGGCCTGTCGTACGGCGGAGGCCAGCTCGAGCCGGTCTACAAGGCACACGATTTGTACTTCTGGTACTTCGCGCACCGGCCCGAGCCCATCGGCGCCTCGGTTGAGCGGCTCGCGGCGCTGCCGTTTGCCGCGCAGCCCGGCGAGCGCTGGGTCTACGGGTTCGGCACCGACGTGCTTGGCGCCGTGGTAGAACGCGCGTCCGGCCAGCCGCTTGACGAGTTCCTCCGCACCCGCATCTTCGAGCCGCTGGGCATGACGGATACGTCGTTCTACCTCCCCGAGGAGAAGCGATCGCGTCTCGCCGTGGTGTACTCCGCCGGCCCCGATGGGCTGACGCGCGCGCCCGACGAGTGGATCGGCCAGGGCGACTACGTGACGGGACCGCGCGCGTCGTTCTCGGGTGGCGCCGGGCTGCTGTCCACCGCCAGCGACTACGCGCGCTTCCTGCAGATGCTGCTGAACGGCGGTGAGCTCGACGGGACGCGGCTGCTGAGTCCGACGACGGTGGCGCTGATGACATCCGACCATGTCGGAACGCTGTACGACCCACGGGGGGGGCTGGGGTTCGGCCTGGGATTCGAGGTCGTCGAGCATGTCGGCCGGGCGGGCCGGCCGGCGGCTGCTGGTGAGTACAGCTGGGCTGGCGCCTACTTCACCGAGTTCTGGGTGGACCCGGCCCACGAGGTGGTGGCGGTGTTCATGTCGCAACTGCTCCCGTCCGGAGGGAGCCAGGTGCGCAACCGGTTCCGCGCTCTTGTGTATCAGGCGATTGTGGACTGACGCGGCATTCCGCCCCCTGAGGGTGCCGCTCGAGGGAGATGCTTGCGATGCCGACGTCGACCCCTTCGCTCCCCCCGATGCCCGGGATCTACATTGACGGCCTCCTTCATCCCTCGCTGAGCCAGGACCTGGTCGCGTTGACGATCGAAGATGCCGTGTCGTCGCCCGCGCGGTGTACCGCGCGGTTCTCCAACCTCCGCCCGCGGCAGGGCCAGGGCGTCGAGTACAAGTACTTCGAGCTCGACGACTTCAATTTCGGGCGCCGGCTGACCGTCTGGCAGGGTGTGCCATCCAACCTGCTGTATCAGCTCTTCGAGGGGCGCATCCATCTGATCGAGGGCGCGTTCGACGCCACTGCGCCTCCCGAGGTGCTCGTGCAGGCGGAGGATGCGTTTCACGAGTTCCGGATGCGGCAGCGGACGCGGATCTTCGAGCACATGACCGACGCGCAGATGATCCAGCAGGTCGCCGCCGAGCACGGCCTGGCTCGCGACATCCAGTTGGGGGGCGTCCAGACCGTGCACGGGCGCGTCGCGCAGCTCAATCAGAGTGACTACGCGTTTCTGCTGGACCGCGTCATGGCCGCTGGCGCCGACATGTGGATGGACCAGAACACCCTCGTCGTCTCCGACCAGGCCGTACCGGGCACGCCGGAGGCACTGGTCTATGGTGTCGATCTCGTGAGCTTCGACGTCCGCGCGGATCTGAGACGGCAGGCTACGGCACTCGGCGTGTCGGGCTGGAGCATCCACGCCAAGCAGTCCATCGCCAGGAGTGCGTCCGAAAGCGACCTGCCGCCAGACGGCAGCGGCGCCAGGAGCGGAGGACGGGTGCTCGAAGAAGCCTTCGGCCAGAGGCTCGACACCTACGTCGACGCGGTGCCTGACAACGACGCCGACGCGAAGAGCCTCGCGGTGGCGTACCACCGGAGGCAGTCCTCCGAGTTCGTCACCGGGCAGGGAATCGCCGTGAACGTCCCGGGCATGCGGGCCGG
>CAZNOC010000094.1:12122-14762 GCA_964574545.1 uncultured Bifidobacteriaceae bacterium | reverse complement strand
GCTCCGCCGCCCCTCGATGCCCGTCTCGACCGCGTGCTCCGGATCTTCACCCGTCTGAGCACGGCGTGCCTGGCGGTCGGCCTCGTCATCATGCTGGCCGCGCCGGGCGCGCTCGCGGCGCGGATATTCCTTCACGCGGGCATCATCCTCCTGCTCGCTTCGCCCGGCGCGCGGCTGGTCGTCATCGTGGCCGTGCACCTGCAGCGTCGCCAGTGGGGTACGACGGTGATGGCGGCCCTGACGCTGGCGATCATGATGAGCAGTCTCGTGGCGGGCCTTGTCGCGCTCTGGCGCGCCTGATCGCACACGACGGCGCCGATCCCGCGCCCGTCAGGCTCGTGCCCCGTCCGCCATCCGCTCGACCGCCGCCTCCCTGATCTTCTCGTCCAGCAGCGGCAGAGACGAGACGATGTGCGCAAACTGCGCGCGAGACAGATCGTAGAGTTCCGCGACGAGCGCCTGGAGTTCGATGTACGCCTCGGGCTCGCCGTCGATGCCCGAGCCCGTGAGTGCCCGCGCCAGGGACGCGAGCCTCCGGTGCGCCTTCGACCCTCTCGGCGGTCTCGGCGCCGGCAGCCGCCCCACGATCGTCGTTGTCACGTGCGTCGTGACGTACAGACGGACGAAGTAGTTGGCGACGAAGCTGTTGAGCATCGCCAGTAGACACCACTGGTCATCATCGTCGAGCGGGGTCCTGAGGCAGAACAGCGTGTGCGTCGAGAGCGTGCCTGGAGGCAGAAGGCCCGCGATGAGGGTGAGCCGGTTGCCGGCGCCGGCCACATCGCGATACGCGATCCGACGGCGTCCCCACGTACGGTCCCGATCGACAATGCCGCGTGCCACCCGAGGGGCGATGCCGAGTGCCGAGCGGGCGACATCCACGCGAAAAGGCGCGAGCTGCTTGCCCTCGATGATGGGGAGCAGCCGCTGGCGCGTGCCTGGTGTTCGAGGCGTGAGGTGACGGCGGTCGTCGGTGGCGTTCAGCTCCCGGCCGAACGACGCATGCCATCCGCGGGCGTCTCCGAGCGCCGGCGCCGCGCGGACGAGATGCAGCAGGAGGGAGAGGTCGCCGGGTGACGGCATGTCCGGAACCGTGAGCCCTGCCGGGTCCAGCCGCTCCAGCACCGCGCGCGACAGCACGACATCCCCGGGCGTCCCGGGATCCGCCGAGACGTGATCCGGCTCTGTGTCGAGCACGCCCGGCATCTGCATCCCGAAGCGCGCGCGGAACGCCACTGTCGGCCGGCCGCAGGTCGCGGACACGAGCAGGAAGCGCACACTGCGGTGGATAGGGAAGATGCGCCTGCGGTTCTCGAACCCCGTGATCGTTTCGATGTCGGTGCAGTCGAACAGCCGGCGGCGCAGCCGCGCGCTGCCGGCATCAACGAGCAGGCCCGACGGCAGGATGAGACCGACTCGGCCGCCTGGTCTGACAAGGTGCAGCGCACGTTCCGCGAAGAGCTGATAGCGATTGGGGTGCCCGGTGCCCGAGTCCCGATAGAGGCCCGAGTCCCGAAGAAACCGGAGGTAGCGCGTGACTCCCGCGCGTTCGCGTTGGCGGACCCCCGCATCGCCGGCATCGGCTCGCACCATGTCCCATGGCGGGTTTCCGATCAGCGCATCGAAGCCTCCATCGGCGCGCCTTCGGCCATCGGGGCCGAAGAAGACCTCGGGGAACTCCAGCTCCCAGTGAAAGAAGTGATGCCGCCTGGCCTCGTCCGCCGCCCGGTCGAACCAGGGTGCGGTCACGCGTCCGGGAAGCGCGGGCTCTCCGCCGAGCGTCGCGGCCCTGAGGTCGCCAAAGAGCCGCGCATCCGGGGCGGGTGCGACGAACCACCCCGTGCACCACAGGTCGGCAAGGCGACGCCAGCCCGAGAGAGGCGTTCCCGGGGCGCCGAGGCGGTCGAGCGCCCGCTCCTTCTCGCGGACCTGACGTGCGGACTCGTCCGGCTCGTGCGCCAGCCTGTACCGTTCCGGCAGCACCGCACCGGCCAGCGGCCGCGCCAGTTCCTCCTCGAACAGTGGGAGCGCCCGTTCGGGCCCCGCCCGTCCACCAGGGACGACCCGCGCCAGGTCGTCGAAGCCGGCGCCGGCCAGGCTGTCGCCTGCGGCCAGGTGATGATCGAGAAACGTCAACGGGCGGTCCGAGGCGAGCGTGGCGAGCCACAGGGACAGCCGGGCGAGCTGCACGGCCATCGGGTTCAGATCCACGCCGTACAGACAGCGCTGGGCCACGAGACGCCGGGTGGCGGCCACCTCCTCTCGATCGTCTTCGGGGAGCACGCCGCCGGCCTCGCGGCGCGCACGGCACACGGCGCCGGCAAGGTACCGGCACGCCGCCACAAGGAACGCGCCGCTGCCCATCGCCGGATCGACGAGGCGCAGGGACAGAATCTGATCGGGCGAGCGTCCCTCCACGAGGGGCGCGAGGGTCCGGCGTACCAGGAAGTCCGTGACGGAGCGCGGCGTGTAGAAGCTGCCCGTCTGCTTTCGCGCCACCGATCGTCGCTGGAGCGGCGCCGGCGCCACTCCCGGAGCGGGCTCGTACTCGAGCACCTGCTCGTAGACGGCGCCAAGCTGCTCGACGCCGAGGTCACGGTACGCGATTCGCTGACGGCCCGCCTTGCCACCGCCGGTCGT
>CAZNOC010000094.1:0-12022 GCA_964574545.1 uncultured Bifidobacteriaceae bacterium | reverse complement strand
CGGTAGACGACCGTGAGCGACTGCTCGAACCTGTCGCCCGCGGCGGGGCGCCTCCGGCCGGGTGCGAGCCCCGACACCAAGTGGCCCAGCGCCTCGAGCACGCCGTGCTGGAGCGACCGGCAGACCGCGACGCCGTAGGCATCGGACTCGTCCGCGGCCTGTGCGAGAACCGGATGGGTGCCCGAGAGCGCGCTTGCGGCGAGCAGCGCCGCCAACGTCCAGACGGAGGCGGGAGTCGACACGACGGCGCCGAGGTTGGCCTCGAGATGGCGGCGGGTCCACGTGGCGCCCGCATCGAAGACCCGCATCGACACCCCGTTCGTCGCAAGGCACCACCGCGCGCGATGGTTGAATCCCGCGCGGACGGCGTGACGCCAGAGCGGCTCGGCAGGGGCTCCCCACGGCACGGCGAGCATCACCGCCACTGTCTCGCCGCCGGTCAACAACGGCACCGTGATTCCCAGCGTCGGATGCGCGCTCGGCGGCCCGGCCTCGAAGCCCAGGGCCTCGGCCAGGGGCAGAGCCAGCGTGTCGAGCACCGCGCGTGCGCCGGAGGCAGGCCCAAGCCGCCCCAGCCCGCTCCGCAGGTGCCGGGTCAGGCGCACGGCGTGCTCGGTGGCCGCGCGCTGGTGCGCGGGTGTGAGCGACGGCAGGAAGGTGCTCTCCAGGTAGCGGGTGGAGACGAGATAGCCCGAAATGCCAGTCAGCATCGTTTCCTCGATGACGCAACCGGAAGCGCCACGGTGTACGCCGCGCGCAGCGCCGGCGCATCTGTGCGGAGCGGCCGACGGGCCCGCTCGAGCCGTTCGACATGCGCCTGCCACCAGGAGACGGCCTCAGCGAGGCGCCTCTGCAGGCTGGACGCGGCCCGCTCGGCCCGATGGTCGAACAGCGAGGGCTGGTGGCGGCCGGGGATGGCCGACGCGCGTCGTGTCAACTCGCGTGCTCGCTCCAGGAGTCCTTCGTTTTCCCGGCTCCGCTCCGCAGCAAGGGCGGCCGCCCGGGCGTCGCAGACGCCCGACCGATCGAGCGCCACGAGGAGGGCGCTCAGGGCCCGGCGGACGTCGCGCCAGTCGCGCGGCGGGTACTGAGGCCAGTCGGCCGTCAGGCCCATCACCGTGGTTTCGACCAGCCGGCCCGTTTCGTCACGCACGTCGGCGCTCACGACCAGCCGCCACGAGCGGCCAGGTCCATTCCGCGTGCCCAGACCGCACGACACACGCTCGCGCCGGCCGCCCGGGCGACGGGCAGGAGAGATCTCGGCAAGACGACGGAGCGATGCGAGCCGCTCCGCTTCGCGCCGTCCGCCGCGATCGAACCCCTCGACGATGGCCCGGTCCGGTTGGCGGCGGGGCGACAGCGCTTCCTCGACGGCAGCACGACGATCGTCGAACCGCGAGAGCCCCGGCTCATCGAGCCCCCCGGCGTGCATCAGCGTAAACACGTGAACGGCCCGCGTCTGGCCCAGGCGAGACACGCGGCCGGCACGTTGAGCGAAACGCGTGGGTCCCGACGGCCTCTCGAGGTTGATGGCCACGCGGCAGCGAGCGTGGAGGTTGAGCCCCTCGCTGCCCGCGTCAGTGGCCAGCAACCACTGGGCCGGCCCCTCCACGAAGCTGCGCACTGCCGCCTCTCGTTCCAGGCGCATGAGCCCGCCGTGCAGCGTCACGACGGATCCGGCGCTCTCGAGCCACGGCCGCACGTCGTCGAGCGTGTCCCGGTACTCCGTGAACACGATCGCCGGTTCGGCAAGGCGTCGCAGAAGCCGTGTGAGTGCGCGGGTTTTCGAGGCGGCCTCCGTCGAAGCCTGCGTGGCCGTCGCCAGCAGGCGCTCGAGCATGTGCTCTTCCCTCGAGCGGTCCACGTCGAGGTGCGTGCCCACCACGTGATCGGGGACGCAGTCGTCGCGCCCGTCGAGCTCCTCCCAGGGCAGGCGCAGTTGCGGCTCCCGAGCCGCATGGGGTGCGAGGAGCGCCCGGCGACGGGCGAGGGTTCGCGCGAGCGAGTGAGGGCCGGACGCGGCGCGGCGAATCAGGACCGACGTCAACAGCGGCACGCGCGCATCTTTCCCAGCCGCGTTCGAGAGCCACATCAGATAGCTCTCCAGCGCCGCGAAGAGCACTCGCTCCCGGTCGGTCGGTGTGACACGAAGCACGTGCGTGCGCCGCGGGAGATCGAGACCGGCGTCGGCATGCGTCCGGCGGAACACGAGCGGTGGCCGCCGAAGCCCGAGATCGCCGACCCCGCACAACGCGCGGTACGCGCCCTCGTCGCCGGAGTGCGGCGTCGCTGTCAGCAGAACAACACGCAGGGCCTGTGCCGCCAGGCGCGCCACCGCCCGGCCACGGTCCGTCCCAAACGCGGCGTGATGGGCTTCGTCGACGACCAGCAGGTCGAACGGGACGTCGCCAAGCGCGCTCAGGACCTCCGGCTGTCGAATCAGGTCGATCGAGATCACGGCCAGCGCGTGGCAGCACCATGGGTTGAGGCCCCTCGGGAGCAGGGCGCGGTCGCGGGCGAGCTGCGCCTGATCCACCAGCACGGCGTCGAGCCCGCATCGCTCCTTGAGTTCCCCGACCCACTGGGCGCGCAGTCCCGCGGGCGTGAGCACGAGCACGCGCGCGGCCTCCCTGCGCTCGCGCAGCTCCGCGATGATGAGCGCGGCCTGCGTCGTCTTGCCCAGGCCCACCTCGTCAGCGATGAGGATCCGCGGGTGCCCGGCAACGATGGCGAGTGCCGGCGCAAACTGCCACGGCAGAAGCGTCATTCGCGCGCGGAAGGCGGCCCGCAGCGCCGCTGACGGCGGGGCCTCCACCACGACGCGCGCCGCCGCCCGGAGCGCCCGTCCCCGGCCGGTCAACTGCCAGCGTGCGCGCCGACGACGGAGGCGGGGCTGGTCGAAGGGCGAGACGAGCACGCACGTCTCCCCCGCGTTCCCGGTGCCACACCCCCTCAGCGTGACGAACGTGCACGCCCCCTGCGGGTCTGTCGCGACGAGCACCCACGACTCGCCCCGCACCTCGACCCGGTCCCCTTCTCGAAGCGGAGTTCGCAGTTCCTGCACCAGCGCCTCCCCGTGAAGTTGGCAGAGGCTGCTGCGAACAGCGCCTCTGCCGCCCTATTCACCGGAGAGAGGCAAGGGGGGTGCCAGAGAGGCAGAATCTCGTGATCTTGTGATCTCGTGATGTGGCGATCTGGGATGTGACGGATGTGGGGAGGTGCGATCTATCTTGTGATCTGATGATCTCCGAGCGAACAGCGAACAGCGAACAGCGAACAGCGAACAGCGAACAGCGAACAGCGAATCGCGAATCGCGAATTGCGAACAGCGAATCGCGAATACTACCGCCGCGGAGGTGCGCCCGCCGTGTGGATCGCGTTGAAGAGCAGGCGGAACGTGGCGTGTGACTGGGCGCGGTGCTGCGCTCGGAATCCGATCAGCACGGCGCGGCCCTGGCCGACGCGGGCTTCGACGACCGCGCCCCGCCCGGCGATGTGCGCCTCGCCTTCGAGCCAGCCGCTCTGGAGCACATCGGCGTCCGCGTAGCGGGCCACGATGCGGGCCGTGGCGCCTGTCTCGTCGGCCTCCGTGAGCTCGAAGGCCGAGCCGAATGCGAAGAACGCGCTCGTCTCCGGCGTCATCCCGAACGCCAGCGGATCCGACCCTTCGAGCGAGACACGAAGAACGGATCCCGGGCAGAAGAACTCCGAGGCGGGTCTCCCCCGCAAGGTGTCACGGACCGGCAGTGACAGGGTGTCGATGACGAACTGACTCGAGGAATCGATCGCGATGAGGGTTCCGCCGGCCCGCACGAACTCCCGGAGCGCCGTCGCGCCTTCCTCGCCGAGACCGCCGACGTACTCGGGCGGCATGGTGAAGGGCTCGTGTCCGTTCAGCAGGCGCTCGGCGTCCATGTCGGGCAGGACGATCGCGTCGTAGCTGGCGCGCAGACCGCCACGCCGGATGTCCTGGTCGGAGAGGCTGCGGAAGGGGAACTCGTACTGCTCGAGCAGCCAGCGGGTCCATCCCTCGTCGATCGATGCCACCCAGGGTTTGTAGAGGCCGACACGGCTGCTGTGAAGGGGCCGCAGGTTCGCGGGCATTCGTCCGCGCATCCCTGTGGCACGCAGACCGAGGTCGTTGACGAAACCCGTCACGAGTTTGCGGGCGCGGTTCGAGTGCTCCACCACGATCGCTCCTGCAGCGTAGGTGTAGCCAAGGACGTCCCCCGGCGTGGTCGTCCACGCCGGCGCGAGCCCGGCGGCGAGCAACTGGTTGACGGCGATCGCCGCGGCGTTGCCGCGCCCGTCGATCACGTAGTGGTTGGGCCGGGGCTCGCCCCAGAGATAGCCCGCGGTGATGCGCGACTCGGTCAGGCGCGCGCTCGGAGGCGGCTCGAACGTCTGTTCGATCCGATCGACGGACACACCCATCTGCAGCGGCAGCGTCCAGCCGGCTACGTCGTACGGCCGTTCCGGCGGCCCGCCCGGGGAGAGGCGGCGCACCGGGTACACCTGCAGCTCGAGCAGCGTCTTGGCGTAGGCGCGATAGGGCTGTGCCATCAGCACCAGGTCGGTGCCCTCAGGGTAGATGGTCTCCGCCACGCGGAACGTCTCGGCTGCCCGGTGGATCTCGACGCCGCCGTCCAGCAACAGCTCACGCAGCCGATGGGCCGCGTGCGGGTCGTGCTGCTCGGCCGGGATGATGAAGGCAAAGGGCTCGCCCTCCGACCCTCGGATCACGGCGCGACGGCCCATCGTGTAGAAGTTGCGAACGATCTCCTCGCGGTACCGCGACGCCCCCGTCAACAGTCCGCGGACCGCGGACAGGTTGTAGTCCACGATGTCGCGCAGCCGCCACGAACCGCCGGGCCATGGGTTGGGGAAGTTGACCTGCGCGCGGTACTCCGGCAGGCCACGCGCCGTCCCCTGCAGTTCGATCGGCGACACCCGCACCGGCGACGCCACGTCCACGCTCGCGGCCTCGCTGAGCAGGCCCACGACGTTGTGTCCAAGCGGCGCCGAGTCCTCGTATCCCGGCCAGTAGTAGTCGAACATCGCGCTCTGCAGCACGCCCTGGCGGCCGTCCTCCTCCATGGCCAGCGCCATGGCATGACCGAGCAGGCCGGCCGTACGCCAGAGGAGCGGGTCGTGATTCGGATCGATGGGGTCGTAGTTCGGCGGCACGAAGTAGCGGGCCCCGCGCTGGCCCATCTGGTGCATCGAGAGGAACACCTGCGGGTGCCACTCGCGGTAGAAGAAGTGCGCGAGCGAGCGGTTCTCCACCATGTTCATCATGAAGGCGTCGCGGTTGATGTCGTGGCCCACGTACTTGTGGTACAGCCACGGCATGGGGCTGCCTTCGAAGTCGGTGTCCCGCCAGCGGTTGTACCAGTCCACCGTCAGCACGTGTCCGTCAGGGTTGAGCGACGGAAACAGGATCAGCACCACGTCGCGCAGCATGCGCGCTGTGTCCTCGTCGTCGGCCGTGGCCAGCGCGTGCAGGAGCTCGTTGGCGGTCTGCGTGGCACCAATCTCTGATGCGTGGATGCTCGCGCCGATCACGACGATCACGGGCTGGCGGGCGGCGACGGCACGAGCTTCTGTCTCGCCGATCGATCGCGGATCCGAGAGCCGGCGGCTGGCCGCCTTGATCTCGTCGAGACGCGCCAGGTTCTCCGGCGAGGTGATGATCGCCCCGCGCAACCGCCGCCCTTCCGTCGTCGGGCCGGCGTCGACGAGCCTGACGCGGTTCGAGGCCGCGGCGACGGCTTCGAAGTACTTCTCAATCTCGGGCCAGCCGGCCAGCTGGCGGTCCGCGCCCATCGGGAAGCCGAAGTGGGCCTCGGGCGTGGGCACCCCGACGGTGGCAGGTTGCGCAGGCGCGAGCGAAGGGAGGAGGAGGAGGAGCAGGAGGAGGGAGACAGGGAGGCGCATCAGTTGATCATAGGGTTAAAGGCGAGAGGATCGCCGATTACTGGCATCTCGTGATCTTCTGATGTGGTGATGTGGTGATCGGATGCGCGATGTGGGGATCTCCGGGACCTATCTTCTGATGTTTCGATCTTCTGACGTCTTGATCTTCTGATGTTGGAAACTGGCGATCTGGGTGAGTTGGAGATTTGGTGAGCTGCCGGTCGGCAGGGAGCGTGGCAGCCGCGGATCGAGAGAAAAAGAAGAGGGACGGCGGAGCCGTCCCTCGAGTTGGGAGTGTGGAGAACGGCCGGGCTAGGTGCCGGTGATGTTGATGGACCCGATTTGGCAGCCGCGCGCGTACTGGACGAGTGCGACGGCCGGTGGCAGGCGAAGCGTGCCGAAGATGCCGTGCACCGCGTCGATCGGCGGAGCGGGGCACACTGGCGACCCGGTGCGCAGCCACATCGCCGTTACCGCGCGACGGGACGGCGCCGGCCTGGCGACGGCTGAGGCCGGCTGGTTGGCGACGGCGGGCGTGGGCAGCGCCACCGACAACTGGCGGGCCCGCTCGATCGCCTGGGCAATGGCCAGTCCAACACCCTCGGTGTCGCGACTCGGGGACGGGCGGCGCGAGGCTCTTTTCCGGCGGCGGGGTTGCGGCTCGCGCTCACGGCGCAGGCCGTGGGGATCGATACGGGCAAACAGCGCCTCGATGCCGGCGACGGCCGGATCGTAGACGCCCCACTCATTGACGACAGCGACGGCAGGGACGGTGGCGTTCGCCGAACGACGTGCCAGAGTAGACATGGTGCATTCAGGTGTAGCAAGCGGCGTGCCTCCCCCACTCCATGCGAGTTTCCGAGCGAATCTCACCGAGGCTCTCCACGCCCGCCCGTTTCCGGTCGGGTGCTTCCCACGGATTCGGGCGTTGGAGTTACGGAACTGCCAGCCCCCTCGCCGGGATTGGCTGCAGCAACGCCGTGATCTCCCGCGGTTTCGGGGCGTGAACGCGGCGCATGGGCGTGGCACGCGCGTTGCGTCAACCGAACCCATGGTCATCACGTTCCTGGGCACAAAAGGCGGTACCGGCACGACGACACTGGCCGTCAACTGTGCCGCGGAGCTGTGTGCGACCCCGGAACGCCGGGTGCTCGTGATGGACATCAAGCCGGGGTCCGGAGACGTTGGGCTCTATCTGGGGATCCGCTCCACCTTCACGCTGCTCGACCTCCTCGATCAGGCCGACTGGCTCGATCCGGGCGGGCTGCCAGCCCTGCTGCCCAGGCACGAGTGCGGCGTCGATGTGGTCACCGCGGGCGACGACTTCAGCCGGCCATCCGCCTCGGATTCCGCCGGCCTCGACCGCATTCTCGAGGTGCTCCGCCGCGCGTACGACTTCGTCGTCATCGATGCCGGCAGCGCGCTGAGCGCCTGTTCGGCCGCCGCCCTGCACGCCTCCGACCAGGTGATGCTCGTCGCCAACCCCGATCTGCCGTGCCTGCGCAACCTCCAGCGCGTCGGCGACATGGTGCGCCGGATCGGCGTGCCCGCGGAGCGGCTTCGCATTGTGCTCAACCGCACGTCGGACGTCGAGGCGCTGACCGTCGCCCAGATCGAAGACGCGCTCGGCCGCATCGTCGATCACCGCTTCACCAGCGACTACCGCACGGTGGCCGCCGCCCTCAGCACGGGTGTGCCGGTCTCCTGGGTTCGCGCGTCGGCGCTCAAGGGCGAGTTCGAACGCTTCGCCAGGGGCCTGGCCGACATGCGACGTGCCGCGTCAAGCCCCCAGTGAAGCCTTCGGCTGGCGCACCGCCCAGCCGCCGCGATACCGTGGGGTCATGGAACCCGACGACGACGACATCGTCCAGGTGCCGATCGAGGAGGCGATCGACCTGCACGCCTTCGCGCCGCGCGACATCCCGTCGGTGGTCGAGGACTACCTCGAAGCCGCGCACGCGGCGGGATTCCGCCTGGTTCGCCTCATCCACGGGCGGGGCATCGGGGCACAGCGCGGCGTCGTGCACCGGCTGCTGAGATCCCACGCGCTGGTGGAGGAATTCTGGGACGCGCCGGAGAGCCGGCTGGGCGCGACGATGGCGCGGCTCAAGTAGCGGCCTGCGCGTACTCCGCGGTCACCCGGGTCGTGATGCCGCCCCGTGCCGTGAAGTCCCCGACGACCGTCATGCGCCGGGGCTGGCACGCGGCGACGAGGTCATCGAGGATGCGGTTGGTGGCGGCCTCGTAGAAGATGCCCTGGTTGCGGAAGCCGAGCAGGTAGTACTTCAGCGACTTGAGCTCGAGACACCGGGCGTCCGGGACGTAGCGGATGCGAATCACGCCGAAGTCGGGCAGTCCCGTCTTCGGGCACATCGACGTGAACTCCGGGCAGTCGATGGCCACCTCGAAATCGCGCTCCGGGCGCGGGTTGGGGAACGTCTCGAGCGCGGTCGTTTCAGACATCGATCGGATTCTAGCTCCTCTCGTTCGCGACCGTCCGAGCTTCGTCGACGGCAGGCGTGGTGCCTCGTCGATTGACACGCCGGGATCGGCGCGCTAGCATCAGAGCGAATTTCGGCCATTTTCCGCGACTCCCGCGTTTGCGCGCGGCGGGAGCGGCGGACGAACGACATCAGCGCGCGGTCACCACGGGGGACACGATGGCAGAAGCCCGCAGGATGGGCAAATCCGAACTCTTCTCCCACTTCGCGGAGCGATTCGACATGAAGCGCACGCAGGTGCGCGAAGTGTTCGACGAGCTCACGGCGCTTTGCGAGAAGGAACTGAAGCGCTCGGGCGAGTTCGTCATGCCCGGGATGGTCAAGCTGGTCGTGCAGAAGCGGAAGGCGCGCATGGGCCGCAACCCCGCCACCGGCGAGCCGATCAAGATTCCGGCCAAGACCGTTGTCAAGGCGCGGATCGTGAAGCAGCTCAAAGACGCGGTTCTCCCGCGCGTCGTCAAGTAGGTGTGCCAGACGTATCCGGGCTCGTGAGGGCTGGGGATCTGGTGATTTTCCACAAATCACCAGATCGCCAATTCACGCGTCCCTCAGGCTCCCGCTTCAGCGCTCGCCCTTGATCCTCCGGGCGAGGCTGCGAATCTCCAGCCGATCCATCTTGAACTTCAGCGTGCTGAGCGGGATGCCCAGGTAGCGGGCGGTCTGGGTGACGTTCCACCCGCCGCGCTCGAGGGCGCGGATGATGAAGTTGCGCTCGAAGGTCCTCATGACGCGGTCGAGCAGCTGCTCGCCCGGCTCGCGGTCGATCCCGGCGACGTGGAACTCGAACGGCAGGTCTTCGTCGGTGATCCAGTCGTGATCGGTGGTGGCCACGAGGCGCTCGATGAGGTTCTCGAGTTCGCGCACGTTGCCCGGCCACCAGTGCCCGCCCAGCATGCGGAGCGTCGACTCCGCGATGCCCTGGACGTGCTTGTGAAAACGCGCGTTGTACCGGCGCAGGAAGAAGTGGGCGAGCGCGGGCAGATCCTCGAGCCGCTCCCTGAGGGGCGGCAGCCGGACCGGAATCACATTCAGGCGGTAGTAGAGATCCTCGCGGAACGCGCCCTCCTTGACCGCGCGGGCCAGGTCCACGTTGGTGGCGGCGATCAAGCGGAAGCTGACGCGGATGGGCTTGGCGCCGCCGACACGCTCGATCTCGCCTTCCTGAATCGCGCGCAGCAGCTTGGCCTGCAAGTCCGCCTTCAGGTCGCCGATTTCGTCGAGGAAGAGCGTTCCGCCGTGGGCCAGCTCGAACTTGCCGATCTGCTGGCGGACGGCGCCGGTGAATGCCCCCTTCTCGTGGCCGAACAGCGTGCTCTCGACGAGATCCCGTGGGATGGCGGCGACATTGACGGGGATGAAGGGGGCGTCGGGGCGGCCCGAGCGTTCGTGCACCCGCCGCGCGATCAGTTCCTTGCCCGTGCCGCTCTCGCCGAGGATGAGCACGGTAGCGGAGAGCCCCGCCACCTTGTCGACCAGATCCATCATCTCGCGCGTGGCGAGGCTCGGCCCCATGACGAACTCGCGCCCGCCCTGGTCTTCGACCTGCGCGCTCAGCGCCAGCACCTGGCGGTTCAGGTCCTGGCGTTCGGCGGCATGCGCCAGCGTGGCGCGGACGGCATCTGGATCCGCGTCGGCCGGCAGCACGTGATAGGCGCCGAGCTTGACCGCCTGCACGGCGGACTCGACATCGGCCGACGCCGAGACCATCACGACCTCGGTCAGGGGGTAGTTCTCGCGGACAATCTGCAACAGGTCGAAGCCGGAGATGCCGGGCAGATCGACGCTCGCGAGGACGAGCGAGGTCTCCTCCCGCTCCATCAACGCGAGCCCCGCCTCTCCCGACGCCGCCTTCAGGACGCGGGACTCGCGCCGCAGCACCTGGCCGAGCCGTTCGCGTGACGATTCCACGGGATCGACGATCAGGATCGTCTTGCGGGGCGGCGACATCGCAGGCAGTATAGCTGTCGAGATGCTGCTTTGGACCCTGGCGGTCTCGGGATGGCTCCTGGCGCTGGTCGCATTCGTCATGGCGCGGCGGCTGTCCAGCCGCGTGGCCGATCTCACGACCATGCTCTGGGAGTTGAAGTACGCGCACGTGGAGTTGAAAGGCCGCGTCGTGGAGATCGCCCCCCGTCCCGAGGATGCGCCGCCGGCTGCCCCGTCGCCCGGAACGCAGTTCGTGCCCCTGTCGCAGGTCAAGCGATCGTGACCCTCCTGCCCAGTGCGCCGCGGGCATGAGGCGCCGCGGCACCTTGAGGTTGACCTCCCCCCTCGTTCCAAGCGAAAGTGAAGGGCTGTCTCACCGTTCGCAATCTGTTCCCGTTATCGGTTCGATAAGGAGTCCTGTCAGTGGCGCAGCAGTATGACGTCGTCGTGGTCGGCGCGGGCACCGGAGGGTACGTGGCGGCGATCCGCGCGGCCCAGCTTGGGCTGAAGGTGGCGCTCGTCGAGAAGCAGAAGGCGCTCGGCGGCACCTGCCTCATCTGGGGCTGCATTCCGACGAAGGCGCTCCTCGAGCACGCGCACGCGCTCAAGGTGGCGCAGCAGGGCGTGAAGGAGTGGGGCCTCACCGGTTACGACGCGGCGAAGGTGGGCATCGATATGGCGGCCGTTCACGCGCGGAAGGACAAGATGATCGCGGGCCTCACCGGCGGCATCGAGATGCTGATGAAGAAGAACAAGGTGACCGTCCTCAAGGGGACCGGCCGCCTGCTCGGGAAGCAGCAGGTCGAGGTGACGCTCCACGACGGGAAGACCGAGACGATCGCGGCCGGCAGGGAGATCATCGTGGCCACCGGGTCCAGCGCGCGGAGCGTGCCCGGCATCACCGTGGACCACAAGCAGATCATCTTCAGCGACGAGGCCATTCACCTCACGTCCGTGCCGAAGTCGATTGCCATCATGGGCAGCGGCGCCGTCGGCGTGGAGTTTGCCTCGATCTTCAAGAGCTACGGCAGCGAGGTCACGATCATCGAGCTGCTCCCGCGCCTCGTGCCGGGCGAGGATGAGGCCGTGTCGGCCGAGCTCGAGAAGACGTTCAAACGCCGCGGCATCAAGGCGTTCACCAACACGAAAGTCACGGCGGCGAAGGCCGGCCCGAAGGGCGTCGAGGTGGAGTTCGGGGCGGAGAAGCAGACCTTCGAGCTGCTGCTCGTGGCCACCGGGCGCGGCCCCGTTACCGAAGGCCTCGACGCCGACAAGGTCGGCCTCAAGATGGACCGCGGCTATATCGTCGTTGACGAGCTGTTCCGCACGAGCGTGCCCGGCATCTCGGCGATCGGTGACGTGATCACGATGGGCGGGCCGCACTACCAGCTCGCGCACGTGTCGTCGATGGAGGGCATCCTGGCCGCGGAGCGGATCGCCGGCCAGGAGGTGCGTCTCATCGACTACAACCACGTACCCCGAGGCACGTATTGCGAGCCCGAGATCGGCAGCGCAGGGCTCACCGAGGCCCAGGCCACGGCGGAAGGCTACGACGTCCGTATCGGCATGTTCCCGTTCAAGGCGCTGGCGCGCGCCAGGATGGCAGGCGAGACCGACGGGTTCGTCAAGATCGTCGCCGACAAGAAGTACGACGAGGTGCTCGGCGTGCACATCATCGG
>CAZNOC010000093.1:10213-14830 GCA_964574545.1 uncultured Bifidobacteriaceae bacterium | reverse complement strand
CCGGACCGCCACACGTCTCTACCGCCTGAAGGCCGGAACCTGAAGACCGCCCAGGAACGCCCTCACCCCCACCCCCACTACCCACCACCCACTACCCACTACCCACTACCTACTACCCACTCCCCACTCCCATGTGATACATTATCGTATTACCAAGGAGCCTTCGCCATGCCTCTCAACGTCCGACTCAACGCGAAGACGGAGCGCGCGCTGGCCGCGCTGGCGGCGCGACGGCAGCAGTCCCGATCCGACGTCGTGCGCGAAGCGCTGGAACACTACGCTACCTCGCACGAGGCGGCAGCCGGCAGCCAGCACCCGTTCGCGGCGTGGGCGGATGTGATCGGGATCGTGCAGATCGGCGTCCGCGATCCGAAGCGCACCACGGGCGAGCAGTTCGCCACGCTCGTCCGCGAGAAGGCACGTGCGCGGCGTTCTCGTTGACGCCGGGCCGCTCGTGGCCCTGCTCGATCGGGCCGACGCCGCCCACGAGGCGTGCGTGGACGTGTTGCGCGATCTGCGCGAGCCGTTAGTCACTGTCTGGCCCGCGTTCACCGAAGCGATGTACCTGCTGGGCGGCTCATGGATCGCGCAGAAGGCGCTCCTGAGCCGCGTCGAGTCCGAGGCGCTCACGCTCGCGGCACTCGACGAGCAGGACGTGCCACGCATGCGGGAGCTGATGGAGAAGTACCGCGATCAGCCGATGGACCTGGCGGACGCGGCGCTCGTGCGCGTGGCGGAGCGGGAGGAGATCACACGCATCTTCACGCTTGATCGGCGTCACTTCTCCGTCTACAGGCCCGGGCGGCGCCGGCGTTTCGCCCTGCTGCCGGGCTGACGACTCTCGCCCTCGCACTTCTCTGTGCGTACCACCTTGCGTGACGGGCAACGCTCAGCGGCAGCGCCAACCCTCTCGCCGTCCGCCCCGTCTAAGCCGTCGCATGACGCTGCCAACCCGCGATCTCCGTCTCGCCGTCCGCGGGCTGCTCCGGAGCCCCCTCTTCTCGCTCGTCGCGATCATGTCGCTCGGGCTCGGCATCGGCGCCAATACCGCCATCTTCACGCTGATCGACCAGGTCCTGCTGCGCAAGCTCCCCGTGGCGAGCCCCGACGAGCTGGTGATGCTCTATCAGGAGGGACCGCACAGCGGCAGCAACATGGGCACGCGGATGCACTCCTATCCCATCTACCAGGAGTACCAGGCGCGCGCCGAGCCGCTCGCCGAAGTCCTCGCCCGCCGCCTCGTGCCCGCGTCGGTCAGCATCGACAATCAGACCGAACGCCTGCAGGCCGAGCTCGTTTCGGGCAACTACTTCACGATGCTGGGCGTCCAGCCCGCCGTCGGCCGCGTGTTCAGCTCCGATCAGGACGACCAGGTCTACCAGGGGCACCCCGTGGCCGTGCTGGGCTACGACTACTGGGTCCGGCGCTTCAACCGCGATCCCGGGGTGGTGGGCAAGAGCATTCTCGTCAACAACTATCCGATGACGATCGTCGGTGTGTCCGCCGCGGGCTTCGCGGGGCTTGACCCGACGAGCGCGCCGCAGATCCGCGTGCCCATCCTGATGAAGCCGGTCGTCGTCCCGGAGTGGGGATGGTTCGAGATGGACAACCCGCGCACGCGGTGGGTGCAGGTGTTCGCGCGGCTGAAGCCCGGGTGGACGATCGAGTCGGCGCAGGCGCCCCTCCAGGGGCTCTTCCTGCAGATTCGCGCCCACGAGATGACGCTGCCGGGCGCCGCCACCTGGTCGCCCTACCTGCGCGAGCGCTTCATGGAAGGCCGGCTCCGCCTCGAGAATGCCGCGATCGGCTACTCGGCGCTTCGCAACGACTTCTCGACGCCGCTTCTGGTCCTGATGTGCATGGTCGGCCTCGTGCTGCTGATCGCATGCGCGAACGTGGCCAACCTGCTCATCGCACGCGCCATGGCTCGTCAGCGCGAGATCGCGGTGCGGTTGTCGCTCGGCGCCACGCGGCGCCAGCTCGTGCGTCAGCTGCTGGCCGAAAGCCTTGTCCTCGCCCTGGCCGGCGGCGCGCTCGGCGTGCTGCTCGCCATCGGCCTCACGCGGGCGCTGGTCGCGCTCATTCCGTCTGGTGCCCAGCCGCTGCTCATCCAGCCAACGCCGGACGCCCGCGTCCTGGCCTTCACCCTGATACTGACGCTGACCACGGGGATCATCTTCGGACTGATCCCGGCGCTCCGGGCCAGCCGCCCCGACCCATGGACGACGCTCAAGGACACGGCGGGGGCCGTGGCGGGCGCGGGCGGGTCACTCTTCCTGCGCAAGGGCCTCGTCGTCGCTCAGGTCGCCCTCAGCTTCCTGCTCCTCTTCGGCGCCGGGCTCTTCGTCCGCAGCCTCCAGAACCTGCAGGGCACCGACAGCGGCATCGTGCTCGACAACCTCGTGACCTTCCGGCTCGCGCCCGCCCTCAGCGGGTACGACGACGAGCGGGCGACCGGCTTCTACGAGCGCCTGCTGGAGCAGTTGCGGACGGCGCCGGGCGTGGCCTCGGCCGGCATGGCCGCGGTCCCCGTGCTGGCCGGCGACCAGTGGGACAGCACGATGACGGTCGAGGGGCACCAGGCGGCCGACGGCGAGGACATGCAGATGTTCATGAACGCGCTGTCGCCGGGCTACTTCGAGACGATGGGCATCCCCCTCGTCGAGGGACGCGACTTCACCAGGCTCGATCTGAAGGAGCAGGAGACCGTCGCCATCGTCAACCGCCGGTTCGCCGAGCACTTCTTCCCGGGCAGAAGCCCCCTCGGCCGGCGGATCGGATTCGGCGGCGGCCCGACGGCGAAGCTTACCATCGAGATCGTCGGCGTCGTGGCCGATTCCCTGTACGAAGGCCCCCGCGAGGGCGTCAGGCGGCAGGTCTTCGTCCCCAAGTGGGGCCAGGGCACCGCGGCCCTCTACGTGCGCGGTCAGGTGCCCTCCGATGCCCTCTACGGCATCATCAGGAACGAGGTGAGGCAGCTCGACGCGGCGATGCCGGTGTACGAGCTGAAGACGCTCGACGCGCAGCTCGACGAGACGCTGCTCACCGACCGGCTGATCGCGATGCTCTCGGCCGCCTTCGGCCTGCTCGCCACGGTCCTGGCGTCCATCGGCCTTTACGGTGTGATGGCGTTCGTCGTCGCGAGGCGGCGGAAGGAACTGGGCATTCGCCTCGCGCTTGGCGCCAGCCGCGTGGGTCTGCTGTGGATGGTGATGCGCGAGGTGCTTGTGCTGCTTGGCATCGGCCTGGCCGTGGGCGTTCCCGCGGCTATGGCACTCGGGCAGGTCGTGTCCACGGAGCTCTACGGTATCGTCCCGCACGACCCCTGGATTGCCGCCTCCACGATCGTCCTCCTGGCGGCCGTGTCTGCGGCTGCCGGCATCATCCCGGCGCAACGCGCGAGTCGAACCGACCCGATCCTGGCACTCCGCTACGAATAGCGCGCGCGGCGCGCGGCACGACCACCTGAGCGGGTTCGGGGCGTAGACGAATCTGGCATGATGTCGGGATGGTCGTGCGCGGACCTCGCCCCTCGCTTCGCCCCTTCGTCGAGATGCTGTGGAGCAGCGACGACGCTGGAAGCAAGGATGGTGGTGTCCCAGGCCGCGAGCACGTGCTGCCGACCGGACGCATGCACCTCGTGGTTCGCCTGGGCGACGACCCACTGCGCGTCTTCGATACCAGCGACGACCGCCACGGGCGGATCGTCGGCAACGCCATCGTCGGCGGGGCGCGGGCCGGGTATTACGCGCGCGAAGTGGGAGGCGCCGTGCGGTCGGTCGGCGCCATGCTCCTGCCAGGGGCTGCCTTCGCGCTCTTCGGCGCCAGGGCCGACGAACTCGCCCACCGCCATACCCCACTGGACGACGTGTGGGGCGCTGAGGCCGGCAGGATCCGCGAGGGGCTCGCCGCGATGCGCGGCCACAACGCGAGGCTGGATTTCTTCGAGGCGATGCTCGGGGCCCGCCTGCCCGCCGTACGAGGCTTGCACCCCGCCGTCGCTCAGGCACTCGACGACCTCCGGGCAGCGCGCCCGGTGCACGATGCCGTGCGCCGCACCGGCTTCAGCCACCGGGCGCTCGTCGCGCTCTTCTCGGCCGCGGTGGGGCTCACGCCGAAACGCTACGTGCGCGTGCGCCGCTTCAGGCGGGCGCTCGGCCGTGCCGCACGCAGCCACGAGAGCTGGGCCGGCATCGCCGCCGACCTCGGCTACAGCGACCAGGCCCACTTCACCCGCGAGTTCCGGGAGTTCACCGGCGTGACCCCGTCGCACTATCGCGCGCTCGCGCCAAGACACCCACATCATCTGCCTGTCGGCGCCCCGCCGCGCCGGTGACACTGCTTGCGGTGTCCCGGGCTTGCGCTGAACGAGGGCGGTCGGCGCAGTCCGCCCGAGTCAGGGGCTTGCCCTGAGCAAGGGCGGACTGGCGCAATCCCGCCCGAGTCAGGGGCTTGCCCTGAGCGAGGGCGGTCGGCGCAGTCCGCCCGAGTCGAAGGGTCAGATTCCTTCAAGACGCCCGGCCGCGTCGCGGCTACGCTGATGGTTGATGGCTGGTCGCAACTCGCTGTTCGCTATTCGCTGTTCGCTGAAAGCCGAGAGCTGAAAGCCGACAGCCG
>CAZNOC010000093.1:0-10113 GCA_964574545.1 uncultured Bifidobacteriaceae bacterium | reverse complement strand
TCGCTGTTCGCTATTCGCTGTTCGCTGAAAGCCGAGAGCTGAAAGCCGACAGCCGAAAGCTGATAGCTGAAAGCCGAAAGGATCCACCATGTCCGTTCACGAACTCTTCGCGTATCTCTGCGTCGGCAATGCGGCCGAGGCGATCCGGTTCTACGAGCAGGCGTTCGGCGCCACCGAGAAGTTCCGGTTGACCGAACCGAGCGGCCGCATCGGCCACGCCGAGCTCGACTTCGGCGGGACGACGTTGATGCTGTCAGAGGAGTTTCCGGAGTTCGGCATCACCGGCCCCGACCCGTCGAAGGCGCCGCCGGTGAGGATCCACCTGCACGTGGACAACGCCGACGAGGTGATCGCGCGCGCGCTCGAGGCGGGCGCCACCCTGCAACGGGCGGCGAAGGACGAGTTCTACGGCGAGCGCTCGGGCGTCGTCCGCGACCCGTTCGGCCACCACTGGCTCGTCGGCCACAACATCGAGCAGGTCACACCCGAGGAGATGCAGCGCCGCTACACGGACCTGATGAAGCAGGGCGCATAGGCCGAGTGATGATCGGGAGCAGGGGCGCCGCCGGTGGCGACCCTGCCCGGCATGCTGCACAAGGTATGGACGAGACGTGAGCGCAGCGTCTAGTGTTTCGTCTCCGAAGTCTTGTTAGCATCGCAGCGCGAGCCGAATGCAACAAGACTTCGGAGACGAGACACTAGTGCGCCGGCATCTGCTCGTCGGCCGACGGCCCGTAGATCGCCGGGACTTTCCCTCCCATGGGCCGCAGGTAGGCGCTGAGCTGCCCGCGATGGTGGATCGAATCGAACAGCAGCAGCCACGCCAGCTGCCCGCGCGGCGCCTCCATGATCGCGTTGCCGTTCACGAGGAACTTCGCGGGGGCGTTCCAGTCCTCTTCCGAGCAGGCCGCCGCCTTCTCCGCGGCGGAGGCGCGCGCCTGCTTGACGAGCGCCACGGCGTCGCCGATGTCCTTGAACGGCACTTGCATGCGGTGGTTGAACATGCCGGTGGCGAACAGTTCCTCGAGGTCCTGATCGTGGCCGACCAGGTGGCCGATCAGCTCCTCGGCCGAACGGGACCGCTCGTGGGGACGCCACGATAGCTTGTCGGCGGGACACGCGCCGAGCACGCGCTCGAACACATTCGCTTCGGCATTGTACTGCTGGACGAAGAACTCTCGATTGGTCATTAGAGGCTCCTGTCGATCGGTTGAAGACACGCCGGGTCAGGCTTCCTTCGACTGCACCAACGGCCCGCCGAGGTCGCCGGCGTACTGCTGCACGAGCGAGAGGAGCCCCGTGTAGAGGAAGCCCACCTGGAAGAGCACCAGGAAGGGCAGCGTGCCGTAGATGCCGTTGGCAAGCGCGTAGAAGACGGTCGCGGTGAAGTAGACGCCGAGGCCAAGCTCGATGAGCGGCTGAATCGAGACCGACTGCCGGTACTTCTTGCCCACCCACTCGTCGGCGCCCGACTCGATCTGGTATTTCGGCGTCCGCGCGAACTCGCTCGGCTTGTGCATCAGCGCTTCGAAGACGGCCTTCGTGTTGTTCACGGCCAGGCCGATCCCGATCGACATCAGCAGCGGCAGGTACCGGAGCCGCTCGGTCCACGTCTGCGGGTACAGCTCTCGCTGGCACACCATGTAGAAGTTGGCCACCGACATCGTCGCCGCCAGGAACAGCGGCACGTCGATGAGCAGCATCTCGTACCAGCCCATGTTGTAGCGGATCACCATCGACGGCGCCATCAGCAGCGACAGCACGATCATCAACGGGTAGTTGAAGTTCGCCGACAGGTGGAAGAACGCCTCGGCCTTCACCAGGAAGGGCTGGTCCGACCGCAGGATCTGCGGCATCAGCTTCAGGAACGTCTGGATGGATCCCTTCGCCCAGCGATGCTGCTGCGACTTGAAGGCGTTCATCTCGACGGGCAGCTCGGCGGGAGCGACGTGGTCCTGCAGGAACACGAACTGCCAGCCCTTGAGCTGCGCGCGGTAGCTCAGGTCGAGGTCCTCGGTCAGCGTGTCGTGCTGCCAGCCGCCGGCGTCCCCGATGGTCTCACGGCGCCAGATGCCGGCCGTGCCGTTGAAGTTGAAGAAGCAGCCGCCGCGGTTGCGGCTGCCGTGCTCGAGCACGAAGTGCGCGTCGAGCAGAATGGCCTGGATCTTCGTGAGAAGCGAATAGTCCTCGTTGATGTGCCCCCACCGCGTCTGCACCATCCCGACCTTCGGATCGGAGAAGTGATGGACCGTGCGCTGCAGGAACGCGGGGTCGGGAAGGAAATCCGCGTCGAAGATGGCGATGAACTGCCCGCGCGCCACGTGCATGCCCGCCTCGAGCGCACCAGCCTTGTAGCCGGTCCGATCCTCGCGGTGCAGATACTTGATGTCCACCCCGTGCGCGGCGTGGCGCCGCACGGCCAGCTCCGCGATGGCGCTCGTCTCGTCGGTCGAGTCGTCCAGCACCTGGATCTCGAGGCGATCGCGCGGGTAGTCGAGCCGGCACACCGCGTCGATCAGACGCTCGGCCACGTACATCTCGTTGTAGAGCGGGAGCTGCACGGTGACGACCGGCAGCGGATCCAGCATGGCCTTGGCCACCGGCTGCTCGTCCTTGTGCTTCATGTACAAGTAGACGAGGAAGTACCGGTGCCACCCATAGACGGCCAGGACTACCAGTACGAAGAAATACGAAGCCAGAATGGCGGTTTCTGCGGGCGTCATCGAACTCTCTGACCCCGCGCGCAGGCGGGAAACACAAACTCTGATTATAGTTTCGGTGGCGGCAAAGTCAACGAAACACGCATGATATGGGCATGACACCCGCCGAGCTTCGCTCCCTGCTCGACCAGATCGCCTCTGGCGCGCTCGACCCCGACGCCGCCCACCAGCGACTGCTCGCGAGCCTTCGGGACGCCCCGTACGACGACCTGGGCTTCGCCAGGCTCGACAACCACCGCAGCGTCCGCCAGGGCTTCCCCGAGGTGATCCTCGGCCTCGGGAAGACGCCGGACCAAATCGCCGCGATCGCCGCCCGCATCGTCGAACGCGGCGAACCGCTGCTCGTCACCCGAGCTGACCAGGCCGCCTGGACCGCCGTCCACGCCCTCGTGCCCGAGGCCGAATTCCTGCCGGTGGCCCGGGCCATTGTGGTCAGGCGCGACGTGCCCCCGGGGCGCGGCACGATCGCCATCGCCTCGGCCGGCACGTCCGATGTGCCCGTGGCGGAGGAGGCCGCAGTGACCGCCGAGGTGATGGGCAACAAGGTCGAGCGGCTCTACGACGTCGGCGTGGCCGGCATCCACCGCATCCTCAAGGAGCGCGCCCGCCTCGAAGCCGCGCGGGTGATCATCGTTGTCGCCGGGATGGAAGGCGCGCTCCCAAGCGTCGTTGCAGGGATGGTGGACGTCCCTGTGATCGGTGTGCCCACCAGCATCGGCTACGGCGCAAGCTTCGGCGGTATCGCGGCGCTCCTTGGCATGCTCAACTCGTGCTCGAACGGCGTGTCGGTGGTGAACATCGACAACGGGTTCGGCGCTGGCTGCATCGCGAGCATGATTAACCACCTTTGAGGGTGGTGGGGGTAGTGGTAGTGGGTAGTGGTAGTGGGTAGTGGTAGTGGGTAGTGGGTAGTGGTAGTGGGTAGTGGTCGTGGGTCGTGGGTCGTGGGTCGTGGTCGTGGGTCGTGGTCGTGGGTATGTGGTCGTGGGTCGTGGGGGGTGCTCGTCGGGGGGGGGGTGGGCTCTGCGCCGACTGCCAGAGCCCGCCCCCAGTTCAGAACTGCGCTCTTCTGGCCCTCCTCACCTGGCGAACAGACACACGAACTCGTAGCCGGCCGGGTTGCGACAGTCGATCGGATAGGCCTCTATCTGGAAGTTCCGGCTCCCCCTTTCGCGATCTGTCTCGGAGTGGGCGGTGACGAGGACGTCCTGGTCGCTCGCTACGATGCCCATGCCCTGCCTCGATGCCCCGGTGTCGGCCGTGCTGGGCACCCCGCAGACACCTGTGGCGCCCGGCCCAAGCGTGAACCCGCCAGGTCCAGGCAACACGAGGAAGCGCCCGGAGAAATCGAAGTACATGCACGAGACGCGAGCGGAGGCCGCTCCCGGATTCACAATCGTGATGAGCGACTGCTGCTGGCAGAACGGCAGACGGACACGTCCGCCGCCTCCTGGTCCATCCACGCAGAAGTCGAGGCGCGGCAGGACCCAGAGGGCACCGCCGGGATTCCGAGGGCCGGCGCCCTGAGTGCATACCCACACACCCTGCTCGTTCGTCACCAGCACCTCCCCGGGAGCGCAGTTGGGCATCAGGGCGCTCGGGTCCAGATCGAGCTGTACTTCACCGAACGCGCCGCCTCCGAGCAGCCCCTTGCCGGCGATGATCCTGTCGATCGTCCCGCTGCCGAGCAGTACCAGGTGGTCGTTGCCTCCGCACGGCTCGGCGAGCTGACCCTCGGGCCGCACGTTGTAGAGCACCCCGTTCGGGCCGAGGCAGCCCGTCAAGCGAGGGGCGATCTGCGCAGCCGCAGGTGGGGCCGTGGCCATCAGGAACAGCAGGGCGAGCGCGTGGCAGAGTAGTCGTCGCATGGGTTCCTCCCTTGGGATCGCGTCACACCGACGGAAACGGAAACGGGGACGATCCAGGGACACGACCGGCTCTCGACGAGCCACGTCACCACTCCTCCCGGCAGGGCAGCCTCCTGCGCGAAGACATATCAAAAACTATGGTTGATACATATAAATTGACACACTGAACCCATATTGAATACTATTGGCTATATGCGCACTACACTGATTCTCCCGCCGGAGTTGGTTGAAGAAGCCAGAACCGCCGCTGGTCTCAAGTCGAAGACCGAGACGGTGGTGTACGCGCTGAAGGAGGTGGTCCGCCGGAAACGGTTGGAGGACCTGAAGGCGATGTTCGGCACGACCGACATCGACCTCGACCTCGACTACATGCGCGGCCGGGAGCGGCGGGAGCCCGCGTGATCGCCGTCGACACGTCGGTCTGGATCGCGGCCCTGCGGCAGCCGGGCAGCGAGGAGGCTGGCGTGTTGCGCGGCCTCCTCGACGCCGACCTGGTGGCGCTGCCGGTGCCGGTGCGCACGGAACTGCTCATCGGGACAGCCGGCGCAACGCGGACGCGGCTCGCCCGCACGTTATCGGCGCTTCCGCTGCTCTACCCGACCGACGAGACGTGGCACACCATCGACCGGTGGACCGCCACCGCCAACGAGCAGGGACAGCGCTTCAGCCTCGGCGATCTGCTGATCGGCGTGCTCGCGTCGGATCAGCGCGCGCTCGTCTGGTCGCTCGACGACGACTTCGAGCGCCTGGCCGCACTCGACCTCGTCCAGATGTATCGCTAGCCCGGAGCGAAGGCCCGAGCCTCGGGCCTGAGTCGAAGCCCGGAACCGGACCAGGTCGCCGCCCGGGAGCTACTGGCCGGCCCTGAAGCTGAGCGCGGGGTTCAGGCGCACGACGACGTGTTCTTCCTCGGTGACGATGCCCACGACGCGCTGCCTGTGCCGAGCGTATCCCTCGGGCCCGAGCGCGCGGAGGATGGGGCTGCCGTTCGCGAGGCCGGCGATGCCGTCGTAGTAGGTGAAGATCACATACTGGTTCGCGTTCCCGCCCAGCACCACCTGCGCGATCGAGAACGCAGACTCGCCGGCCTTCTTGTAGGCCGGAACGACCTCGTCCCGCACAATCGCCTCGAAGTCGGCGTTTCGCCCTGGTGCCACCGTGATCGTGGTCATGGCGGCCACGCTCATCGTCGCAGGACGTTCGCCGTAGCCGAGGTCACTGCGGCTGCGAAGCCCGTGGATCTGCTGGCCGACGATCATCCTTCGAGCGCGCTCGTTGATCACACGCGCCTGCTCCGCGCCCGCGCCCTTCACCGTGAACGACTGGCCATCGAGCTCCGCGTACCCGGTGAGCGGACGCAGGACGTAGACACGGTAAGGCTGCCCGAACGTGGCGACGTTCCACGTCTCGCGCCACGCCTGCCCGCCCTTCTGCTGCGCCGCCATCGTCTGCGCCTGCAGCTCGCCGAACTCCGTGAACTGATCGGGTCTGAAGTCGATCACCGACAGGACCATGAGGTCGCCGGCAGTGGCGGGTGCCTGGGCCTTCGCGGGAGCGGGGGCAAGGACGGCGACGAGCGCGACGGTCGTGGCAACGAGGTATCCGCGCATGACTGACCTCCGGGGTGACCGAATCCGGAGCACATCATCGGTCAGCGCAGCGAGCGACGCAACCTCATCCTTGCCCGAGGGCGCCGCGCAGCTTGTCCGCCAGCGACCCGACTGAAGTCGTCGCGGCCGACTCGCTCCGCGAGGCGTAGTCACGTACCTCCGCCTGCTCCTGCTGTTCGGCAACCGCCGTCCTGCTGAGCCGGATGCGCTTTGCCGCGGCATCGACTTCCAGCACGACCACCTCGATCTCGGATCCCACCGGGAAAGCCTTTCGCAGGTCCATCCCGCGCTCGACGCCGGATTCGCCAACGGGCATCAGCCCGGTGAACCCCGGCTCGAGGTCCACGAACACGCCGAAGTCGGCAAGCCGGGCGACGCGGCCGGTCCGCACCTGCCCGGCCTGAAAGCGGGAGTGCACCTCGTTCCACGGGTCGTCCTGGAGCTGCTTGAGCCCGAGCGAAATCCGGCCGGTGGCCTCGTCCGTGCGCAGCACCCGTACGGTGATCTCGTCACCGGGCGAGACGATGTCGCTGGGGTGCGTGACGCGTGTCCAACCCATCTCCGACACGTGGAGCAGGCCCTGGATGCCGCCGCCGAGTTCGACAAACGCGCCGAAGGCCACGACCGAGGCGACGCGCCCGGTGATCACCGTGCCGGGCAGGATCGCCTTGCGTGCCTCATCGGCCGCGGCGTGTTGCTGCGACTCGAGGTGCTTGCGTCGCGAGACGACCACGTCCTTCCCGCCGTTCTTGTACTCGATGACGCGGAACGCGTACGTCTGTCCGACGTGCGCGGCTGTGTCTTCGGTGCGCACCATGTCGATTTGCGAAAGCGGGCAGAACGCGCGCTCGCGCGCGATGCGCACTTCGTAGCCGCCCTTCACTTCCTGCACGACCTTGCCCTCGACGGCGAAGCCGGCCTCGAAGGCGTCTTCGATCTCGCGCTGGGTCGCGGCGTTGCGGACGCCTTTCCGCGACAGCGTGACGACGCCGCTCGTGGAGATGACCATGGCCTGGATGCGGTCGCCGACCGCCACCTCGATGTCGCCGTCGGTGTCCTTCAGTTCGGCGACGGCGATCTCGGCCTCGCCCTTGCCGCCGATGTCGACGAAGGCCACCTCCGGCCCGATGGCCACGATGGTGCCGTCCACGGTCTGACCACGGCCAAACTGCCGCGCCTTGACCGACGCCTCGAACAAAGTGGCAAAGTCTTCTTCGTTGTCGTTCACACTGGCTCCCGGGACTCTCAATCTTGACACATGGACGGAGGGAGGGGGACGGGGACCGGGGACCAGGGACGGACCGGGAATGGTTCGATCCTGGGATAATGTTGAGACTGGTCACACTGTGGTCCCTGGTCCCTGGTCCCTGGTCCCCGGTCCCCGGTCCCCGATCCCCGATAACTGCCCGTGTTCCACCTTCGCGCTCTCGAATTCGATCGCATCGTCGAGGCGGTCACCGCCCTCGCGCTGACGCCGTTTGGCGAGCGAGAACTGCGCGGGCTGCGGCCCTCAGGGGATCCCCGGGCCGTGGCCGCCGCACTGGATGGCACCACCGAGACCACTGCGTATCTCGAACGACATGACCTTTTCCCGCTTCGCGCGTTCCAGGGCATCGACGAGGCGCTGGCGGGCATGGGAATCGAGGGAAGGCCGCTCGAGCCGCTGCACCTGCGCGGGCTTGCCGACTTCGTCGACTCGCTCGACCGCACGCGGGTTACGATCGCGGCCGCGGGCGCCGGCTTCCCCCTGCTCGGCGGCATCGCAGGCCGCCTCGCGTCGTTTGCCTCGGAGGTCGCCGCGGTGCGGCACGCGATCGACGGGTCTGGCGAGGTGCTGGATCAGGCCAGCCCCGCGCTCCGCAGCGTGCGCGACGCGCTCCGGCAGAAGCGTCAGAAGCTGCGCGCCACGCTCGAGCACTTCGTGCGCGGTCAGAACACGTCGAAGTACCTGCAGGAAGACATCATCACCGAGCGCAACGGCCGCTACGTGCTGGTGGTGCGTGCCGAGCATCGCGTCAACGTGCCCGGCATCGTGCACGGCAGCTCCACGACGGGCGCGAGCCTGTTTCTCGAGCCCGCGGCGACCGTCGAGATCGGCAACGACATCGTCGAACTGGAGGAACGGGAGCGTGCGGAGATCTTCCGTGTCCTGCTCGCGCTCACCGATCGGTTTCGCGCGCGTGCCGGCGACGTGTGGACGGCGGTGGAGGTCGCCACGGCACTCGACGTCCTTCAGGCCAAGGCGCGCTACGGCCAGCGGATTCGGGGCGTGGAGCCGGAGTTCGCAGTGGACGGCCGGCTCGAGCTGAAGGGCGCGCGCCACCCGCTGCTCGCCGAGCCGGTGCCGATTGACGTTGTGCTGCAGCCGCCGGTGCGGGCCCTGCTGCTGACCGGGCCCAACACCGGCGGCAAGACCGTGGCAATCAAGACGGCGGGGCTGCTGGCGCTGATGGCCCAGGCCGGCTTGCACGTGCCCGCGCGCACCGCCGTGCTGCCGGTCTTCAAGTCGATCTTCGCCGACATCGGAGACGAGCAGTCGATCGCGGCGAGCCTGTCTACGTTCTCGGCCCACGTGGCCAACATCGTGTCGATGGACCAGGCCATGGACGTGCCGTCGCTCGTGCTTCTCGACGAGGTGGGCACGGGCACCGATCCCAACGAGGGAGGCGCGCTCGCCACGGCCGTTGTCAGTCACTTCAAGCAGCGCGGCGCGCTCGTCATTGCGACGACGCACTATGACGCGCTGAAGACGTGGGGCACGGCCACCGACGGCGTGATGACGGCGGCGTTCGCCTTCGACCCGCAGACGTTCGCGCCCACCTACACCCTCGTCTACGGCGCGCCCGGCCGCAGCCTTGCTCTCGAGATCGCGCAGCGCCACGGCCTGCCGCTCGCCGTGGTCGCGGCGGCACGCGGGTTCCTGAGTGACGACCAGAAGCGGCTCGCCGCGCACCTCGAGCGCGTCGATGCCCAGGCGCGGGCCCTCGAGTCCGAGCGGACGAAGCTCGTGCGCGACCGGCGCGCGGCCGACGAGGCCGCGAGGACGATCGACGTCCGCGAACGCGAGCTGGCCGACCGCGAGGCGCGATTCGCGAAGCGGCTCAACGAGCGGCTCGACGACCGCGTGCGGCTGGCACGGCGCGAGGTCGATCAGGTGATCGAGGAACTGAAGGCGCGCGCCGATGCGCTGCTCGACCGTGCGCGGAGCGCCGGGGTGACGACGGGCGATGCCGGCGCGCTGCGGGCGGAGGCGCTCTCGGCGGTGACGAGCATCGCCGCGCGGATCCGGGGCGCCGGCGAGCCGGGGGCGATTCCTGAGGCCGCCGCGCCAGCGCCGCCCACCGAGCCTGCCGGACCGGTCGAGGTCGGCGCTCGTGTGCTGGTGCCCGGCTTCGGCATGGAGGGCACGGTCGTCTCTCTGCATGGCGCCCAGGCCGAGATCGACATGCGCGGCAAGCGGCTGCGCGCCAGGGTGAAGGAGCTTCGGGTCGTGGCCGGCCCGCCCTCGCCCGCGGCGCAAGCTGCGGCGGGACACGTGCGCGTCAGCGTGGACCTGCGACCCCGCGACGGGCTGCTGAGCGAGATCAACGTCATCGGCTGCACGGTGGACGAAGCCATCGACCGCGTCTCACGCTTTCTTGACGACACGATGGTCACCGACCTGCGCGAAGTGCGCATCGTGCACGGGTTCGGGACCGGGCAGCTTCGCAAGGCCCTTCAGAAGTTTCTGAAGGGCCATCCGCTGGTAGCAGGCATCGCCCCGGCACCCGACAACCAGGGAGGCGGGGGCGCCACGGTGGTGGAGCTCAAGGAGTAGATAGATAGATAGATACAGATATCTGGTGATCTTCTGATCTGGTGATGTGGAGATGGATGTGTCGATGTTCAGATGTTCGATCTATCTTCTGATCTTGC
>CAZNOC010000092.1:10232-15001 GCA_964574545.1 uncultured Bifidobacteriaceae bacterium | reverse complement strand
TCCGACCATCCACTGGCCACCGCCGCCGGGTACGAGGTGCTGCGAGGCGGAGGCAACGCGCTCGATGCCGTGATCACCATGGCAGGGGTGCTCGCCGTGGTGCGGCCGCACATGAACGGTGTGGGTGGAGACGCGTTCGGTCTCTTCTACGACGGGGCCACCGGCCGCGTGACCGCGCTCAACGGCAGCGGCCGCGCCGGAGCGCTGGCCACGCCTGCGTTCTTCGCGGATCGGGGTCACGCGTCGATGCCTCAGTCCGGGGCTGCCTCCGTCACCGTGCCCGGCGCCGTCGCCGCCTGGGACGCGGCGCTGCGACGTCACGGGACGATCACACTCGCCCAGGCGCTGGCGCCGGCGATTCGCGTGGCCGAAGAAGGCTGGGTCGTTTCCGGCACGCTGGTGCGTGACGTCGCGTCGAGCGTACGGCGCCTCAACGAAGGGGGACGATCGATCTTCGCGCCTGATGGCGAGCTGCCGCCTGCCGGCGCGGTGCTCCGTAACCGGCCGCTGGCGGCCACGCTCCGCGCCATCGCCGACGGCGGACCGGACGCGCTCTACCGCGGACCCATGGCCGAGACGCTCGCCGCGTTCATCGAGGCGGAGGGCGGCCATCTGCGGGCCGCCGACTTCCGTGCGCATACCGTCGACTGGGTGGATCCACTCGTGCTGCGGCTCGACGACGGCCGGCGCGTGCATGCCATGCCCCCGAATACGCAGGGCGTCACGCAGCTGCAGCAACTGGCCATGGCGGGCGCCTTCGATCTGGCCGCTCTCGGCCACAACACCGCGGGCTACCTGCACACCCTGATCGAGATCACGCGCCTGACCTTTGCCGATCGCGACCGGTGGGTGGCCGATCCGTCCATGGCTGATGTGCCGACATCCCGCCTCCTCGACCCTGCATATCTGCGCGGTCGCGCGGCGCTCGTCGGAGAGACAGCCGCGCTCACCACGCCCCCGGGGCTCGGCGAGACGCTGTCGTCTGCCCAGGCGAGCGGCGCGGGCGACACCGTGTACACGATGGCCGTGGACGCCGACGGCAATGCCGTGAGCTGGATCCAGAGCCTGTTCGGCAGCTGGGGTTCCGGGCTGGTCGAGCCCACGACCGGGATCGTGCTGCAGAACCGCGGCGGCGGGTTCGTACTCGACGCGCGTCATCCGAACGTCGTGGCGCCGGGCAAGCGGCCGTTCCACACGCTGACGCCCATGCTCGTGACCGACGACGAGGGCGTGCGCATGACCATTGGCACGCCGGGTGGACACGGGCAGACGCAGTTCCTGACGCAGGTGTACCACAACATCTTCACATTCGGCCTGTCGCCGCAGGCGGCGGTGGAAGCCCCGCGCTTCATCCACGAGTCGGGCCGTGCCAGCCGGATCGAGGACCGCGTCGGCGCGGAGGCGATCGCCGCGCTGCGCGCCCGGGGTCACGAGGTCCAGCCTGCCGGCGGCTGGACGGCCCTCTTCGGGGGCGTGCAGGTGATCCTCGTCGATCCGGCGTCCGGCACGAGACGCACGGGAGCCGACCCGAGGCGCGAGGCCTACGGCATGGCCTACTGAGGCGTGCAACGACGCCGCGGCTGGGACGGTTCTGCCCGGCTGTGAGGCTCGCCGGGGCCTCGGGGGTCCCCGAGTGGTTGACACGTCCCTGCACTGAGCGTATAGATCCGAGTGATCATCGTCCGCCTGCTCGCCCGCTATATCTAGGCGTCCGGTCGCGTGTCCGTTCCTGCACTGCGGGACGGTTTGTTCATCTGGTGAGGGAGGCTGAACATGTCCAGCATGTTTTGTCGGGGGATGGCACTTGCCGCTGTACTGACGCTGGCCTGCACGAGTGCTGCGCTGGCCCAGACCGGTGCGGGGGGGCTGCGAGGAACCGTGAAGGACGCCCAGGGTGGTGCGCTGCCCGGCGTGACCGTCACGGCCACAAGTCCGGACGTCCTGGCGCCGGTCGTGGCCGTCACCGAGGCGGACGGGACCTACCGCCTGATCAACCTTCGGCCGGGCACCTACACGCTCACCGCGGAGCTGACCGGCTTCTCGGTCTTCCATCGTGAGGGGCTCCTGATTCGCGCCGGCGCGACGTTCCAGGTGGACGTCACGCTGGAACTCGGCACGCTGACGGAGACCATCACGGTGTCCGGCGAGTCGCCGATGATCGAGGTGACGAACCCGTCGAACGTGCTGAACATCGACGGCGAGTTCCAGAAGCAGATGCCGATCGCGGCGCGGAAGAACTGGACCGACTTCCTCGAGATGACGCCGGGCGTGCACTCCCGTCCCTTCGACGACGGGTCGGGGCGGATGGTGTACTTCGGGCATGCCACGGAACACTTCGCGCATGTGACGAATCTCGAGGGCATGCAGGCCGGCAACTACAACGACTTCCAGCTCACCTACGTGCAGATGGGCTCGGACATGATCCAGGACGTCCAGACGAAGACGGGCGGCGTGGACGCCTCCACGCCGATGGGGACGGGGCTGGCGATCAACGTGATCACGAAGAGCGGCGGCAATGTCTTCCGGGGCACCGCTGGCTACGCGTTCCAGCCGCTCGAGTCGAGCCTGAACGGCGACAACTCGAGTGCGAGCACGGTGTTCAGGCTGCCGTCCGAGATCCTCGCGCACTCCACCTGCCCGAACGGCGAGTGCGTGTCGACGGGCGGGGTGCCGGTGCAGTCAGGGGTGAAGCAGTTCGACGGATCTCTTGGTGGCCCAATCAAGCGCGATCGGATCTGGTTCTTCGCCTCGTACCGCTGGTCGGACGTCGAGACGGCGATCAGCCGGATCGACAAGCAGGTGAGCGACATCACGGGGTTCTTCCCGGACTCGACGCTCTTCAACCAGAAAATCGAAGGGACGCAGCCCTACGTGAAGGTCACCTCGCGGCTGGGGAACGCCCACGAGCTGTCGGCCTTCTATCAGAACGACCGGACCAACGGACAGTCGAACTGGGAGTACTTCTACGACCAGGTCAACGGTTACGGCAACGGCGGGAACCTCTACAGCAGCAAGCTCTCCTCCGTCTGGGGCAACGCGCTGACGACGACGTTCCTGGTGGGCTACAACGACAAGGGGTCCAACAGCCAGGACACGTTTGACTGGCTGGACAGCATCCACCAGGGGCAGGGACCTGGCGTCCAGATTTACCAGGGCACCAACATCGCCAGTGGCCTCATCACGGGGAGCGGGCTGATCCTGCAGGGCGGCAACCGCATGACGGAGGGAATTGCCCCGGCGTCGGTCACGCTGATCCGCGGAGACATCACCTGGTTCAGGGCAGGCTGGCGTGGCTCGCACGAGTTCCAGACGGGCTTCTTCATCCAGCCCCGCAACGTGTACGACACGAATACGCGTTACACGAACGACGGCTTCTACCAGGAACACCGGGTGCCGGTGGACTACAGCAATCCGTCGCTCGGGACAGTGCCGTTCCGGCGCTACTTTGCGGACCCGATCCAGATTGCCACACGCAGCGCGCGCGATCAGAACTGGGCGTTCTACCTCCAGGACAACTGGAAGCCGAACAACCGGCTGACCCTCAACATCGGCATGCGAGCCGACTGGGTCAAGCGCGAGGATCTGATCTTCGACATCACACGCCAGAAATCCTGGACCATTCAGCCGCGCTTCGGCATGTCGTACCTGCTGACCGAGGACGCGCGAAACGTGCTGCGCGGGACCTGGGTGCGCGTGGGCGAGCAGATGATGGGCCGCGACGCCATCACGAGTTTTGGCGGGAGCGGCACGGTCAACATCCGCACGCTCTACGACAACAACCTGGACGGCGTGTTCGAGACCGAGCGCTTCTCGGCGGCGGCCACACCGACACTGGCAGGACAGGAGTTTGATCCGAACAACCACCAGCCGTGGGTGGACGAATGGATCGTCGGCTACCGCCGGCAGTTCCCGTTCCAGACGAGTCTGGACGTCGGGTTCATCTCGCGCAGCTACAAGCACATGTGGGCGCTCCGCGAGATCAACGGCTTCTGGCCGTCGGCGCCGGGCCAGCCATTTGGCGGCTTCGGACGAATCGATCCGGAACGGGGCGAGATCGAGCAGCAGACCAACAACACGTGGTCCACGCTCGAGTACCGCGCCGTGGAAGTGACGGTGGCGAAGAACATGTCCCACAACTTCCAGTTGATGGCCGGGTTCAACCGCCAGTGGCACCACATGGCGGGCACATGGAACCCGACCGACAAGGCGGCGTTCCTTCAGCCGAACCACTTCGCGAACGACGCGAACCTGTACATGCCGCGCGGCAACAACGACCGGAACAGCCTGCCCGAGACCGGGAACGCCCTGAGTTACGGGCCGACCTGGATGAAATACCGCTTCAACGTGGCCGGCTCGTGGCTCGGGCCATGGGGCGTGACGTTTGCGGGCAGCTACACGATGCAGGCAGGGCCCTGGTCGGGGGCGATCCTCTACCAGCTCCCGGCGGGCGATCCCGATATCACCAGGCACGGCCCGACGACGTTCACGTCCCCCGGGGGACGGACGTTCTCGAACCCGCTCTCGACGCGGAACCGGTATCTGTACGGCGACCGCGGCGAGGGACAGGTGCAGGCGCCCGGGATCCACACGGTCGGGCTGAAGATCGGCAAGAAGGTGGGCCTCGGCAACGGACGCGACGTCGAGATCGCCGGGAACGTCTTCAACCTGCTCAACGGCGGCGCGTTCACGCAGTACAGCTACAACAGCGCCTACCAGAGCTGGAGCCCGAACTTCCTGCAGATGCGCAATCGCCAGCCGGCTCGCCAGAT
>CAZNOC010000092.1:0-10132 GCA_964574545.1 uncultured Bifidobacteriaceae bacterium | reverse complement strand
GATGGCGTCGCCCACCCGGTCCTGCAGGATCAGCGCGACCCCCAGCATCTCGTGTGCTTCGGCGCGCGCCGGCTCCATCGTGACCGCCAGGCGGAGCCAGCGCTCGGCGTGGACGGGCACCTCGAGTTCGAGTGCCATGGTCCCGAGGTCCAGCGCGGTGTCGGCCCTGGGCGCCGCGATGGCTTCGGGAAGCCTGGCCAGCAGGCTCACGGCCCGCTCGCGATCGCCCGCCGCCACGATGGCACGCACGAGCCACGGCGCGGCGACATCCGCTCTGTGCCCGGCATCGAGGGCCGCGGCCAGATGGGGCACCGCGTCGCGGGCCTGCCCGACGACGGTAAGCGCCTGGCCGAGTTCCAGCCGCGTCGCTAGCTCGCCAGGGTCAACGGACAGAGACTGCCGGAACTGCTCAATGGCGTGGTCGAACCGGTTTGTCGCAGCCAGCGCCCGCCCGACGCTGTAGTGGAGCAGACCCGGCTGCGAGTGTTCTGGTGCGACGCGCGCGACGTAGGCGCGCGCGTCATCGATACGGTCCTGCTCGACGAGCCACACCGCCTGCCGCGTCTGCTCGAATCCGCGGCCATCGTCGAGCCCGAGTGGCCAGTTGACGAGGACGGCCGCTCCGAGGAGGACCAGAGCGTAGGGCGCGAGCACCGCGCCACGCCGGGCACGACACTGGTCGAGGCCCCAGACAAGCGCCGCCGCCGCCGACGCGCACAGCGGGAGGAGCAGGGGCATCCGGTACCGCGACGAGACGAAGAAGACGGCGATCGAGAGGCCGTAGACCGGGACGAACGACGCCCAGATCCAGAACCCCGATCCTGGCCGGCGCGCCGACCGCAGGAAGAGGCCCACGAGTCCGAGGGGCACGACAAGCCAGGGCCCGACGATGAGGCCTCGGAGGAGCGAGGATTCCTCCTGACTGTAGTACGCGTAGCTGAAGTTGAGGGGCACGTTGGCCCGGTTGACGACCAGCGCTGACTTCCAGACGAACAACTGCGTCGCGTCGAGCGGGTTGTTCCCAATCCAGTCCAGCGCCTGTTCGTAGAAGTAGTTGGAGACGTCGGTGGCCGACAGGCGCCGTCCGAGCGCCGTCTCCGCGACCCGCGCCGCGTCGCGTGCCTGCCCGGCGATCGACGCGGAGATGCCGGGGACGGGTCGGTAGGTGCCGTCGGCGCCCGCGTGGTTCCCGATGTAGAAGTTGAGGCCGCCGTGCGACGCAATGGCGATCCACTCTCCCGAGGCGGCGTAGTTGCGCAGACCGCTCGCGGCGAGCACGAGCAGCAACGCTGACGGGAAGACGAGGGCGCGGCCAAACGCCCGTGGCGACGTAGTCCGCGCGCGCCACTCGCGGATCGCGAGCCCCACCCCAACGACAACGGCATACGCGAGCGCGTTCGGGCGGTTGAGGGCGAGTAGTCCGGCGGCCGCCCCCGCGGCGAGCGGCCACCGGGGATCTGCCGACGCGAGGGACCGAGAGACGAGTGCCAGCGTCAGCGAGACGAGGAACGGGTCGAGGGCGGCCTGCAGGATGAGAATCTCGTAGAAGGTGAAGAGGCCGGTGAGGATGGCGAGGGCCGCCGCGACCCAGGCCGCGCGGTCGCCGAACCATTGACGGGTGGTCACGAACAAGAGACCGACGGCCACGGCGCCGAGCAGTATCTGGATCGTCCGCACCGCCGTCAGCGACCCGCCCAGGCCGAACACGCCGGCCAGGAAGTAGACGTATAACGGCGACACGAAGGACGGCTCGGTCAGGGCCATAGGCCCGGCGTCCGCCACCTGCCGCGCGAGGCCGACATAGAAGGCGGTGTCGAGCTCTCCAAGGGGCTGGAGCAGCGGGTGCCCGCCCAGCTGGACGAGCACGGTTGACTTGACGGCAAAGGCGGCCGAGACGACTGCGACGAGGTCCCAGTGACGCCTCGTCAGACTGGTGCCGATGCCGCGCCGCCTGGGTGTGGCCTGCGGTGGGCGCGCGCGCAGATGGCTACCTCGCCGCGATCATCTGCACTTCGACCTTTGCGCCCAGGTTGAGCGCCGACGCTCCCGCAGTGGCTCGGGCGGGAGGGTCCGTGGAAAAGAACTCGCGATAGACCTTGTTGTAGGCGTCGAACTCCGAGAAGTCAGTCAGGAACACCGTCACGGACACGACATCCTCGAACCCCATCCCCGCGGCCCGCAGCACTTCTCCCAGGTTCGTGAGCGCCTGCCGCGTTTCTGCCTCGATGCCGCCCGGCACGAGTTGAGCTGTTGCGGGGTCCCGGCCGAGCTGGCCCGAGAGGTACAGCGTGTTGCCGACCAGAATCCCGGGGCTGTACGGCAGTCCGGTGGCTGGGAACACCGCCGGTTGAATGACGCGGCGTCCACGTGGCTGCGCGTCGAGTACCGGGTGCAGGGCCGAACCAGCGGCGAACGCCGCGATCAGAGCAAGCCACAGGGCAGGTCGCATCTCACTCCTTCGGCGCGGTCCTGGCCGCGCCTGAGTCATCCGACGTTGGCGTCACGCATTCAGCCCAGCACGTCGGTGAAGTACCGGGTCCAGTTGCCGCCGAGAATCTTCTCGATGTGCGGCGTCGTATAGCCTCGCCTGGCCAGTCCATGCGCGATGTTGCGGAAGCGCTCGGGCGGGTCGAGTTCCACGATCCATGGCGGCCAGCGCACGTTGTAGACAGGCTTGAAGCTGGTGAGCCGCGGCACGTACCAGCTCTCACGAGTGTGCGTGGCCTCGATCCCTCGTATCGAGTAGTCGGAGGCCAGGGCGACGTGATCGATGCCGGCCACCTTGACGGCGTGGTCGATGTGGCGGAGGTAGTCGTCGAATGTCGTCTCGGGCGTCGGGCCGATGAAGTAGCCGAGGGTTGCGATGCCTGTCACGCCACCCTTGTCGGCCAGCGCCTTCATGAGCTCGTCCGACTTGGCCCGCACGTGGTCGTACACGCCCTTGCACATCGTGTGGGTGAACGCGGGCGGCCTCCTGCTGACCGCAATGCCGTCGCGGCTCGTCGCCTCGCCGCAGTGCGACAGATCGACAACGATGCCGAGTTCGTTCATTCGCTCGACGACGGCAACGCCGAAGTCAGACAGCCCGGTGTTGGTGCGCTCGGTGCAGCCGTCGCCCAGGAGGTTACGCGCGTTGTAGGTCAGCTGAATGCACCGCGTGCCCGCGGCATACAGGGTGTCGAGGTTTCGCAGATCGGCCTCGACGATGGTGGCGTTCTGGAAACCAAGGATGACGCCGACGCGGCCACTGGCCTTGGCCTCGGCGATTTGCGCGCCGCGCACGACTCTGGTCAAGTGGCCGGGCCAGCGGTCGAACCGCCCCTGCCACGCGGCCAGGTCGCGCATCGCCACCTCGAGGTTCCGGTTGCTCAGGCTCGCGTGAACGGCCGTGAGGCCGGAACGCTTGTACGCAGCGAAGATCGGGTCCGGGTCGTCCCACTGTTCTCCAGCGGAAAGCGCATCGAAGACGACCGCCCGGTTGAACACGGCGTCGATCTCGGACGCGACAGGCGCACCCTGGGCGGAGGCACGACCGGCCAGGGGTGGCGCGCCAAACGCAAACCCGCCGGCGCTGCCGGCCAGCCTGAGAAACTCGCGACGGTTCAGATCCATGTTTCGGCGTCTCCCTGCCCGCTGGCGCGGGCCGCTGGTGCGAAGCGATCGTCGAACGCCTGCCGGGTGTGCCCGGCTACCTTGCTTCCCCGGGGCGTGCCTGTCAAGCCAGAATTGCGGTGACCGAGCCGGTGGAGCCGCTCGTTCCGTGCAGGGCGCTGCCGATCCCGACGTGAGCGATGCCGGCCAGGTCCGCCACGTGAACGATGTGCCGGATGATGTCACGCGGTCGCCGTTATGGCTTCCTTCCAGGCCGGCCGCTTCTATCTGCGCGGTGGCCCCGACGCTCCCGGCCTCCCGACTGCGTACAAATGGTCATGGGCCCTGACGTACATCCGGCCTTCCGAGAGGGCGGGCGTCGCCATGAGAAGTTCCGCCGACGGATTCCGCGCCAGAACGCGGAACTGAGGGCCTGCCTGCAGCACGAAGATCTCGCCCGCCTCGCCCGCGATGTAGAGCTTTCCGTCGGCAGCGACGGGCGAAGCAAAAAACCAGCCTCCACTGCCCACGCGTTCGCGGTACACCAACTCTCCCGTACGTGCGCGGTAGCAGGCGAGTGCGCCATTCGTGTGGAGCAGGTACAGATACTCGCCGTAGACGAGCGGGGTGGCCATGTACGGGCCGTCCCGGTCCGAACTCCAGGCCACAAACGCTCCAGTGGCGCCGGCCTCCGCGGGCGTGATGTCACCGGCCGCGCCCAGCCGGACCGCGTGGATCGGGCGTGCCCGGTAGCCACTGGCGAGGAAGATCAACCCGTGTCCGAACACCGGCGTTGGCGTCGTATTGAATGAGCTGCCGCGCAGTCGCCACCGCTCCGCGCCCGTGCGCGCGTCATAGCCGATGATCGTGCCGGCGCCGTTCGTCACCAGCTCGGCAGGCTGGTGCCCTGCAGAGACATTGGGTGTCGAGAACGAGGAGATCAGATCGCGTGGGGTACGCCAGACCTGCCGGCCCGTTCGGAGGTCATAGGCGGCAACGAACGAGCCGGCATGGCCATCAGCCAGCACGATGGCCATGCCGTCGAAGATGATCGGCGAGGCGGCCGGACCCCAGTCATACGTGTCGTCGTACGAGGCTCCCGCATCGATCACTCCAAGATCCTGCGTCCAGAGCAGGTTCCCGTCGACATCGAAGCAGTACAACCCCTCGGATCCGAAGACCACCACCAAATGCGTGCCGTTGGTGGCGGGCGTGGCGGACGCATAGCTGTTCTTCGGGTGACGATGGACGCGCGGCCTGCCCTCCAGGGCCTTGCGGCTCCAAAGGATCCGTCCCGAATGCTTGTCCAACGCGTGGACCCACCAGGTGTGGATCGATTCATCGGAGCGCCGGTCGATCTGCCCGGTGGTCTCCGTCTGAAAGACGCTGTCCCGGCTGCTGCTGACCGCTGTTGTCAGGAAGATCCGATCGCCCCAGATCACCGGACTGGAGTGCCCGAGCCCGGCGATGCCCGTCTTCCAAAGAATGTTCTCGCCGGTTTCCGCGTCCCAGCGATCGGGGAGATCCTGTCCATCGGCCACGCCAGATGCCTCGGGACCACGGAACATCGGCCAGTGCTGTGCCGCGACGGGGCTGGCGACGGAAGTGACGACGACAATAAGGAGCATGCGACGTAGGAACTGCGTCATGAATCACCAACCCTCGCGTCCGGCTCCTGCGACATCATCGGCGGCGTCGCGTCGCGATTATCTGTGTTGCGGCCGCTTAGTATATGTCTCCTGCGCGTCAGTGTCATTCCTCCCAACCGTTGAGGTGGTACGCACGAGCACTGCGCGCTGTCCACCAGGAGGGGGTGCGGGTTCCGGGGTTCTCGTGTTGACCGGGATGGCGCTGCGGGCGTATCGTCGCGACAGGAACGCGACATGGCCGGGCGCCGGGCGAGCGCCCGAGGAGAAGGGCTAATGCTGCAGCATCGAGTGAGGTGGATGTTCACGGCGCTCGCCGCGATCGGTTTCCTGGCGATTCACATCCAGCCCACACACACCCAGCACGTCTATCACGACGGCGCCGGCAGCATCTCCTTCGCCCTGGCCGGCGACAGCATCATCTCACGCAAGCTGTCGGTCTACGACGAGTCGGCGTTTCTGAAGCTGCGCGAGATCATCAGCGGCGCGACCGTCGGCTTCACCAATCTCGAGATGCTCTTCCATAGCTACGAGGAGGACATCATCCCCGCCTCCCAGAGCGGGGGGACCTACATGTCCGCCCACCCGGATCTCGCGAAGGAATTGGGCTGGATGGGCTTCGACATCGTGAGCCGCGCCAACAACCACACAATGGACTTCGGCATCGGCGGGCTGCGTGCGACGACGCGCGCCGTGGAGGCGGCGGGACTGGTGCAGGCGGGCGCCGGCGAGAATCTCGCCGAAGCGCGAGCGCCAGCCTATCTCGAGACGCCAGGAGGCCGCGTGGCCCTCATCTCCGTGTCCTCGAGCTTTGCCGATCACATGCGGGCAGGCCACCAGCGTCAGGATTTCCGCGGGCGGCCGGGCCTCAGCCCGCTGCGCTACGAAACGACCTACACGGTCCCTCGCGCGCAGCTCGACGCGCTGCGCGAGGTCCGCCAGAGCCTAAGGCTCGGCGGCCGCGAAGACGGAGACCGGCTCACCATGTTCGGCGCGACGTTTGTCGCCGGCGATGGATACGAGGTGCGGACCAGTCCGCACGACGGCGACCTCGCCGATGTCGTCGCGGCGGTGCGCGATGCGCGCGAGCTGGCCGACTGGGTCGTGGTGACGAGCCACACCCATGAAGGTGACGGCCACCGCGAGGTGCCCGCTCAGTTCCTGGTGACCTTCGCGCGTGCCGTCATCGACGCCGGTGCCGACATTGTCACGGGACACGGCCCCCACATCCTGCGCGGCGTCGAGATCTATCGGGGCAAGCCGATCTTCTACAGCCTCGCGGACCTCATCTTCCAGAACGACACCGTGACGCGCCAGCCCGCCGACAACTACGAACGCTACGGGCTGCCGCCGACCGCCCTGCCGTCCCACTTCTACGCCGGCCGCGAAGCGGCGTCGGGCGGGGGCTGGCCGGCCGACGCCACGTACTGGGACAGCGCGCTGGCCGTGGTTCGCTTCCGCGCCGGCAGTCTCGAAGAGGTGCGCCTCCATCCACTCACGCTGGGCTTCGGACTCGATCGCCCGCAACGCGGCAGGCCCATGTTGGCCGACGAAGAGAATGGACGGCGGATCATCGGGACGCTCCAACGGCTTTCCGAGCCCTTCAAGACCTCGATCGCCTACGTGGACGGCGTGGGCGTGATCCGCGGAACCCCGAGTACGTCGAGGGAGCACCCGTGACAACTACGCCGAAGGCCAGAGGCCATGCGCCATGTGCCACAGTCAGGAGGTACCTGCAATGACTTTGCACCGACGAAGCCCCCTGCTGCCGATGACACTGGCCGTTTTGCTGATCGGCGTGAACGCGGCCTGGGCCCAGCGTGCGATGACGCTGGTGGATCTCATCAACGTCCCGCGATTGAGCGCACCTCAGCTGTCACCGGACGGACGCCAGGTCATCTTCGTACAGTCCGAGGCGGACTGGTCGGTGAATCGGCGTGTCGAGCAGATCTGGCGGGCCGACGTCGACGGCTCTGACGCGCGCCAGCTCACGTATGGTCCCGAAGGCGCCAGGAGTCCGAGCTGGGCACTCGACGGGCGATCGATCGCATTTCTGGCACGCCGCGGCGACGCAGGCGAGACGCAGATTCACCTGCTGCCCGTGGACGGTGGCGAAGCGCGTGCGCTGACCTTCCACCCCACCTCGGTGTCCAACCTTGCGTGGTCACCGGACGGCACGTCGATCTACTTCCTCGCGTCCGACCCGAAGACGCCAGAGGAGATCGCGCGGGAGAAGGCCGGCGACGACGTGTTTCGGTTCGACGAGGACTTTAAGCCACAGCATTTGTGGAAGGCGACAGTTGCCGACGGTCGGACTGAGCGGATCACGAAGGGCGACTTCTCCGTCACCGGCTACACCGTGTCGCGCGACGGGAGCCGCATCGCGTTTCACCGTGGACCCAGTCCGCTCTTTGGCGACGCCGATCGGGCCGAGGTCTGGGTGATGGATGCGACGGGCCGCAATGCCACGCAGCTCACGCGGAATGCGGTGCCGGAGAGCGGGGCAGCGCTCTCTCCAGACAACTCGCAGGTGCTCTTCCTCGCGCAGGCCAACGCGGCGTTTGACTTCTACTACAACCAGAACATCTTTGTCGTGCCCGCCGCCGGCGGCCCGGCGCGCCTGCTCACCGGAGACCTGCCCCACGAGGTCACTGCCGCCAAATGGGCGAGTGATGGCCGGTCGATCGACTTCGTCGCTAACATGGGCGTGCACAGCCAGCTCTTCCAGCTCGATCCAACGGGGGGTACGCCGCGGCAGCTCACCAGCGGCAACCACACGCTGGGCGACTGGGCCCTCACGGGGCCAGCCGGGCGACACGTGTTCATCCTCGACGAGCCGGGGAATCCCGGCGAGATCTGGACGCTCGCCCTGGACGCCGGCGGCGAGCCGCAGCGGATCACGCGGGTCTTCGACAGCCTCGCTGAGGACTTCCGCCTGCCTCGCCAGGAGCGAATCGAGTACGCGGGTGCCGACGGCGTGCGGGTCGAAGGGCTGCTGTTCTACCCGCTCGACTACCGGGAGGGTCAGCGTTATCCGTTGGTGGTCCAGACCCATGGGGGCCCCGCCGCGTCCGACAAGTTCAGCTTCGGCCGCTGGGGCAACTACGTCCAGGTGCTGACCGCGAAGGGCTACGCCGTCCTCCAGCCCAACTACCGGGGCAGCACGGGGTACGGCGACGACTTCCTGCGCGACATGGTGGGCAGCTACTTCAGGAACGCCCACCTGGACGTGATGCGCGGCGTCGATCACGTGATCGGCATGGGTCTCGCCGATCCCGATCGGCTCGTGAAGATGGGCTGGAGCGCCGGCGGTCACATGACGAACAAGATCGTCACGTTCACCGACAGGTTCAAGGCGGCATCGTCAGGTGCCGGCGCGTCGAACTGGGTGTCGATGTACGGCCAGAGCGACGTCCGTACCTACCGCACACCGTGGTTTGGCGGTACACCGTGGCAGAAGGATGCGCCCATCGACGTCTACTGGGAGCACTCCCCGCTCAGGTACGTGGCGAATGTCTCGACGCCGACCATCTTCATCGTCGGTGGCGAAGACGTGCGCGTGCCGCCGGAGCAGTCGGTCGAGATGTTCCGTGCTGTGCGAAGCAATGGCGTCCCGACGCACCTCTACATCGCGCCGCGCCAGCCGCACGGGTTCGTGGAGCTGAGGCACCAGCTCTTCAAGATGAATGTCGAGCTGGACTGGTTCGAACGTCACGCGATGGGGCGGTCGTATGCGTGGGAGAAGGCACCGGACGATCCGGCTCAGCCTGTATCACCGACGGCGTCGAGCGGGAGGGTGGATCAGTGGCGCTGACGTTCGTGCGCGTGGCTGCGTGGTGCCTGGCGCTCCTGGTCTTACCATCGTCCGCGGGTGCGCAGGGCACCGGTGTGGGGGGCGATCACGGTGCGCGCGTGGACGAGGTGTTCGCGCGGTGGAACTCTCGCCAGTCGCCGGGGTGCGCCGTGGCCGTCGGCATGGCGGGCGGCGAAAAACTCTCCCGCGCGTACGGGATGGCGGACATGGAACACGATGTTCCGATCTCGCCGGACACGGTCTTCGAGGCGGGTTCCGTGGCCAAGCAGTTCACCGCCGCCGCAGTCGTGCTGCTCGCTCAGTCGGGCCGCCTCTCACTCGACGATGACGTGCGGAAGCATGTGCCGGAAGTACCCGACTATGGGACGCCGATCACCATCCGGCATCTCTTCACGCATACGAGCGGCCTGCGCGATTGGGGCACGGTGGTGGACGCGGCCGGCTGGCCGCGCACGACGCGTATCCACACCCACGCGCATGCGCTCGACGTGATCGGCCGGCAGAGATCACTCAACTACACGCCCGGGGCCGAGTACTCCTACACGAACTCGGGTTACACCCTGCTCGCCATCATCGCTGAACGGGTGAGCGGCCAGTCGCTGAATGCCTTCAGCAAGCAACACATCTTCGAGCCTCTGGGGATGACGAGCACTGAGTGGCGGGACGACTTCACGCGCATCGTGAAGCGGCGCGCGACCGCGTTCACGACCGACCGCGAAGGGGCATTCAGGATGCTGATGCCCTTCGAGAACGTCTACGGCAACGGCGGGCTGCTCACGACGGTGGGGGACCTGCTTCGCTGGACGGACAACCTGGAGCACGGGCGGGTGGGGGGCGCGGCATTCATCGAGGAGATGCACCGCCAAGCGAGGCTCAACGACGGCCGGGAGATCGCCTACGCCAGTGGGCTGATGGTTGGCACCTACAGGGGCCTCCGCGAGGTCAGCCATGGCGGCGCCACCGCGGGATATCGGGCGTTCCTCACTCGCTTCCCGGAGGAGCGCGTGTCCGTGGCCGTCCTCTGCAACGTGACCAGCGTCAACGCGGAGGCCCTTGCGCACCGGACGGCCGATGTGTTCCT
>CAZNOC010000091.1:14422-15043 GCA_964574545.1 uncultured Bifidobacteriaceae bacterium | reverse complement strand
GCCGTGGCGAGCCCAGGGAGCGCGCGGGGCACCACGACCCACAGCACGATCCAGACGGTCACGAGCGTCACGATGGCGCCGCGGCTGGTGCGATGGGCCGCCGACACCAGCACGGCCAGTGCCGCGCACGCCGCCAGGTAGATGCCGTGCGATGCGGCCAGTGCCGCCGCCCGAATCAGCATGTCCGCGTCCCACGACGTATCGGCCGCACCCAGCCACCCCACCGCCATCAGCGCGCCTGGCACGACAACGACGGCGACGGCGAGGAGCGTGCCGGCGAACGTGCCCCAGAGCACGGCCGGCCAGGACGCACCCTGACAGAGCAGCAACCAGAGCGTGCCCTGCTCGCGCTCACGCGTGATGGCGATGCCGGCCACCGCGAAGATGAATAGCGGCAGCAGCAACTGCAGCACCATCGCCATCGTCAGTTCCCCGAACTGGCGTGTCCCGTCGGCCTGCGCGGCATCGCTGAAGTTCGCCGAGTTCTGCCGGTGCGCTTCGAGGAACATGGTCGAGCCGGTGAAGCTGCCCACACCGGTGTCGAAGAAGCCGAGCGGCGCGGCCGGGCGGAAGACCAGGAATCCGTAGTGCGCCACGCGGTGAGGATGGCGGTCGGGCTGC
>CAZNOC010000091.1:0-14412 GCA_964574545.1 uncultured Bifidobacteriaceae bacterium | reverse complement strand
ACTGCGACTCGACGAGCGCCTGCATGCGCGCGCGCTGCGTGGCCTCGCCTGTCTGACGCGCCACGCCGACGGATGCGGCGCCGGCCACGAGCAGGGCGATGACCGCGCCAAGCGCCAGAAGCACGCGAGAGCGCCAGGCCTCGCGCAGCTCGTGCCGTGCAATGCGAAACGCCGTCACGGCCGCACGCTGTTTTCGGCCGGGCGGCTCGTCACCGTCAGCGCGACCGATACCGTTCTGGGCTGTCCCGGGATGTTGCCGACACGGGCCGCGAAGAGCGACGAGGCCGAGTAGCGCGCGTCGAAGACGTTGTCGGCCCGCAGCAGCAGGCGCACGCGCGGCGTGATCTGTTGGAAGTAGTGGGCATCGATCACGGTGTACGCCGGTGCGACGAGTCCGGCGAACGGCTCCTCGCGGCCGGCGAGGTACTCGAGGCTGCCCCCAATCGCCGCGCCGTGCGGCAAGTCCACGCGCGTGAAGACGCCCACGGCATGTGGCGCCGAGTTCGGCATCGGCCGGCCGACGAGGTTGGCCGTCAGGTCGCGCGTGATCGTCGAGTCGAGGTACGCGTAGTTAACGGCCAGGTTCCAGTAGGGGCGCACCTGGCCTGCCAGGTCGATCTCGAGGCCACGGTTGCGCACCTCTCCGGTGGAGAGCACCGAGTTGAAGTTGGCGCCCGAAGGGCCGAGCGCCGGATCCGGCCGCAGCACGTTCTCCTTCATCGTGTGGAAGAAGGCGCCCGTCACCTGCAGGCGGCCGTCGAGCCACTCGGCCTTGGCGCCGGTTTCGACCTGCCATGAGGTCTCGGGATCGTGCGGGCCGTTCGCGTCCGGCGTCTGAGCGAGTACCGACGCGCGCGTGAAGCCGTTCGACACGCTGCCGTACAGCGAGGCGTGGTCCACCGGTTTGAAGACCAGACCAACGCGGCCTGTGAGCGCGGTATGGTCCGCCGCGAGCGCCAGGCCGCGGTTGTCACCCGCGTCGTCGTAGCGATCCACGCGGCCTCCGGCGAGCACGTGCCATCGGGGGCCGAGCGTCATCAGGTCCTGCACGTAGATCCCCCCGCGGAACGTGTCGGCAGTATCGACCGAGTACCGCGAGGCGGGGATGTTATAGAGTGCGCCGCGGGTCGTGCCGTAGACGGGCGTCTGAATCGAGAGCGGGGGCACGGGGCCGCCCGCGCTCTGCTGCGCGGCCGTGCCGAAGCGGAAGAAGTGATCCTGGCGGGCCACGTCGCCGCCGACCGCGATGTCGTGGCGGACGCCGCCCGTCACGAGGGGGGCCGAGAGCCCGGCGGCAAACGTCCAGTCCGCGTTGGTGCGCAACTGGTCCCGGAAGTCGCGGTGCATCATCGTGCCGCCGGCGAAGAAGCCGCGCGGCTCGTGGTAGTTCTCGCGCCGGTCGTAGTCGAGGTAGCGCAGCGTCGCGTCCGCGCGCAGGCCGCGCCCGAACGCCTGCTCCCAGCGAGCCTGAAGGACGTGCGCCTCGAGGTCGGTGAAGTCCGTGGGTTCCGTCGCGGTCCACCGATAGTCGGTGAGGAACTCACCAGCCGCGTCGACGGGAACGCCGCGAAGCCGGTGCGCGACGTTGCGCTGGTTGATGTACTCGTAGTCGATGGCAAGTGACGTCCGCGGTGTGGCCCGCCATGCCAGGCTACCCACGGCGTGCGCGTTGCGCAGCTCGGTATTGAACCGGTAACCCTCGCGGTTCTCGAAATACACCGCGCCTCGGTAGAGCAGGGTGCGCGCGGCATTGAGCGGACCCGTCACGTCGATCTCGCCGAGCGCCTGGCCGAACTGGCCCGTGCCGGCCATGGCGCGGGAAGAGAACTGATCACGCGGACGCTTGGTGACGTAGTTGATGACGCCGCCGGGCTCGCTGGACCCGTAGAGCACCGACGCGGGCCCCTTGAGTATCTCGACGCGCTCGACGTTGGACAGCCGGAACTGGCTCGTGCTGAACCCCGAGTTGTTGATGTCGCCCTCGAGGCTGCCGTACGGGTTCCCGCGCACGCCGTTGATCAGCACCTCGCGCTGCGTGAAGCCGCGCACCACCGTGGAGCTGTAGGCGCTGTCGGTCACGCCACTGATGTGTTTGTAGAGGTCCTTGGTATCGAGGGCCCCGATGTCCTCGAGGAAGCGCGCGGGCAGCACCTGGATGGCCTGGGGCACGTCGATGAGCCGTGCGGACGTCCGCGCGGCGCCGGCGCTCGTCTCGACGTAATCGCTCATCCGGCCGGTGACGACGATCTCCTGTGTCAGCGTGGGGGCGAGCGGCAGCTGGACCTCGAGTGTGATCGTGCTGCCGCCCGATACCTCGACCATCTCGGAGAGTGGGGCGTACCCGTCGCGCAGGAACACCACGGTGTGTGACCCGGGAGCGACGCCCGTCAAGGCGAAGCGTCCGTCGGCGCCGGTGGGCGCCTCCTGAGAGCTGCCCGCCAGGAGCACCCGGACGCCCGCGACCGGCCCGCCCGTGCCGTCGACCCTCACCGTCCCGGCAATCGTGCCGGCCTCCTGCGCGGCGACCACCCCGCCGGCCAGCAGGGCGATGGCGGTCGTCGCCATCGCTCGTCTCATCCATCCCATGTGCGCTGCATCCTTCGTCACGACCCGTCATGAACGGCGGGCCCGGGCACTTTGCCCAATCCGCAAGGATGATCCGGGTGGGTGCCGGCACGCATGCCGGGTTCGACAGGTGGTCGCGACGCACACATGAACGGGCGCCAGGGCACCACCAACCGCTGATCGTGTCCGGCGCCCGCGCTATCCGGCGGCCATCTTCTGGATCGCCTCAACCAGCCGATCCATGTCGCCCTCGGTGTTGTAGAGGGCGGGGGTCACCCGGACCGCGTCGCCGCCCGCGATGCCGGTGCGCGCCACCGTGAGGATCCGGTGATCGTCGAGCAGGGCCCGCTGCACCGCGTCTGCCGACAGCCCGGCGATGCGAAACGACGTCACGCTGCCGTAAAGCGACGGGTCCTCGGGCGTCAGGACCTGCACGCGTGCGGACCTGACGCGGTTGACCCAGGAGTCGCGCAGATACTGCAGGCGGGCCTGCTTCCGGGCGACGCCGCCAAGCGCGTCCTGAAACGCCAGCGCGTCAGGCACCGTGAGCGTCGCGGCGAAGTTCGTCGTGCCGGGGAACACGCGGGAGCGGATGTCGTCTTCGGGTGTGTTGCCCATGTGCGGCGCGATGTCCGCCAGCCGGCCGGCCCTGATGTAGAGGCCGGCCGTGCCGAGGGGGGCGCCCACCCACTTGTGCAGGCTGAAGCCGGCAAAGTCCACGCCGAGATCGCCCACGCGGAAATCGATCTGTCCCACCGTCTGGGCCGCATCGAGAATCACGTCCACGCCGCGTGCCCGGGCCATCGCGGCGATCTCGGCGACCGGCGGTACGAGACCCGTACGGTTCGACAGGTGCGTGACGAGCAGCAGCTTTGCCCGCGGCGTGTCGCGCAGGATCCGGTCGTAGGCCTCGAGGACGTTCGTGCGCGTCGCCGGTTCCGGAATGGCGAAACGCACGACGTCCACGCCGCGCCGCTCGACCAGCGAGTCCATCGCCATCTGCATGTCGGGGTAGTCGAGATCGGCGTAGATGACCGCGTCGCCGGGCGCGAGCCTCCGGTAGTTGACGATGAGATTCTGAAGCGCCTCGGTGCCGCTGCGCGCCAGCGCGACCTCGTCGCGGGCGCAGCCCAGCAGCCCGGCGACCTGGGCGCGCACGCCCTCCACGGCCCCGGCGTAGTGGTGGCCGTCGATCCAGTTGCGGACGTACGCCACGTGGTGGCGGTTCACGTACGCCAGGCGTTCGTGGTACGCAGCCTGCACCTGGCGGGGCAGGACGCCCCAGTACGCGTTCTCGAGGTTGGCCACGGTCCCGTCCACGTCGAAGGCGGCGCTCACCTGTGCCCAGTACTCGGGGTCGCGCGCGGCGTCGGCGGGCGAGGCCTTCGGCACCGGTGGCAGATCGGCGGCGGCGGCGGCCAGGCCGGCCGTCCGCAGGAGCGCCGCGGCCGATCCGCACGCGGCGGTCATAAGGAGTCCCCGCCGTGTCAGGTCAGTGGTGTGTCGCATCGTGGCACTATAGAACCCTTCTCATGAATCGGGCCGGCATTCGGCCGGCGATGCATCCTGCCTGGCGGCGTTGCTCCTCTCTCAAATACAGCCTGGTATTCTCGGTCGTCGCGCCTGGCCAGTCAGGCGCCTCCCCGCCCTCGGTGCTACGGCCCCATTCATGAGATGGGTTCCCAACCGTCGGGTGCCCGAAAAGCGCGTGGTCTTCTGGCGCACCCGGCCCGGGCTGCGACCGCGGGCCTGCCCGCCGCTGGCCCGGGGAGAGCGACCGCCCTGCGCTCAGCCCCCAGCCGCGGCGCGCTCAGCGGGCCTTCCAGTCCACCGACAGCTTCAGAAAGACGGTCCGGCGCAAGGCCTGCAGTCCATCGCGCGGTGTGGCATCGAACGCATCGACCCCATTGAGGTACACGTCGCCGTAGCCGGCATACACGGTCGTGTTCGGTCGCGGCGTGTAGCTGTACAGCACGCTCAGGCTCGCGCGACGCGAGAGCGTGTTGTACTCGGCGATGACCCGCGACGCGTGGTCACGCGTGAACTGGAAGCTGGTACGGGTGCGCACGACGTCCTGATCGAACAACTCCCGCCCCGTGCCGCGCTCCTGGAGGCGGCTCTTGAGATGGAGCCACTCGCTGTTCAGCCGTTCGTCCGGCTTGAACGTCAGCGTAAGGGCGGTGCTCAGATGCCGGCCGACCTGCGGGCGGAGAGGATCGAAGTGGACCGCCTCGCCCACCTGCAGCCGGTGGCCGATCGTCACGCGCTTCCAGGTGTTGGCGGTGGTATTGACCGCGAGAAACCGGTGGGGGAACTCCTGGCCGGCGAACGCATCTTGCCGGAACGACGTGTACGCGTAGACCGACACGTCGCGAACGAGGCGGAGGTCCACGCCTGGATCCACGTACGACTCGTCCACCAGGCCTTCGGTCGTCTTCAAGTACCGTGCGACGACGAACGGGCGTGCCCGGACGAACCAGCGGCTCTTGTTGCCCTGGAACTCGTAGCCGAACGTCATCGAGTGCGCGCGGAAGCCGCGCCGGCGGACGAACCCCACTTGGGAGTCGTAGCCGTCGGAGATGCGCAGGTCGTTTACGAAGAGCCGCCAGTTCCGCCCGACGAAGTCGTACCAGATGTAGCTCGCCGTGCCCGCCCGCGTCTCGTAACGCTCCGTGGTCGACGACCGGGCGAACTGAAAGCCGATCGTATTGAGCGGAAACCGGAGCTGGCCGTCGGCCGCCACCACCGTATTGGACGCCCCGGCAAAGCGGCGCTCGGTGACGAAGCCACCCACCGTCGAACTGCCGAACAGGTCGCGCTGATATCGAAGCACCCCGAAGTGTGCGGCGTCCCCTTCACCAGGTCCGTCCGGAGCGGCGCGTCGTCCGGGCGCCGCGTCGGCCGCCGCCAGCACCGCGATGGTATTCGCGCCTGCCTTGCCGGTCAGCTTCGCGCCCCAGTCGGGATCGACGATCTGCCGCGTGTTGATGAAGTTCATGGCGCCGGGCGACTGGAAGAACTGTCCGCCTTCGTAGAAGAACGGCCGCTTCTCCGCATAGAAGAGCGGAAAGCGTTGATTGACCTCGATCTGCGGCACGTCCGCTTCGATCTGTGAGAAGTCGGGGTTGAGCGTCGCGCCGAGCGCGAGGTTCGGCGTTACGCCCCAGTTCGCCGTGAGGCCAGGCGCCCAGTCGGTGCGCTGCGCCATCCGGCCGGACCCCGACGGCGTGCGCTCGACCGCGCTCGTGAGCGTCGGAATCAGGTCCAGCGGCCGGGCGGCGCGAATGCCCCCCAGTCCTCCAATGGTGCCCATCTGTGTCAGCAGCGATGAGGCCTGCCGCGACAACGGACGCCACGAGACATTTTCGGCCTTGCGCGCAATCCAGCGCTGCACGTGGACGCCCCAGAGACGATCCGCGCCCGCCGCGTAGCGCAGCGTCCGAAACGGAATGGCCGCCTCCACCGTCCAGCCGTCCTCCACGATGCGGCCCTGCGAGGCGAGAACACCGTCCCACGTCAGATCGACGTTGCCTTCCCAGTTGCGGCCAATCGTCGTGCCTTCTGTGTACAACCCGTCGGCCTGGATACCGAGCGGGTTGAAGGCGAACACATACGCGCGGCGACGGTCGTTGAAGGTGTCGAGGTGCAGCGTCACGCGGTCGTCGCGCGCGATGTCGTCGCGGCGCGCCACGCGTCCGCGGATGGCCGCCGGGTCGCTGTCCCACGCGCGGATGGCGACATAGAAGTGGCTTGCGTCGTAGCCGAGCCACACCTCCGTCCGTTCGGAGGGGGCCGTGTTGTCCCCCGGCTCGGTCTGGTGGTCGAGCGACAGCACCAGTGCCCCGCGCCACTCCTCGTCGCCGAGCACACCGTCGACAACCGGGGCGGCGATGCGTGGCAGGGTGGCGAGGGCCTGAACGGCCTCGCCGTGGGCCGTGACCGTCGAGGGCGCGAGCAGAAGCAGCATGGCGCCGACAGCGTATTTCCAGAGACAACGCTCCATCGCGCCAGTGTCCGGGCGGTGGTCCCTCGAATCGAGGGCAAACCTCTGACTGGATGCGCTGCGGCGTCGAATGGACAGGTGCGGGGGTTGAACCGCCCCTATCTCGTGAGCTCACTCGGCGCGCAGGGTCTCGGTCAGCGCGACACCGCGCACCGCACGGCGCACGGGCAGCAAGCACGCCAGAGCCGCGGCCGCCGCCAGCACCGCCGGCAGCGCGAACGGCCAGCCGAACGCCGGTACCGACGCGCCAAGCACCGCTGCCAGCTCGCGCGCGACGAGCAGCCCGCCGCCAAGGCCCGTGGCGATGCCCAGGCCGACCGGTGTGACCCACCGCCGCGCCAGCAGCCATCCGACGCTCCCCGCCGAGGAGCCGAGCGCCATCCGCACGCCGATCTCGCGCCGCTCGGCCGCGACGGCATGCGCGGTCACGGCGTAGGTGCCGATGACCGCGAGCACCAGCGCCACGACCGCGAACAGGGCGAGCACGGCGGTCGAGACCCGCTGCTGCCACACCGTGTCGTCGATCCGCCGGCGCATCATCCGCGCGTCAAAGAAGGACTGCTCCGCATCGACCGTGTCGATCGCGGCCCGGATCTGCGGCACGAGCGTCTCCGGCGGTACCCGGCTGCGCAGCACGAAGTAGGCATCACCCGCGAACAACTGGCTGTTCGGCGCGTAGATGTCCAGCGACGTGTCGTCCTCGACGCCGCTGAAGCGTACCGAGTTCACGACGCCCACCACCGAGAGCCATACATCGTCGCCGCCGCCCCCGCTGACGCCGTCCTGATTCCAGGTGAGCCGCAGGCGCCGTCCGACGGCGGTGTCTGCGTCGCCCCACAGACGGCGGGCCGTCCGGTCGCCGACGATGGCGACGGGGGGCGCCGCGAGGCCGTCTGTCACCTCGAACAGCCGGCCCTGCACGAGCGGCAGCCGCATGGCCTCGAAGTACCCGCGATCGACGAGTTGCACGTTGACGAACGGCTCTTCGTCGGCGCGTCCGGACTCACGGCCCTCGGCCACCACGCGCGTGGACGACACGTCGAGGCCGACGAACGGCAGGTTCGTGTTGGTGCCGGCACGCTCGACGCCTGGAATGGTCTCCAAGGCTTCGTTCGCGCGCCGGTAGAACTCCGACGTCGTAGGGATGTCGGGGTAGCGGCCCCACGGCGGATCGGCCCGGAACGTCAGGACGCCCTCCGTCGCGAACCCCGCGTTGACCTGCATCAGGCTCGACAGGCCCATCGCGAAGATGCCCGCGGCCACGAGCAGCAGCGACGCGATGGCCGTCTGCACGCCGACAAGCCAGCGGCGCGCGGTGTTCTGCGCCCGGCTGCCCGCCGCCCGGCCCGTCTCCTGCCGCAGCAGCCGCTCGACATCCGTGCGCGACGCCTGGAGCGCCGGCAGCAGCGCCACGCCGAGTGCGACCGCCAGGGCGAGCGCCGCGCTGGCGGCCAGCACGGCGCCGTCGATCTCGACGGCCAGCCAGGGCGGGAGGTCCGTGCCGATCAGCTGCATCAGTGCCTGCACGGCATACTGCGCACCGGCCACGCCGAGCGCCGCGCCCGTGAGCGCGAGCACCAGGGCCTCGAGCGCCGACTGGCGGATCAGATGGCGTCGCGCGGCCCCGAGGGCCAGCCGCACCGCGAAGTCGCGCTGGCGGGTGAGCGCCCGCGAGATCAGCAGGTTCGTCACGTTGATGCTGGCAATGAGCAGCAGCAGTGCGGCCCCGCCGGCCAGCAGCAGGACGAACGGCCGGGCCCCGCCTACGTAGGCGTCCCGCAGCCGGCGCGCCTCGAGGCGGACGCCCTGATTCGTGTCGGGCCATGTCGCGGCGAATCGCGCGGCCATGGCGTCGAGCTCCGCCTGCGCGTCGGCCAGGGTCCGGCCGTCCGACAGACGGGCGATCACCGCGTAGCGGCGCAGGTGCGGCGCGTTGTAGTCGGTGACGGCGCGGTAGACGTCGGTCTGGAGCGGGTAGTGCGCGCTCTCCGGCAGCACGCCGGCGATGCGGTAGGTGCCGCCATCCATGACGAGCGTGTCGCCCACGGCGTCAGGCCGGCCCCCGAAGCGCTGCTGCCACAGCCGGTGCGACAGCACCACTTCGTACTGGCGCGTGAAGTCGAGCGACTCGGCCCACATGTCCCCGTGGAGCGCGCGAACCCCCAGCACGTCGAACACCGTCGAGGATCCGATGGTGCAGGTCAGCGCCTCGGGTGGACCTCCACCCGTCAGGTTGTACTGCGAGCGGTAGTAGGCGCCCCAGCGCCCGAACGCGCGTGCATCGCGCTCGAGGTCCCGGTATTCCCGCAGCGCCAGCCGGCCGCGTTCACCCGCGACGACGGCGTCGACGGTGACGATGCGGTCGGCGTCGGGAAAGGGCAGGGGCCGCAGGAGAAGCGCCCACGCGAGGCTCGAGATGGCGGTCGCCGATCCGAGGCCGATCGCGAGCGTCAGCACCACGGCGAGGCAGAAGCCCGGCTTCTGCACGAGCAGGCGAAGAGCCGCGCGCAGGTCTGGCATCCGCGCAGTCTGGGCCGGTCCTTGATGAACCGGACGCGACAACCGATGAATGGGCGCAATCGGCCGTTGAGTGGATGAAGATCGCAGGTGGCTGCCTGCAATGTGCTTCCGGCACCCTCACTGTCCCCACCGCTCGCCGCTATCGGCCTGCTGCCGTGCGCTGGCGGTGACCCTTGACCGGCTTCGTTTCGGCGGCTTCGACGGCGTCGGCATCCACGGCCGCCTGGAGGCGCTGGACCTCGTCGAGGATGCGGAGGAACCGCGAGCCGAACGGCGTCATCGTGTACTCCACCTCGACGGGGGGCTTGTCGCCGAACACCGTGCGCGCCAGGATGCCGAAGCGCAGCATCTTGCGCAGCCGCTCGTTCAGCACCTTCGCCGAGAGCCCGGGGCTGGCGCGCAGCATCGCGCTCGGCCGCGTGTGTCCGTCGGCGGCAAGCTGCAGCAGACGCACTGACCACTTGCAGCCGACGATACTCTCGACCATCGCGGCCACAGGCACGGCGTCGGACGACGCCGTGTCTCCCCGACGGAGTGCGCGTGAGATGACCATACGGTATCCACCTTACCGGAAAGTGCGCTCCTGACAGCGAGCGCGCTGCTCACTAGTATGCCCTCACACGCGCCGCCCGATCGCCGGGCCGGTGCCCAACCAAGGAGCAGCCCGTGAGCGACACAATTCCCGGCTACACCTGCGGCACTCGCGCCGTGGCACGATCCCCGATCTCACTCGACGAGTTCGCCAGGATGAAAGAGAGTGCGCTCTTCAGCGACGACGACGTCGCGTGGCTGCGCACATCCCACGGCGTGCTGAAGGACCACGTGGAGGCGATCCTGGACGTCTGGTACGGGTTCGTGGCGTCGCAGCCTCAGCTTCTGGCGTCATTCACCAGCCGGAGCGACGGCCAGCCGCTCGGCGACTACCTCGCCAGCGTGCGACGCCGCTTCGGGCAGTGGATCCTCGACACGGCGCGCGCCGAGTACGACCAGGCGTGGCTCGACTACCAGCACGAGATCGGCCTCAGGCATCACCGTACGAAGAAGAACCAGACCGACGGCGCCGATTCTACGGACCTGGTGCCGTTCCGTGACCTGTTCGCGCTGGTGTTTCCGGTCACGTTCACGCTGCGGCCGTTCCTGGCGAAGGAGGGGCACGCGCCGGCGGACGTGGACGCGATGTACAACGCCTGGCTCAAGTCGTGCCTGCTGCAGGTCACGCTGTGGAGCCACCCGTACGTCAAGCCCGGAGACTTCTGACTGCCCGTCGGCCGCGGCCCGATGCGCCTTCGCCGTGACGGGGAACACCTTCACAGAATCATCCACCTTCAGACGGAGGGCGGGTTCGGTTGCGCCCTCGGCGGCAAGGGCCATCCCGCATCCCATCTGTGTGTGACGGCGCGCGAGCCTCAAGCCTGGGACGCCTGTCGATCAGCGGCGGCTTCCAAGGCGTCGATGGTCCGGAATCGACGCACCCCGGGCTCGAAGCGGCGCCCCCCCACACGACGTCCGACCTCCCACAGCCCGGCGATCGTCCGGTACAGCTCGGGGTCACCGGGATCGCGCCAGACCGGCTGGTTCATCTCTTCGACCGATCGGAATTTGCGCACCGGCATCACGGATCCTTCAGGCCGAACCGCTCCTTCAACAGGGCGGCGTCGGCCTTGTCCTTCAGACGCACGGTGTCCCGCTTCATCAGGTACAACGTGCGTGGGCTGACGACGCTCACCGTGAGATCCGCGAACGGCGCGCGGACGACCTCGAGATCCGCGAAGCGGAATGCCTCGCCCAGCCGCGTCAGGAGGTCCAGGTGAAATGTGCCTGACGGCGGCACGTACTGCACCGCCGGATAGTCGCCCAGCAGATCCGCGGCCGTGATCTCGTCGATAGACGGGTCGTCGAACACGCCGGCCAGCGCGCGACGGACGCGCGCGATGTTGTCGGCCGTGGGCTCGAGGAAGATGTCGAGATCTTCGGTGAATCGCGCCAGGCCGTGCAGGTTCAGGGCCGCGGCGCCGAAGATGGCGTAGCGTACGCCCTCGCGTTCGAACGCCTCGAGCACCTCCCTGACGATGCCGAAGTCCACGCGCTGAGTATACAGGCGGTACGCTTACAGCTGCAGCAGCCACGTCAGCTTCACCAGCAGCTGGCGCGAGCCCGCAGGCGCGGGAATGAGCACGCCGCGCCCGTCGATGGCCGAGCGATCGTTGTAGATCACGGTGAAGTACGACAGCGGCTGATACTCCCACGCCAGCCGTGCGTTCACCGCGAGCTGCCGCGCCACCGTGTTCCACTGCGCAAAGCTCACGAGCTGCAGGCGTGGGCTGGCGGCGAGACGCGACTCGACGCCCAGCAGGTGTGTCGTGACCGACCGGCGATCCAGGCCCACCTCCGACAACCGGTTCAGCGTGTAGCTGGCGTTGATGGCGACCCGCGGATCGGGCGTGGCCTGCACCAGCGTCCGCCACGTCTGCAGACGCCCGTCGAAGTAGCCGCCCACGCCGCCCTCCAGCCGCGCGGCGAACCGCGCCGACGGATCGCTCTAGACCGTAAGGTTGTGCTGCAAGTAGTCGTAGCGCCCAGGCGCGATCTCGATGCCCGGGACCGGTCGGAACGGCGCCCGCAACTGCTGCCAGTTGGGCTGGGCGCTGTACTGCACCTGTCCGCCGTTCTGGAGTTGCACAGTGAGCGGCCGGATCGAGAGATACCCTTCCTGCATGGCGCCATTGCTCGGGTCGATGAAATGCTCGAAGGTGAAGCCCGGCTGGAATCGACGCACCGCACGAGGCCGCCACGAGGGACGCCAGTCCAACGTCACCGCGGGGCTGATTCGGATGTAGTCGTTCCGCACGACGAACCCGGTCCGCGCATCGTAGCCGGCCGTGACCAGCTCCGAGATGTAGCCGACGTAGCCCCAGTTGGCGCTGCTCGCGGCCCAGATGTACCCGCCCAGCCCCTCGCCACCTTCGCCGCTCGTCGTCGACGCGGTGAGCGTGCCCCGGACGAACGACGTGGACGATGGGCGCCAGAAGCCGTCGACGCCGCCCACGACGTTCGTGGCGCCGTCGTGATCGTGGCGGGCGACGACGAGTCCACCCAGGCGGTTCTGATCGCCGAAGTTGCGCACGTAGCGCACGACGCCGAACTCGGTTCCGGCGCCGTCCCCGTCCTGTGAGACCGCCATGGCGCCGAAGGCGTGGTCGGCCGATCGCGAGGTCAAACGGGCGCCGGCGCGGATCGCGATCGGCTGTCCGGCCTCGTCGAGGCCGATGCGCCGGGAGAAGAACGGTTCGAAGCGTGATCCATTGCCGGTGAAGAAGATGCCGCGGTTCTCGAGGAAGGACTGGCGCCGCTCTGGAAAGAACACCGAGAAGCGTGTGAGGTTGACGATCTGGCGATAGACATCGGTCTGCCCGAAGTCGGGATTGACGGTCAGATCAAGGACGCTGTTGGACGTCACGGCCCACTTGAGGTCCGCGCCGACGCTGGCCGAACGTGTGGTGTCGAGGCCCACGCCCGCATCGCGCCGGCTGGCGTCGCCGACGGCGTAAGGCTGCAGACGGAGATTGCGGCCCGGCGGCGGTGGGTCGATGCCGATCAACCGCCCCGCGTAGTCCATCCGGAACGGTTCCATCACGCGTGGCCAGGGCGACCAGCCCGTCAGCTCGTTCAGCCGTCGTGTCATCCGGTGGAAGTTGATGTTCCACTCGTGATCGCCGGTGCCATACCGCAGCGTCTGCCAGGGAATGGCGATCTCGGCCGTCCAACCGCGCTCGTTCCGGATCGTGCGCGCGATCCACACGGCGTCGAAGTCCACGTCGGCCAGCCCTCCGTCGACGGTCTGCTGGTCGCGGAGGGCCCCGCGCGGGTTCACGCGGAACACCATGGCACTGCGCCCGTCGCGCACGGCGTCGACCGCCACGCCGAAGTAGTCGTCGGTCGTATCGTCGAAGTCGCGACGCAGGTCGCGGACGCGGAGGTCCGCCTCGCCGCGCGAGTCGCGGCACACGACGCCGATATAGAGAAACCGGTCGTTGAACAGCACGCGGACCTCGGTGGGCTCGGTGGCCGGCTCGCCTTGACGCGGCTCTGCCTGGACGAAGTCGGCTGCCACAGCCGCTCGGACCCAGTCGGCCTCGTCCAGGCGCCCATCGACGACGATAGGCCCGGCCGCGCGCGAGGCGGTGAGCACGGGCGGCAACTCCGGCGGGGGGAACGCTGCCTGCGCGTGGGCGTCCAGCGCCGTCAGCGCCACGATCCCCGGCGCGATCGCCGCGGCCACGCCGGCGCGCAAGCGCCGCCTCACGCGCACCTCAGAAGCCCACCTGCAGCATCACCGAGAAGGTGCGAGGCGGGCCCAGCATCAGCTGGTTGGCGTAGAGGAACGACGGATCGACCTGGCTGACGTAGAACGGATCGGCCCACGACGCGTAGACCGCGTCAGTCACGTTGTCCACGCGCGCGGTCACGCGCAGGCGGTTGTGTGTCCACGCGGCGTACACGTCCGCCAGCGCGTAGCTCTTCATCGTGATCAGATTGGCGTTGTTGGCGAAGCGGTCGCCGACGTACCGCGCCGATCCGCCGATCTCGATCGGCAGACCCGCAACGTCCTGCACGCTCGCCCACAGGTTCGACGTCACCGTGGGGATGTTCGGGGGACGGTTGCCGGCGAACCGCTGGAAGTTGGCTGAGGGACGGAAGGCGGTGTCCGTGTAGCCCAGATTGAGGCCGACCCGGGACCGGGCGGCAATCTGCAGCGCGCTCGTGACCTCCAGCCCGCGCGACGCGATCCCTCCGAGGTTCGTCACGCTGTCGAGCGAAAAGCGCTCGAGCACATCGTCGCGCGTCGTGTCGAACCAGGCGACGGTCACCTGCGTCCGGCCGTTCTGCAGATCGGCTTTCACACCGACTTCCCACTGCGTGGTGCCGGTCAGGTCGAAATCTTGGTTGGCGTTGACCAGGAAGACGTTCGAGCTGACCGGATCCTTGGCGTTGCTGAACTGGCCGTAGGCCGCCACGGACGGCTGGAAGGAGAACACCGCGCCCGCGCGCCAGCTCCACCAGGTGTACGAGCGTGCGAAGCCGCCGGCCTCGGGCACGCGTGCCGGGCTCAGGTTTTCTCGGTCCAGAGCAAGGCCGTCGTAGCGCAGTCCGCCGGCGAGACGCAGGCGGTCGGTCACTGCCATGGAGTCCTCGACGAAGACCGCCCACTGGTCGATCACCGTGGGGCTGATGCCCCGAAATTCGACTGGGCCGTAGCTGCCCGCCACCGGGCGGAACGGGTCGACCGCATCGCCCGGCAAGAGCGGCGCTTGCCGCCGGAAACC
>CAZNOC010000090.1:5988-15269 GCA_964574545.1 uncultured Bifidobacteriaceae bacterium | reverse complement strand
GGTGGACAGGTCCAGCAATGCCAGCTCCGGGGGGGCGCCGCCGAGCAGTGTGACCCCGGCCGCCGTGAGGCCGTTCTGCGCCAGATGCAGTTCTCGAAGCCGGGTCAGATACGGCGCGCCAAGCAGCGCCGCCAGCCCCGCGTCGCCGAGCCCGTTGTCGGTGACATCCAGCGTCTTCAGCCGCCTGGCGAACGGCGAGGAGGCCAGCGACATCGCGCCTTGCGCGCCGATGTCGTTGGACCCGAGGTCGAGGGCTTCGAGCGCCGGGAAGCGGTTCGACGCCAGGAGCAACTCCACGCCCTCGAGCCCGAGCGTGTTGCGCGCCAGCGACAGCCGAGTGAGCGCGCCCATGTTCGCCGCCAACGCCAGCGCCGCAGCGCCCGCCGTGCCGATACCGTTGTGGCTGACGTCGAGATCGCGGAGGCCGGTGAGCGTCCGCGACACCGCCACGGCGCTGATCCCGTCGGACCCGATGGCGTTGTCACGCAGCACGAGACGCTCGAGACCCGCCAGCGCCTGGCTCGCGGCGACGGCCGCCACGCCGTCCGCCTGCACGTCGTTGCCTGACAGATCGAGGCTGCGAAGCCGGAGCCGGCCGCGCGCGATCGCCTCGGCACCCTGTGGGCCCAGGCCGTTGCCCGCCAGGTCAAGGGCGGACAGGCCCGCAAGCGACGGGCTCTGCGCCAGGTGCGCGGCGCCCGCCGAGCCGATGCGGTTGTCCGCCAGATCGAGCGAGCAGAGGCTCCCGAGGTGCGGCGATGCCGCGAGGGCGGCAGCCCCCTCGGCGCCGATCTGGTTGTCCGCAAGGCTGAGGATTCTCACCGACGCGAGCGCCGCGTTCCCACTCAGATCGATCACCGCATCGTCATCGAGGGCCAGCCCGGACAGGTCGAGGCTCCGGACGAGCGCCCACAGCGGGTGATCCTCCCCGCGCCTGATGCGTTCCCAGCAGGTGAGGGGGGCACGCCGCAGATGATCGGGCCAGTCGGCGAGGAGGGATTCTGCCGCCTCCACGAGCCGCTCCGGATCCGGCTGGGCCGCCAGGTACCGGCAGATCGCCCACCACGCCGCGTCGCTCGGTTGGGCGCAGAGCGCTTCGAGCAGGGCCAGCGGGCCGTCCACGTGATCGCCCGGCGCCAGAGAGTGCTCGATGCGTGCGAGTTCCTCGCAGACCGCGGTGGCCGATCGAGGGCGGCGTTCGCGATCCGCGGCAAGCAGGCGGCTGACGAGGCCGTCAAGCGCCGGGTTCGCCGCCACGGCGGGGGCGCGCGCCCCGGGCGCGGGCCCCGCCTCGACGTGCCGATGATGGAGCGCGATCATGCCGGCCAGTGTGGGAGGGTCGCTTTCGAAGGGTCGCGTTCCCGTCAGCATCAGGTACAGCAGCACCCCAAGCTGCCAGAGGTCGGTGCGGCGATCCGGCGCGTGGTCACCTCGCAGTTGCTCGGGCGCCATGTGTGCCGGCGTGCCAAGCGCGGTCCGGGCCGAGACCGTGTCCGGGTCGAGCGCGTCGGCAATCCCGAAGTCCACCAGTTTCGCCTGTTCTCCAGGTGTGCCCGCCCCGACGATCAGCACGTTCTGGGGGGTCAGATCGCGGTGCAGCACGCGGTTCTGGTGGACGATCACCAGCCCCGACGCGATCTGCTTCGCCAGACGAACGGCACGCAGCGGCTCGAGCGCACCGCCGTTCGTGCGGGCGTCCGCAAGCACCGCCGACAGCGGGGCACCGTTCACGAACTCCAGAAGCAGGTACAGCTCGTCGCTCTCGTCGAGCGTCCCTACCGCGTAGCATCTCGTGATGTTAGGGTGGTTCAACTGCTCCAGGACCAGCGCCTCGTTCACGAACCGCTCGCGTGCCTGCGCGTCGGCCGCCCACTGCGCGTGCAGGACCTTCAACGCCCGCTTCAAGCCTCCGACAACGGTCTCGACGAGGTACACGGTACCGAAGCCGCCCGCGCCGAGACGGCGAAGCACGCGGTATTGCTGGCCGACGATGGTGGTGCCAAGCCGGCGGTCAATCGGCCAGCCCGCCGAGGGACGGCGCGCGCCGCAGTCACGGCACTCGAAGGCGCCTTCGTCGGGAATGGTCACGTTACAGGCGTGGCAGTGGCACATTGATCACACTCACAACTCACAACTCAGAACCCACTACCCACCACCCACCACCCACTACCCACTACCCACTACCCACTACCCACTACCCACTACCGACTACCCACCACCCACCACGACCACCGATCACCGATCACCGATCACCGACTCCCCCCACCGGCGGCAGCATGATGGCCTGGCCGAAGGCGAGCAGGCCCCGGCGCGGAATCAGGAAGTCCCCGAGCGTCGTCTGGCGACCGGGAGCGGTCACGCGGCCCAGGTCGCGGCCGGCGACCGTCGCCCGGCTGGCCGGCACTGTCCAGACGCCGGCGGGCGCCGAAACGAACCGATGTCCAGTCGGCGTGAGACCCGTCAGGCGGAGGGGACCGGCGCCGAGCGCCAAGCCAGACAATCTGCCGGCCACCGAGAGCAGGCGCCGGTGCCGCCACCACCCCTCGGGCATCGTGCCCAGCAGTGCGTTGATGGTCGAACTGCCGAGCGTCGGGGCGAGCCACATCGACCACGCGAGCAGACGCCCACCGTCCGCCGCGACCGACAACTGGCGCGCACCGCGCCACTCGAGGCGAATTGGCGTGACGATCGTTTCGGAGATGCCGGGCTGGAAGTACGGCACGCATCCCTGGTCGATGGGCACGTCGGAATAGAACGTCCAGCGGCCATCGGGCGCCTGGTGCCAGACGGCCGTATAGCCGAGGCCGTGAGAGGTGACCGGGAAGCGCCGGAGCGCCAGGACGTCACCCGACGCGAACGCCACGCCGAGCACGCCATACCCCGAGAACCGGTGGCCAGGACCATCAGGAATCACGGCCTCCCGCTCAGCAGCGGCCGCCAGCCCAGCCGGCTCAGTGTGGCGACGGTTCGTCACAGGGATCCTCCGCCCGCGAGGCGGGCTAGAATGTGCCCGGCTGGCGCGCTCCACTCTCAAGAACGTCGTCGGGTTCCGGTTCCCGCCAACGGCGGGCAGCGAGGGGGGCAGGACGTCGCGCGGCAGCGTGGATGCCATGCAGTCCGACATCACCGCCCTCTTGGCGGCTCACGGCGAAGGCCAGGTTGACGCGCTCGACCGTCTGGTCCCGATGGTCTACCAGGACCTGCGGCGGATGGCGCGCGGGCACCTCCGGCGTCGTCGTCCCGACGACACCCTGAACACCACCGGCCTCGTGCACGAGGTTTACGTGCGGCTTGTGGACCAGTCGCGTGCGACGTGGCGGGACCGGGGCCACTTCTTCGCCGTGTCAGCCATCGCCATGCGTCAGATCGTCGTGGACCACGCGCGCCGGCGCGCCCGGCTGAAGCGCGGCGGCGACCAGGTGATGGTGCCGCTGGACGACGCCCCGGATCTGGCGGCTCGGGAGGCGGATCAGGTGATGGCCGTGGATCAGGCCCTGAGGAGGCTGGCCGACCTGGACCCGCGGCTGGCGCGGGTCGTCGAGTGCCGGTACTTCGCCGGGCTCACGGAGGAAGAAACGGCGGCCGCGCTGCAGGTGTCGGTACGCACGGCGCAGCGCGAGTGGTTCAAGGCTCGTGCCTGGCTGCGCGAGGCGCTCGGAGGAGGCGCGTGATGCCGGATCTCACACGCTGGCCACAGGCCGACGCGCTGCTCGACGAGGCGCTCGCCCTGCCGGCTGCAGAGCGCGCCGCATTCCTGACCCGCGCGGCGGGCCGCGACGCGGCCCTTCGCGCCGCGCTCGAGGCGGTGCTGGCGGAGGAGACACGGGACGATGGGTTCCTGCCTCCGGGCGGCGCCTTGTCGGGCTCGTTGGGCGCGGAGATCGCCCGTGCGCTCGACGACGAGGCGCCGTCGGCCGGGCTGGTCCCGGGCACGCGGTTCGAGCACTACGAAGTACGTGAGCTTCTCGGCCGGGGAGGCATGGGCGAGGTCTATCGCGCCCACGACACCCGGCTGCAGCGCGGCGTGGCCCTGAAGGTATTGCCCGCGCACTTCGCGCAGGATCCCGTCCGGCTCGCCCGCTTCCGGCGAGAGGCGCAGGTCCTGGCCACGCTCAGCCATCCCGGCATCGGCGCGATCTACGGGATCGCCGAGAGCCAGGGGCTCGAGGCACTGGTCCTCGAGCTGGTCGAGGGTCCGACGCTCGGGGATCGGATCGCGGGGCAGCCACTGCCGTTGGACGAGGCCCTCGCGATCGGCCGGCAACTCGTGGAGGCGATCGAGGCCGCCCACGCGCGGGGCATCCTGCATCGCGATCTGAAGCCCGCCAACATCAAGCTTCCGCCCGACGGCGGGGTCAAGGTGCTCGACTTCGGGCTCGCGAAGCTGGCCGCGGATGCCGACCCGCTCGAGGGCGACGCTCCACGTCTCGACCTCACGAACCTCGCCCCCGAGGTCCTGCTCGGGACGGCGCCGTACATGAGCCCCGAGCAGGCCCGTGGCCGCGCCGTGGATGTCCGCGCCGACATCTGGGCGTTCGGGTGCGTGCTGTTCGAGATGCTGACCGGAGCGCGCGCGTTCGGCGGCGCGACCGCGGCCGAGGCCCTTGCACGGGTGATCGAGCGGGAGCCGGCCTTCGGCCTCCTGCCGCCCGACACGCCGCGCGCCGTGCGCCGCCTGTTGCGCCGCTGTCTCGAAAAAGATCCGCGCCGCCGCCTCGGCTACATCGGCGATGCCCGCCTCGAACTCGACGACGTGGCGACCGAAGGAGCGCTGGAGCCCGGTGACCTGCCGGTTCCGTCGCGCTGGAGAGGCCTTGCCGCCGCCGTGCTGACCCTCGCCGTCGGCGTGGCGGCTGGGGCGTGGTGGGCGGGCGTGCGCGGCGCGGACGCGCCGGCCGTCACCCGCTTCATGATGACGCTGCCCGCGACGCTCGCGCCGTCGCTCACGTTCCAGCCGATGCTCGCCCTTTCGCCAGATGGCCGCACGGTCGTGTTCCGCGCACGCGGCGACGGGCGTGACCAGTTGTTCCGCCGCGATCTCAACGTGCTCGACGCCGCGCCCATCCCAGGCACCGAGGCCGCGGCCGGCTTCTTCTTCTCTCCGGACGGGCGCTGGCTCGGGTTCGACGGCGACGGCGTCCTGAGGCGCGTGCCGATGGCCGGCGGACCGCCGGTGACGATTGCGCCGGCGCCGGGCAATGCGACGGGGACCTGGGCGGACGACGAGACGATCGTCTTCGCGACAAACACGGGCCGCGTGCTGCAACGCGTGCCGGTGGCCGGAGGCACGCCCGAGCCGCTGACCGCCCTCGATGCCGAGCGCGGCGACACGCTGCACATGCTGCCGCAGGCGCTGCCGGGCGCGAGACACGTGCTCTACACGATCGTCAGCGGCGCAACGCGCCGCGTCGCGGCGCTGGACCTGGACACGCGCGAGTCACGCGTGCTCGTCACGGGCACGCACGGCCGCTACCTGGCGAGCGGCTTCCTCGCGTTCTGGCGCGATGGCACGCTGTGGGGCATCCGGTTCGACCCGGCGCGCGCCGAGGTCTCGGGGGAGCCCGTGCCGCTGGCGACCGGCCTCGCCCACAGCGACAACACCATCGTCCACTACGACGCCGCCCCGGCGGGCGCGCTCGTGTACATGCGCGCGCGGGAAGCGACGGCGTCCCGCCGGCTGGTCTGGGTGGACCGCACCGGCGGTGAGACCCCGGTCGCGCTGGACGCGCGCGCCTACACGCGTGTAGCCCTCGCGCCAGACGGATTGCGCGTCGCGCTGGCCATCGAGGAGGGTGCCAACACGGACGTGTGGGTCGGCGATCCGGCGCGCGGCACGCTCAGCCGGCTCACCGTCGATCCGACAATCGAGACGATGCCGGTCTGGATGCCGGACGGGAGCGCCGTCGTCTTCCGTTCCGAGCGCGAGGGCCCCGGCGTGTTCCGCCGCGACGCGCAGGGCGCCGGGCCTATCGAGCGCCTGACGACCACGGACGGGCCGATCCACAGCCCGTATTCCTGGACGCCCGATGGACGCACGCTGCTGCTGGCATTGTTCCGCAGTTTCCGCAGCCAGGCGATCGCGAGCGTCACGCCGCCGGATACGACGCTTCGCGTGCTCCTCGACGGCGACTTCGCACAGCTGGATCCCCAGGTGTCGCCGGACGGCCGCTGGCTCGCGTACCAGTCCGACGAGTCCGGACAGTTCGAGGTCTACGTGCGTCCGTACCCGGACGTGGAGGCGGGCCGCTGGCAGCTCTCGGTGGGCGGCGGCACCTCGCCGCGCTGGCGCGCCGATGGACGGGAGCTCTTCCACTACGACGGCGCGCGCATCGTGGCGACGCCGATTTCGTCAGGCTCGACGTTCCGGGCGGGCAGGTCGACGACGCTCGTCGAGCCACGGGGGCTGGGCGGGCGGCTCGGATTGGCCTACGCTGCGTCGCCGGACGGACGCCGGTTCCTGGTGATCCGCGACGTACCGTCGGCGGAGCCGGCGCCTGCCGAGCTTGTGTTCGTCCAGCACTGGCAGGAGGACGTCAGAACGCGTCTTGCTGGCACGCCCTGAACATGCGTTCGTCAGATGCCGACGCCGCTGCCCGAATAGACCGCCTCGAGGCGTACCTCGCGCGCACCGCCGCGCGCCGCGACGTCCCCCATGTGGTGATGGGCGTCGAGTCTGTGGACGGCCGTTTCCGATGGGCCGGGGCGTCGGGTCCGGCCGCGCCCGAGGGGCCCGCGATGACAGCCGACACGCCGTACTTCATCGCCAGCATCGACAAGCTGATGAACGCGGTCCTGATCATGCGCCTCGTCGAGCGCGGCGTCGTGCGGCTCGACAGGTCCGTCATCGACTTCCTGCCTGCGTCGCAGGTGGAGGGGCTGCATCGCCTGCACGGGGTGGACCGCACCGGCGCGGTCACCATCGAACACCTGCTCTCGCACGCGTCCGGTCTGCCCGACTGGCTGGAGGATCGCCCCCGTGGCGGCCGGAGCCTCGTGGACCGGCTCGAGGCCGAGGGCGACCTGGCGATGACCCGTGAGGAGCTGGCGGCCTACGTGCGCGACCGGCTCACGCCCCATTTCCCTCCGCAGGACCTGAGGGCGTCGAGGGTGCGCGTGCGGTACTCCGATACGAACTTCATGCTGCTGACCGGCGTGATCGAGCAGGTCACGGGCCGGCCGCTGCACGACGTGCATCGTACCGACGTGTACGAGCCGCTCGGGATGACGCGGACGTGGACGGCCGGCGGCACGCCTCCTCCGGGCCTCGTCCCCGCGAGCCTGTGGCTCGGCGCGCGCACGATCGACATTCCGGGGATGATGCAGTCGTTTGCCGGGGTCTACAGCACGGTGGCCGACCAGATCGGCTTCCTGCGCGCGTTCGTGCAGGGTCGGCTGTTCGCGAAGCCGGACACGGCGGGCCGCATGCGGCGGCCGTGGCGGCGATTCGGCTTTCCGCTGGATGCGGCGGCACTGCGGGCGCCCAGCTGGCCGATCCAGTACGGCCTGGGCCTCATGCGCTTCGCGGTGCCACGCTGGCTGCCGCCGTTCCGCGCGTTGCCGGCGCTTGTGGGGCACACGGGCTCGACCGGGACGTGGCTCTTCCACTGCGCCGAACTCGACCTGCTGATCGTCGGCTCGGTCGATCAGGTCACCGCCGGCCCGCTGCCATTCCGCACGCTGCCGCGGCTGCTGGCGCGCCTGTCGCGCGCCGCGTTCACTGATGGCGGGCGACGCCTCGGAGGAGCGTGATCGCCCCCAAGACCGACGCGATCCAGAACACGGGGATGATCACGGCTGCGGGCATCACGCCCGCACCCACCCGGGCCATCGCCACGAGCTTGGCGATGAGCGCGAGCATCAGGATCGACAGGAACACGAGGTTGACCGCGGCCAGGAGATAGCCGGCCGGCATCCGCCGCCACAGCAGCACACCCGAGAGCAGGCAGATGGGCAGGAGCAGCGCGAGGTCGTACCCCTGAACGATCAGGGTCGTGTAATGCGCGATCGACTCCGGCACGACGGTCCCGTCGAGCAGAGGTGGCACGACGATACCGAGCCACAGCGCTGCAATCGCCGAGGCGTTGAGTACCAGGAAGCCGCCGATGAGCCGGACTGGCACGCGTGGACTGACAAAGGCCCCCAGGTGCGCCACATCGAAGGAGAGCAGCGTGAGGACCAGGGCAAAGAAGGCCGTGCCGAGTGCGACGACATACGCGAGAAACATCGCGTTGTAGTACGCCATGGCGAGGTAGAAGAGGTAGGTGACGAAGTAGTATCCGAGCACGCCGGCAAGCGCCAGTCGGGCGCCGAGCGAGCCCCGGGCCGCTTGTCGCCACGAGCCGAGCAGAAGCGGGAGCGCCACGAAGAGCGTCACGTAATCCTGCGCCAGACCCTGGACGGCCACGTCCACCGACATGTGCCTGTACAGCCCCTCGCCGTACAGGATCACCGTGCGCCCGTGCACGCTGACATGTTCCGTCTGGCCGGGCCCGCCGCTGGACAGTAACGCCCATGCCGCCGCAAGCGACGAGGCGGCGGCCAGTACGGGCACCAGCACGCCAAGGGCGCGATGGGGAACGCGCGGCGCGGTCACGGCGTGCTCATCCCGCGCGGCACGTGCGCCAGGACGTCATGCGCGAACTGGCGCACCTGATTCCAGTCGGTGTACTCGTAGTCGCGCGACGTGTCGGTGTCGCCGCCCTGCTGACGCGCGATGAGCTTCATGACGAAGCGCTTGAAGAAGTCGTACTGCGAGTAGCGCAGCGCGCCGGCCACCATCGCGGTCACCGAGGGCGTCCAACCCGTCTCCGCGCAGAACCCGTCGACGTAACTGCGGCTCTGCGCCTGATGTTCCTCGTCCGGCATCATCGCGGCCATGCTGACCGAGAAGAAGCCGGACGGGAGCCCCTGCAGCGTGCTCCGGTGCGCGTTCACGAAGTGACGGAGCGCCGCGGGGTGCTGTCCCTGATGGACGGACCCTCCAGCGATGAAGGCGTCAACGGACCCGAGGTCGGCGTCCGGCGCGTTGGCTGTCGCATCGCGCAGATCCACCACGTGGCCACCCTCACCGAGGATCTGGGCGATGTACTCGGCAATTTTGCGGGTCTGCCCTTCGATCGTGCCGTAGACGATGAGCACACGCATAAGTCCCCCAACGGCACTCCTGCAACGCCCGCGCCAAACGGGGTCTCGCCGAATGTGCCGCTGTGGGGTCGCCGAGAGGGCGGATCTGCACGCGATCGACCCGGCAGCATGCCGGACATCCGGCATCGCCGAGCCGA
>CAZNOC010000090.1:0-5888 GCA_964574545.1 uncultured Bifidobacteriaceae bacterium | reverse complement strand
CGTGTAGCACCACGCGTCGCCCTCGAGCACCGTCTCGCCGTCCTGGCGTGCGATGGTCACACGGAGCTGGGTCACGGGCTTTGTCTGGTGCACCTTCAGCACCTCGGCTACGGCCGTGATGGTGTCGCCGATGTGGACCGGCGCCGTGAACTTCCAGTTCTGGCTCAGGAACACCGTGCCCGGTCCCGGCATATCCATCGCCACGAGCGCGTGCAGCAGCCCGGTCGTGAGCCCGCCCTGCACGACCAGCCGCCCGAACTTCGTGCCGGCGGCGAACGCCTCGTCGAAATGGAGCGGGTTGCGGTCGCCCGAGATTTCCGCGTAGAGGCGGACGTGCTCGGCCGTCAGGGTGAGCGATCGTGTGGCCGTCTGGCCGACGTGCAGCGTCATGCGGGGATCTCCATCGGATGCGCCGCCAGGAGCGCCTTGACCTCGAGGTTCATCTCGTCGCTCAGTTGCCGGTGCAGCGCCCGGGCCTCGGCGAGCGTCCACTCGAACGACGCGACGCGGTCGGTGATCTCGAAGAGGGCCCTGGCCCGCGCGTTTCTGGTGCGTTCGTACTCCACGAGCGCTTCGTCGCCCCCTCGAATCACGGCGGCGGCGAGGTCCTCGGCGTCGATCAGGGCATCGGTGATGCCGTGCGCGGTGATCGGGTCCTTGAAGTACCCGGCATCGCCGACGAGGGCCCATCCCGGGCCTGCGCTTTCCCGGAAGAACCCCACCTGGCCCGGGAATCCGTGGAGCGAACCGGTGAGCCTGGCCTCGGGCAGCCGCGCCGCCAGTTCCGGGGCCACCTCGGCCAGCACGCGATGGTATCCCTTTGATACGTCTCCGCGAAAGACCTCCGCGAATCGCTGCGCCGGCGTCACCGCGAAGAGGCAGGTGTGCTCGTCATTGGTCGGGATGCCGCCCGCGCTCAGTCCGGGAGCGTAGTACCAGTGGTAGCCGTCAAGCGGCAGGCCGGCCCAGTACCCGTAGACCAGGGCCGCGGCCGCGCGCCCCGACTTCATGACCGCGGCGTCGACGAGGCGAGCCACGGTCGAACGCAGGCCGTCAGCGCCAATCACGACCCCGGCCTCCACTTGGCGGAGGCCCCCGGCTTCATCGGCCAGCAACCCGCCACAGACGCGGCCCTGTTCGTTGCGCACGAGTTCGACGAGCCGGATGCCGTACTCGACCTGTGCGCCCGACGCGATCGTCGCATCCACGAGCGCCCGGTCGAGCACGGTACGCCGCGGTCCGTAGAGCCCGTCGATGCCGGCGCGCGGCTTCACCGGCACCTCGAGGGTGTCGTCACCGTACATGAAGGTCGCGCGACGGACCACGGGCGTACCCGCGGCCTGCACCGCCGGCAACACGCCCCAGCGGTGCAGCTGGAGTACGCCGCCGCGCATCAGCGCATGAGTGGAAAGCGTGTCGGTGCCGTGTCGGCCTCGATCGACCACGAGCACGCGCAGCCCGGCCCGGGCCAGGAGCAGTGCGGTGGACGAACCGGCGCAGCGCGCACCGACGACCAGGACATCGTAGCGGGGGGCGAACGACGATGAGGCGAGCATGGTCATGGGGCTCCTGTCCCCGCGGCCACCACATGCCGGTGATTGCGCAGGTGGGTGATGAGGTGGTCGGTGACGGCGAGGGCATCACCACCGACGCCGTCGATGAAGCTCGACTTCCGGCAGCGCTGAAAGTGCAGCCCAAGGACGTAGAGACCGGGTTCCGTCGTCACGCCGCTGCGATGACGAATCTCGCCGCGCGCATCGAGGACGGGCAGGTGCAGCCAGGGGTAATGGCGCCGGAAGCCCGTGGCCCACACGATCGTGGCGATTCCCTCGTCTGCGAAGGACAGCGATGCGTCCGCCTCGACGAACCGCGGCCAGCAGGGGTCGAAGGGCTCCGGTGCATCCGTGTCGAGCGCGTGTTCGCTGGCGAAGCGGTCGATGCGCACCAGCAGTGCCGCCAGCTTGATGTCCGCCGCCGCCGTCGTCGCCACGAGGTCATCGTCGAAGCGCGCGAGGCCGTCCCGCACCTCCAGCAGCCGGCCGACGACCCGCACGCCCTGATCCTGCAGGGTCGCGAGGTTCAGCGTGCGGTGGTCCGGATGACCCACGAGCTGCAGTGACGGCTGTTCACGGGAGATCTCCACGTCGTAGACCTGATCGACGGTCTCGTCGAACACACCCAGGCGGTCGAGCCACCAGAGGATGTCGTGGCCGCGGTAGCGCCTCGGCAGCCGGGTGTGGTGTCCGACGGCGATGGTGACAGGCCGTCCGGACGTGTGAATCTCGTCTGCCAGTTGAATGCCCGAGGCGGAGGCACCGACGACGAGGACGCCGCCGGCGGGCAGGTCCGACGGGCGGCGGTACGCGGTGGGCACGATCTGAGTCACGTCCGGCGGCACGCTGGCCGCCAGCGCGGGCACGGCTGGAACGTCGCTATAGCCGGTGGCGACAACCACTGTCCGCGCGCGCCACGGGCCGCGGCTTGTCTCGACGAGAAACCCGCCCGCATCGCGGGACACGCGTTCGACGACGGTGCCTTCGTGGACGGGGACACGCGACTCACGGGCGTAGCGTTCGAGATAGTCCACGACGTCGGGCATGGTCATGAAGCCGTCGGGCTCGGGCCCGTCGTAGTGGAAGCCCGGGAGCCGCGTCTGCCAGTTCGGCGTGAGCAACCGCAGAGAGTCCCACCGCTCGGTGCGCCAGCGTTCCCCGACACGTCCACGCTCCACGACCACGTGGTCGATGCCACGGTCACCGAGGCAGCGGCTCATCGCGAGGCCCGCCTGGCCGGCGCCGATTACGAGGCAGTCGATGTCGGGCATGGTGGAGTTCGCTCATCGCCGTCCGCTATTCGCTGATCGCGACGCGCTATTCGCCGTTCGCGATTCGCATCCCCGGGAGCTGGCTTCAGCTCCCGGCCGTCGGCTCGCCGGCACCGGGGCAGGTGGGCGGGCGGACGCCGAGAGCTGAGAGCCGGGAGCCGTGCACGGCTGGTGTCACCCCGCCGTGATTCCGAACTTGACCGGGATGCCGTTGGTCAGGACATCGAACACGGCCGAGCGGGCGCGGGCCTGCTCGACGATCTGGCGCAGCTTCTCGGCGGGAGCATCGCCCTTGATCGAGAAGTTCGCGCGCATGCGTTGATACCCGTTGCGCACTTCGTCCGACAGGCCGAGGATCCCCTGCAGATCGATGTCGCCTTCGATGGTGGCTTCCACCTCGGTCAGCGCCACGCCGCGCACGGCGGCGATGTTGCCGATGCCGGAGATGATGCAGGCGCCGAGCGCGTGGAGCAGGTGCTCGACGGGTGTCGGGCCCTGGTCGGCGCCGACGAGGACGGCCGGATGGTCGGCGTCATAGGTGAACGCCTTGCGGTGCACGTGCTCACCGCCGGCGCCGTTGAACGACTCGATGGTGCTCTGGCTGTGCGTCCCGGCGACCCAGCGCGTCTTTGCCCGGAACTGGAACGCGGCGAGCGCCGGCTGCTCCTTGACGACGTTGATGGTGGCCAGCAGGTTCGGGGTATCGACCCCGTTCAGCGGGACCTTGGCGGGCTTTGGTTCGGACACGGCGTGTGACATTGAATCTTCCTCCTGCTGGTGTAAACGTCAGCGCGGGAAGAAACCCGCCACGAGAGTGAGAGAATCTGGCGATCTTCTGAGCTGGTGATGTGGTGATCTGATGCTCAGATGTGACGATCTGCGATCTATCTCGTGATCTGGTGATGTATCTGGCCGATAGCCGATAGCCGATAGCCGATAGCCGATAGCCGATGGCCGAGGGCTGATGGCCGAGGGAACGGTGGTACGATCGGCCAGGCTGTCGTCGCGCTGGCAGGATCGCAAGATCACCAGATCGATCGCACATCTGAAGATGGACACATCCCATCACGAGATCACCACATCACGAGATCAGTAGATTCCCCGTGCGTCCCAAAGTTCTGGCGATCGACTACGACGGCACCGTGGCCGAGCACGGCGCGTTCCACCCGGAGGCGCGGGCGGCCGTGCAGGACGTGCGGGAGCGCGGCCTTGCCGTCGTGCTCGTCACCGGCCGGCGGCTCGACGACCTGCGTGAGGCTGCTGGCGACCTGCGGTTCGCAGACGCGGTGGTCGGCGAGAACGGCGCGGTCTACACGATTCCCGGCAGCGGACGGTCGAGCGTGCTGGCGCCGCGGCCGCCCGCGGCCTTTCTCGACCGCCTGCGCGAGAGGGGCCTCGAGATCGCCGTGGGCGAGTGCGTTGTCGAAGCCGCGGCGTCGGACGCGACCGCCATCCTGCGCGTGATTCGCGAGATGGAACTGCCGCTCACCCTGATCTTCAATCGCGGTCGCGTGATGGTGTTGCCCCAGTCGGTCAGCAAGGGCACGGGGCTGCGGCACGCGCTCAGGGCGCTGCGGCTGTCCCTCCACAACACCGTGGCGGTCGGCGACGCCGAGAACGACCACGAATTGCTGGCGGTCAGCGAGGTGGGCGTCGCGGTCGGGTGGGGCAGCGCGGCGCTTCGCGCGGGGGCCGACGAAGTGGTCGAGGGCCACGGCCCCGCGGACCTGGCGCCGTTCCTTCGCCGGCTGCCCGACCGAAGCGTGCTGCGCGCGCGTGGTCCCGTGCGGCGGCGGCTCCTGCTCGGGCACGACGCCGACGGGACGGAGTTCGCGCTGGCGGTGCGCGGACGCAACGTGCTGGTGGCCGGCGAGCCGCGTTCCGGCAAGTCGTGGGTGGCGGGGCTCCTGTGCGAGCAGCTCATCCTGCACGGCTACACCGTGTGCGTCATCGATCCCGAAGGGGACTACCTGACGCTCGAGCCGCTGCCGAACGTGATGGTCGTCGGCGGTGATGATGTGCTGCCCTCACCGCGGGAGATCGCGCGGCTGCTCAGGCACGCGGACGTCAGCCTCGTCGTCGATCTGTCGCGCAAGGAGCGGGCGGAGAAGGTGGTCTACGCAGAGCGGATGCTGGCGATGCTGAAGCTCATGCGCCGGCAGCACGGAGTGCCGCACCGCATCGTGCTCGACGAAGCGCACTACTTCCTCGGCGACGGCAACGTGACCGACCTGGTGGATCTCGAGATGCAGGGATACACGTTCGTCACCTACCGTGTCTCGGCGCTGCCCGCCGCGGTGCTCGACGCCAGCCGCGTGGTGCTCGTCAGCCAGGAAGGGGACGCGCGGGAAGTGGAAGCGCTCCACCGCTTCTTCCACGGCCGGAGGACGCCCCGGCAGTGGCAGGACGAGATGGCCAGCCTCGCCCTCGGAGAGGTGGCGCTGCTGTCGCGCACCGAAGAGGCCGGCGGCGAAGTGCGCCGGATTCGCCTGGTTCCCCGCCTGACCCCTCACGTGCGTCACCGATCGAAGTACATCGACGTACCTGTCGCGGCGCGCCACGCCTTTGCCTTCACCGACGGGCACCGCCCGACCGGCCACTCCGCCCGGACGCTGCAGGAGTTCGTGCAGATCGTCTGCGACCTGCCGGCGGGCGTGCTCGACGGCCACCTGCGCCGGCGCGATTTCTCGCGATGGATCGCCGACGTTTACGGAGACGCCCCGCTCGCACGCGAGCTGTCCGAACTCGAGGAGGGCTTCGTCATCGGACGCCTGCTCGACCCGGCCGAGCGGATCGCGGAGCTGGTCAGGGAGCGGTACGGGACGGGGACGGGGGACGGCGGACAGTGAACGGTGAACGGTGAACGGTTGTGCAATGTGAGACGCACGACCACGGCGTCCACGGTCACACCGCCCGTCGTGCAGCGGGCCGCCCTTGCAGAACGGTCCACCGCCCACCGAGCACTGCTCCCTGGTCCCTGGTCCCCTGGTCCCTGGTCCCCGATCCCCGTAGTACGATCTCCCCACATGATTTCGTTTTCGCGCATCAGCAAGCAGTACGGCCG
>CAZNOC010000089.1:0-15358 GCA_964574545.1 uncultured Bifidobacteriaceae bacterium | reverse complement strand
TTCGCTATTCGCTATTCGCTATTCGCTGTTCGCTGTTCGCTGTTCGCTGTTCGCGCCTCGCTGTTCGCGCCTCGCTGTCGTGCGAATCGCAAGAGGCGAATCCTAGACGGACTGCGCCCCCGCGACGATCTCGATGATCTCGCGCGTGATGGCGGCCTGGCGCACCTTGTTCATGTAGAGCGTCAGGTCTTCCAGCATCTCCGACGCGTTGCGCGTGGCGGCGTCCATCGCAGACATGCGGGCCGCGTGCTCGGCTGCCGCCGACTCGAGCATCGCGCGGTAGACCTGGATCTCCACGTGATGCGGCAGCAGGTCGCCGAGAATGACCTCCGGCGCCGGCTCGTACAGGTAGTCGGCCATGGTGCTGTCCGCCGACTCGATCTCGAGGCGCGGGATCGGCAGCAGCTTTTCGACCACCACCCGCTGCGCCATCACCGACTTGAACTCGTTGTAGACGACGTAGACAGCATTGACGCCGCCGCCGGTGAACTCGTCGATCGCGGTCTTGGCCAGCGCCTGCGCGTGCGAGAACTTCAGGTTCGTGAACAGGCCCGCATCCTCGTACAACACGTCGAAGCCGCGGCGCCGGAAGAAGTCGCGCCCCTTGCGGCCCACCAGCCCGAGCGCGATCGCGTGGCCCGGGTCCACCGGCCGCTCGGTGATGAACTGCCCGGCCGCCTTGATGATGTTCGTGTTGAAGCTGCCGCACAGCCCCTTGTCCGACGTCACCACAATGAGCAGCGTGCGCCCGTCAGGCTTGACCTCGAGCAGCGGATGCGCGTGGGTGTCCACGCGCGCGGCCACGCTGTTCAGCACGCGCAGCATGTCCACGGCGAACGGCCGCGCCCCCAGGATACGGTCCTGCGCACGGCGCAGCTTCGACGCGCTGACGGCCTTCATGGCCTTCGTGATTTGCTGCGTCGACTTCACCGCGCGGACGCGGCGTCGGATGTCAATCAGGGAAGGCATCGTTCGCTATTCGCTATTCGCTAGACGGCCGCGGCGGTGCGGCTGGCCTTGAACTGCTCCCCGAACTCCTTCAAGGCCGCCTGCAACTGCCCCTTCGTCTCGTCGTCCAGGGTCTTCTTGTCGCGGATGGCGGCAAGGACGTTCCCGAAGCGGGTGTCGAGGAACCGGAACAGGTCGTCCTCGTAGGCGCGCACCTCCGAGACCGGGATGTCGTCGAGGTAGCCGTTCGTGCCGGCGAACACGATCGCCACCTGCTGCTCGACGGCAAGTGGCCGGTACTGCGGCTGCTTCAGCAGCTCGACGAGCCGCGCGCCGCGGTTGAGCTGCGACTGCGTGGCCTTGTCGAGGTCGGAGCCGAACTGCGCGAACGCAGCCAGCTCGCGGTACTGCGCGAGGTCCAGCCGCAGCGTGCCGGCCACCTGGCGCATCGCCTTGATCTGCGCCGAGCCGCCCACGCGCGACACGGAGTTGCCGACGTTGATCGCGGGCCGGATGCCCTGGTTGAACAGGTCCGACTCGAGAAAAATCTGCCCGTCGGTGATCGAGATCACGTTCGTCGGGATGTAGGCCGACAGGTCGCCGGCCTGCGTCTCGATGATCGGCAGCGACGTCAGCGACCCGCCGCCCATCGCGTCGTTGAGCTTCGCCGCGCGCTCCAGCAGCCGCGAGTGCAGGTAGAAGACGTCGCCCGGGTACGCCTCGCGGCCCGGCGGCCGGCGGAGCAGCAGCGAGATCTCGCGATACGCCTGCGCATGCTTCGACAGGTCGTCATACACCAGCAGCGCGTGACGTCCGCTGTCCCGGAAGTACTCGCCCATCGCCGTGGCCGAGTAGGGGCTGATGTAGAGCATCGGCGCCGGATCCGACGCCGTCGCGGCCACGACGATGCTGTAGCGCATCGCGTCGTTCTCCTCGAGGGTGCGGACGAGCTGCGCGACGGTCGACTGCTTCTGGCCGATGGCGTTGTAGATGCAGATGACGCCGGTCTGCTTCTGGTTGAGGATCGTGTCGAGCGCGACGGCGGTCTTGCCCGTCTGGCGGTCGCCGATGATGAGCTCGCGCTGGCCCCGGCCGATCGGGACCATGCCATCGATGGCCTTGAGCCCGGTCTGCATCGGTTCGCGCACCGGCTGCCGGTCCACGACGCCAGGCGCGATCCGCTCAATCGGCGAGAACTGCGTCGTCAGGATCGGGCCTTTGCCGTCGATAGGCTGGCCGATCGCGTTCACGACGCGGCCGAGCAACTCCTCGCCGACCGGCACTGAGATGATGCGGCCGGTCCGCTTGACGGGGTCGCCTTCCTTGATCGCGCGGTACTCGCCGAGGAGCACGACGCCGACGCTGTCCTCCTCGAGGTTCAGCGCGATGCCATAGACGCCGTGCGGGAACTCGAGCATCTCGCCCGACATGGCCCGCTCGACCCCGTGCACCCGCGCGATGCCGTCACCCAGACTGATGACGCTGCCCACCTCGGCCACGTCCACCTCGACAGCGAAGCTGCCGATCTGGTCGCGGATGATCTTGGAGATTTCGTCGGCTCTGATGTCCATGGTCTCGCTATTCGCTATTCGCTGTTCGCTATTCGCTATTCGGTAAGGCGGGCCCGCATCTTCTCGAGCTGCGTTCTGACGCTGCCGTCGTACACCGTACTGCCGATGCGAGCCACAAGGCCGCCGATGAGCGACGGATCGACGGTCGTCTCGAGCTCGACGCGCCGGCCGGTGATGCTTGACAACCGCGCCTCGAGTCCGCTCTTCCTCCCGGCGTCGAGCACGGTCGCCGAGGTGACGTCGGCGCGCACCACCTCCTGTTGCTCCTGTAAACGCTCCCGGTAGACCGTCGCAAGGTCCTCGAGGATGTCGAATCGGTCGCGGGTGGCCAGAAGCGCCAGAAGCCTGGCGACCGGGGCCGAGGCCTCCAACTTCGTCCCGAGAGCGTCGACGATCGCCCGCTTGCCCGACGCGGGCACCGAGGGCGACGTCAGCGCGCGCCGCAGTTCGTCGTGGCCCATGACCACGTCAACGAATGCGGCCAGGTCCGCTCCCGCCTTCACCGGATCGGCTTCCCTGGTCGCCACGTCGAGCAAGGCGCGGGCGTAGCGGGTGGCAGAGGATCGGGTGGACATGGGCTACTTCACCTGGTCGAGATATCGATCGACCAGCCTGTCCTGGTCCGCGGGAGTAATGTCGGTGCGAACGCGCTCGGTCGCGAGCTGGATGGACAACTGCGCGGCGTGTTCGACGAGCTCCCGCTTGGCGAGCCGCAGCTGCAGATCGATCTCGCGCCGCGTCTGTTCGAGCAGCCGCTCGCGCTCCGCCGCCGCCGCCGCGGCGATGCGCTCATCCTCCGCGGCGATCTCCTCGCGGCCGCGGGCACGCAGCGCGTCGAGTTCGGCGGGAAGCGCCTGCATTCGACGATCGATCTCCGCCAGCTTCGCCGTGGCGTCCGCCTTGAGCTCCGCGGCCTCGACCAGCTCCTTCCGCACCTGCGCCTGGCGACCGGTCAGGTACTCACGCATCGGCGAGCGGCCGAAGTAGTAGACGATTCCCACGAGGATCGCGAAGTTGGCGACGGGCCAGATGACGGCGCCAACGCCTTCGGCGGCGTAGGCAGGCTCGACGCCGGCGACAAGCAGCACGGCAAGCGCAAGGACGACCTTGCGCATTAATTCACAAGCGACAAGCGTTCGAGTGGTGGAGGGCGTCACGTGTCTCTCTCTTCGCGTCGGGACACCGGTCCGGGGGCTACGCCGAACGGCCCAGCACGCGGTTCACGATGGCGCCGGCAAGCGCGCCGGCTTCTGCGTCGATCCGCGCCCTGGCGGCTGCCGCCTCGCTGGTCACGCGTGCGGTGGCCTCGGCGAGCTCGCCTTCAACTTGACGCTTCGTTTCATCCAGCAGCGCGCCGCGGCGATCGAGCGCGGCTCGCCTCGTGTCGTCCATCTGCCGGTACACGTCGGTCCGTGCGGAGTTGAGCGTCTGATCGTACTCCGCGGATGCACTGGACGCGGTCCGTGCCGCCGTTTCCGCCAGGGTCTTCGCTTCGCGAACCGCGCCCTGGCGCGCCTCGACGACGCGGAGCACGGGCTTGAAGATCAACGTGTTCAGCACGAACACGCAGAGCAGCACGAAGAAAATCACCCAGAGGACCGTCAGGTCCGGGATCACAGCGAAGCGCCTCCCATGGGCCGCTCGAACGCGGCGAGGTCAAACGATTACTTATACCACAGGAGCACCGTGCCAGGGCGCTTCCTCCTTGAATCTTCGCCAAGTGTTCGCTCTCCAAGCCCGCGCGGAGGACGGGCCGGAGGGAGGAGGGCATTCGTGTTCCGCGCGAGACCTCGGCGTCAACGTCGGGTCAGATGCTCGTAGATGCGCTGGAGCTCGTCCTCGCTCTTGAACGCAATCTGAACGCGGCCGCCTTTCCCCTTCCGCACGATCTCGACGCGCGTTCCGAGGGCCAGGTGCAGCTGCTCTTCGGCCGCCCGCGTGTGGACGTCCTTCGTTGCGGCGGCAGGGGGATCCCGGCGTGTGCCGCCCTCGAGCTCCCGCTTGACCAGGGCCTCGACCTCGCGCACGGACAGGCCGCGCGCCACCACGTCGCGGGCCAACCGCCGCTGGGTGGCGAGGTCGCTCACCGCCACCAGCGCCCTGGCGTGCCCCATCGACAGCGCCCCGGCCGCGACATCGTTCTGCACCTCGTCGGCCAGCTTCAATAGCCGAAGCACGTTGGCGATCGACGAGCGGTCCTTGCCCACCTGCTGGGCGATGGCGTCCTGTGTCAGGTGGAACTCCTCGACCAGCCGCTGGTACGCCCTGGCCTCGTCGATGGCGTTCAGGTCCTCTCGCTGGAGGTTCTCGATGAGGGCCCACTCGAGCAACTGCCTCTCACCGCCCTGAGGCACCTCCTTGACGACGATGGGCACCTTGAGGAGGCCGGCGCGCTGGGCGGCGCGCCAGCGACGTTCGCCGGCGATGATCTGATAGCGCTTGCCCTCGAGCGCCCGCACGACGACCGGCTGTATGACGCCGTTCGCTCGGATCGACGCCGCGAGCTCCTCGAGGCGCGCGTCATCCAGATGCAGCCGCGGCTGGTAATCGTTCGGCTCGAGAAGATCGATATCCACTTCCGCGGGCGTGCGCGGCGCCAGAAGCGCGTCGGGCGCGTCTGGAATGAGGGCACTCAGGCCTTTGCCAAGGGCGGGTCGGCGTTCCATGGGGTGCTCGCTGTTCGCTATTCGTTGTTCGCTATTCGCTCTTCGCGGGGTGGCCAGTCGTGCTGCGCGCGTCCGCGTCGGCCACGTGGCGCGCGAGGATCTCGCGCGAGAGCGTGGTGTAGGCTTCGGCGCCACGCGAACGAGGGTCATAGGTGACGCCGGGGACACCGTGGCTCGGCGCCTCTCCCAGGCGGATGTTGCGGGGAATGACCGTCTGGTACACCTTCTCCTTGAAGTAGGCGCGGACGTCCGCGGCCACCTGCTGTCCCAGGTTCGTTCGCTCGTCATACATCGTCAACAGCACGCCCTCGATGTCGAGCGAGGGATTGAGGGACGCTCGCACGCGGCGCATCGTGGACACGAGATCCGCGAGGCCCTCGAGCGCGAAGTACTCGCAGTGCAGCGGGATGAGCACGCTGTCGGCGGCGACGAGCGCGTTCAGGGTGAGGAGTCCGAGCGAGGGCGGACAGTCGATGAAGATGTAGTCGAACTGGTCGCGGAGCGGTTCGAGGAAGAAGGCGAGGCGGCGTTCGCGGTCGGGCAGGGCGATGAGCTCGAGTTCCGCGCCGGTGAGATTACGGTCGGCGGGCACAAGGGTCAGTCCGTCGGTTGCGGTGCTGACGAGGAAGTCCGCTGGGTGGGCGGCGGTCTCGCGGCTGGTCAGCGCCTGGTAGACGGTGCCCGCAATGCCGGCCTGGTTTTTCTGTCCCACGCCGCTCGTCGCGTTGCCCTGGGGATCGACGTCCACGAGGAGGACACGTTTGCCGGCGATCGCGAGCGCGGCGGCCACATTGATGGCGGTGGTTGTCTTGCCGACTCCACCCTTCTGGTTGGTAACGGCGATGATGCGGGACATCGAAGGAGGTTGAGGCGGGGATGTATTTGGTTGTTTAACCAAACTTCCAACCCACCTCTCCGTCGGGACAAGCTTACGGCTGGCATTTGGAGTGCGTCAAGGGATCTCTGTTCCACGTGAAACTATCTTGACTTCACGAGCACGACGAGACGACTCCGAAGGGACTCCACAAGGGCGTGTTCCGCCTTCCACCGCAACGGTGCGGTATGCGAGTCGGAGAGGTCCGATCCGCCGGGTCCACGGAACAGGAGGACCTGGCCGCCGGGTCTCAAGAACGCCTGGAGCGTCATCAGCACCCTGGCCTCGAGTCTCACGGCGCGCATCGACACCAGGTCCGAGGCCTCGTGCAGATCCGGGCGCGCGAGCAGCTCCTCGAAGCGAGACGTCTCCACCCGGGTATTCGTCAGGCCCAGCTCGCGAGACGCCTCCAGAAGGAAGACCGACTTCCTCGTCTTCGACTCGATCATCGTCAGCGCAAGCCTTGGATGCGCGAGTTTAAGGGGAATGGCCGGTGAACCTCCGCCGCTTCCTGCGTCGATCAGGCTCATCGCGCCAGGCGGCACGTGCTGGGCCGCCACGAGTGGCTCCACCAGTAGCCTGTCCACCGCTTCGTCCGTTCCCCCAGAAGGAAGAGCAAAGGCCGTCAGGTTGATCTTCTGATTCCAGCGGGCGAGCAGCTGGTAGTAGCGCTGGAGCCCTGCCAGGACTTCAGGGTCGAGCCGGAGTCCCGCGTGCGTGGCGCGGCGCCGAAGACGGTCTCTCAGTTCGCGAGCGCTCATGGAGTCTCCCGCCGTTCCCTTCCTTCGGGCGAACCATTCTGCCTGATCCAGGCACCAAGCACCGCGACCGCCGCTGGCGTCACGCCGGGAATCCGACTCGCCTGCCCGAGTGTCTCCGGCTGGACCTGCTCGAACCGTTCCACGACCTCTCTCGACAACCCGGGCACGCTCGCAAACGGGAAGCCGCTCGGGATGGGCTTGTGTCCGCTACGTCTGGCCCGATCGACAGCCTGAGCCTGCCTTTCGAGGTACCCGGCGTATTTTGCCGTGGTCTCGACGCTGGTGATGTCGTGCTGCCGTTCGGTGGGGGAGAGGTCGAGCACGACCTGTCCGCCCTCGGAAAGCGCCTCGAGCCGAACCTCCGGCTGGCGAAGCGCCTGCGCAGCAGGCATGCTGCGGCCGGTGTCCAGTCGGACCATCGTGCGCTCAATAGCGGACAGGTTGCGTTCGAAGCGCTGTCGTCGTCTTTCGAAGCGTTCCCAGCGATCGTCGGTCACCAGGCCGATCGAACGGCCTCTCGGCGTCAAACGGAGGTCGGCGTTATCGATGCGGAGCAAGAGCCTGAATTCGGCTCTGGACGTGAACATCCGGTAGGGTTCGAGACAGCCCTTGGTGACGAGGTCATCGACCATGATGCCGATGTACGACTCCTCTCGGCCGAGGACGAACGGGGGACGACCCTGCGCAAACAGAGCCGCATTGATGCCGGCAAGGAGCCCTTGCCCGGCGGCTTCCTCGTACCCGGACGTGCCGTTGATCTGCCCTGCCAGAAAGAGCCCGCGGATGCGCTGGGTTTCGAGGGTGCTTCGAAGCTCCGTGGGCTGGATGAAGTCGTATTCCACGGCGTAGCCTGGACGCAGCAACTCCGCATTCTCCAGCCCTGGCAGCGCCCTGACCAGTCGGGTCTGAAGCTCCACCGGGAGGCTCATTGAAAAGCCGTTGACGTAGATCTCGTCTCCCTGCACCCTCTCGGGCTCGAGGACGATCTGGTGGCGCTCTCTCTGAGGAAAGCGCATCACCTTGTCTTCGAGTGAAGGGCAGTAACGTGGACCAATACCCTGGATTTGACCGTTGTAAAGCGGAGACGCGCCGATGTGCTCACGCACAAGCTCATGCACTGCGGTCGTCGTGTGCAGCGCCCAGCACTGGATGCTGTTCCGGAGGGGCTCATCCGTGAGAAACGAGAAGGGCACTGGGTCTGGATCGCCATGTTCCACGTGGAACACCCCTCGATCCACGGCTGACTCGAAGTCAATCGAGGCGCGAGACAACCGCGGGGGAGTCCCCGTCTTGAGCCGCCCCCAGCCGAAACCCAACGACTTCAGCGAATGCGCCAGGCTCCGCGAGGGCGGCTCCCCGTGGCGCCCCGCAGGCGTCTGCTGTGGGCCGACATGGATGAGACCGTTCAGGAAGGTGCCGGTTGTCACGACGATGGCCCTGGCGCGATAGGCCACACCGTCTTCGAGCTCCAGGCCGACGACCCGCCCCTTGTCGCACAACACGGAGCCGGCTTTTCCAATGACCCACCGAATCCGGGGTTCTCGGTCCAGGGTGTCGCGTACCCATGTGCCGTAACCCTCCTTGTCGGCTTGAGCTCGCGGGGACCAGACCGCCGGACCCCTGCTTCGATTCAGGAGCTTGAACTGAACCCCTGTGGCGTCTATCGCCTCAGCCATCAGCCCGCCAAGCGCATCAATCTCGCGGACCAGATGCCCCTTCGCCGTTCCCCCAATGGCCGGATTGCAGGGCATATGCCCAATTGTGTCGCGGGACAACGTGAAGATTCCGACGCTACAGCCGAGCCGAGCCGCCGCCCATGCCGCCTCCACGCCCGCATGGCCGGCCCCAACGACGATGCAATCAAAATCAGGCATGTCTCGGCGCCACTCTACTTCCCAATACAGAAACGCTCAAAGATATGCGCCAGCAGATCCTCGCTCGTCCGGCGGCCCGTGATCTCCTCGAGAGCCGCCCTGGCGTCCTGCAGGTCAACGAGAACGAACTCTTCTGAGATCTGGCCTCTCGATTCGTTGATCGCATCGATCGCGCGCCCCGTTGCCGCGCGGGCCCGTTCGAGGAGCGTCAGGTGACGCACGTTGGTGACGATCGCGGTCGCCACCGGCCCCGCACCGGCGGACAGCGATCGACCAAGCCGAGGGACCAGATCCTCAACACCCTCACCCGTCTTCAATGACACACAGAGGGCATCGGCGTCCGCGAGATGGGGCATAACCTCGCTGGTCCATGCGGACGGCAAGTCGATCTTGTTGATCACGACCAGCCGGCCCTGGCTGGGTGAGCTCGTGAGGAGGGCCTCATCTTCGTCGGTCAGGGGTCTCGAACGATCGAGTATCACGATCGCCAGATCGGCGTTTGCCATCGCTCTTCTCGCGCGGGACACGCCTTCGCGCTCCACCTCGTCCTCCGCCTCGCGCAGCCCCGCCGTGTCCACGAGGCGAACCGGGATCCCAGCGACGTCGAGTCGCTCGGTCAGCAGATCGCGCGTGGTGCCCGGGGCGGCCGAGACGATGGCACGATCAGCCTGGAGCAGAGCGTTGAAGAGCGAAGACTTCCCGACGTTGGGGCGTCCCGCGATCGACACCACGACGCCCTCGCGCAGCATGCGGCCGCGCGCGCCCTGGGCCAGCAGGCCGTCGATGCGGGTGCACACGCGCCCAAGTCCCTCCGCAACACGGCCGGACTCCACGAAGTGATAACCCTCGTCGGGAAAGTCCAACGACGCCTCGAGGCGAGCCACCAGGTCGAACAACTCCCGATCGATCGCGCCGATCGTTGCCGTCACCGATCCGTCGAGCTGCGCGAAGGCGCTTTGCGCCTGCTGCGGCGTGACGGCGCTGACCAGATCGGCCACCGCCTCGGCCTGGGCCAGATCGAGGCGGCCGTTCAGGAAGGCGCGCAGGGTGAACTCCCCGGGTCCCGCCACCCGGGCGCCGCGATCGACGGCCGCCAGCAGCACGCCCTCGAGGACGACCGGAGACCCGTGGCACGCGACCTCCGCCATGTCCTCCCCGGTGTAGGACCGAGGACCCGTGAAGACGGTCACCAGGGCTTCGTCGCGTATCGGCTGTGTGCTCGCACGTCCGACGGCCACGGCGATACGAACCACGGTGGCACGGCGATCCGAAAACGGTGCGGCGCGGCCGGCCAGCCCCGCGACGATGGCGTGCGCGGTGGGACCGCTCAGCCGCAGCACTCCGATCGCGCCGCGACCCGGCGGGGTCGAGAGGGCGACAATGGTGTCCATGGGGGCCTCGCTTCGCTCGTCAGGCAAGGCCACTGGGCCCCGTCGGCGCCCGGCCTGGTGCAGGCGCGGCTCTCGGCCTTGTGGGATTCCGATCTCGCGCGCCTTCACTCCGAGGCGCACGGACGCAGCAGGGGCGCGAGACCACGCAGAGCACCCAGGAGGTGCCCGAGCTAGCCTACCGAGATGATCACGGTCTTCTCGAAGGCGTCGCCGATGCTCTCCGAACTGACGCCCTCCACCTCGCCGACGGCGAGGTGCACGATGCGACGCTCGTAGGGGTTGAGCGGCCCCATCTCCTGGGCGGCGCCGCTCGACTTGGCCTTCCCGGCCATGTAGAGCGCCATCTGGCGAAGCTCGGCGTCCTTGTCCTTGCGAAAGTTCTCGCAGTCCACGACCAGACGGCGGCGGTCGTTCGGGTCGGATCGAAACGCCGACGACACCAGGTGCTGCAGGGCCTGCAGGCCCTCCCCCTGGCGCCGCGTCAGCACCACCCCATCGTCTCCCTGCAGGTGGATCCTCGTCCCGTCGGGCAGTTCCTCGCGGGTGGCGGTGAGCTTCAATCCCATCGCATCGACGACCTTCTGAACGAACTCGGTGGCCTGGGTGGTCATGACAGTCTCTCCAAGAGCCCTACTTCTTCACCTTTGCCTCGTGGGTCTTGCCCGCACCGGCACTCTTCAGACGCTTTTCGCTCTTCGGCGCCCTCCCCGGCTTCTCGGGGTGCAACTCCGGCGCTGACGTGACGGCCATCGGACCGAGCAGCCAGTTCGTGAAGTACTGCTGGCCAATCGCCCAGAGGTTGCTCACGAACCAGTAGATCACGAGACCGCTCGGGGCCCACAGGAACATGAAGGTGAACATCACCGGCATGAACTGCATGACCTTCTGCTGCGTCGGGTCAGCCGTGCTCGGCGTGATCCGCATCTGCCAGAACATCGTCGCGCCCATGAGGAGCGGTGTGATGTAGAGCGGATCGTGGCGTGAGAGGTCGTCAATCCATCCGCCGAAGTCAGCGCCGCGAATCTCGATGGCCTGCGACAGCAGCGAGTAGAAGGCAAACAGCACCGGCATGGTCAGCAGCATCGGCAGGCAGCCGCTGGCCGGGTTGACGCCCTTTTCCCTGTAGAGCGCCATGACCTCCGTGTTCATCTTCTGGCGTTCGGGATCCGTCACCTTGTACTGGGCGTACCGCGCCTGGATCACCTTCATCTGCGGCTGCAGTTCCTGCATCTTCCGCATCGAGACGACGCTCTTGTGGCGAAGCGGGAACATCACCACGTTGATCAAGATGGTGAGGACGATGATCGACCAGCCCCAGTTGCCGATGTAGCCGTGCACCCAGGTGAGCGCCGTGAGGAGCGGGACCGCGAGGGGCGCGGAGATCCCGAACCAGATCACTCGCGTGAACTCGGGATCGATCGCGTACAGCACGTCGAACTGCTTCGGCCCAAAGAAGAACTGCACGTCCTCCGGCGACGACGCGAAGCGCACGGTGTAGTCGATGAACTGTCGCTGGAGCGCGGGGTCGAGCGGATCCGGCGCCGAGACGGGTGCGAAATCGAAGCGCACGGGGCCCTGTGGATCGACGATCGACGACACGAAGTAGTGGTCGGTCACGCCGCCGTACCGGAAAGAGCCCTCCTGCACCGCCTGTCCGGCCAGATCGGTCGCGTAGATCCGCTCGATATCGCCATCGGTGTAGTAGATGGCCTGGACGGGGTAGGCGTACGCGCCGCTCAGAAAACCACCCTGCGATCCGCGCGAGAGTTCGTCACCGAGGCCCGGGCCCCACTGCACCGCAGGGTTCACCGCTTGCGATCCGCGTGACACGTCGGCCGTGAACCGGATGACGTAGGAGTCGGGTGCGAACACGAAGCGCTTGACGGCGCGCAGGCCGTCGGCTCCCTGGAACTCGAACTCGACAGTGGCAGGGGACGTCGTCGCGTCGATGGCGGGTCCGTCCACGCTCACGCGGTACAGGCTCTCGTTCAGCCTCCGGGTCTCCGCCCCGTCGTCGGTGACAAGGGCGAACGGAGTGGTCCGTCCTTCGGGCAGGGCGGTCGGTACCAGGTCGAGCGGCTGCCCGTTGTCGTCGTGATACTCCTTGAGAATCCAGCTCGTGATGCGCCCACCGCGGTTGGTCATGACCGCCCGCACGAGCGCGGTGTCGATGACAATTTCGCGTTCGGTCGTCTCTGAAACAAGGGGCGCGGCGGGCGACTCCGCAGGCGCCTGGGGCGCCAGGGCGGTCCCGGCGGGTGTGGTGTCACCAGCCACGGGCGGAGCCCCGGACGTCACGTCGGCCGGAGCCACGGGGACCGGCGGCGGCATGACGAAGGTCTGGTACAGGAAGAGGACCAGAAACGACAGCGAGATTGCGAGAAGAACCCTGCGTTCCATTGAAAGGGGGTCAGTCGTGCGGAACCGGGTCGAGCCCCGATCCGCCAAGAGGGTGGCAGCGCGCGATGCGGCGCGCCCCAAGCCAGCTGCCGCGAAGGATCCCGTGGCGAGTGATCGCCTCGGCCGTGTAGTCCGAACACGACGGCAGATAGCGGCAGGAGCCCATCAACCAGGGGGAGATCAGAAACTTATACGCCCGTATGAGGGCGAGGGCGAGACGGGCGATCGGCCCGGGCCGATCGAGGTGACCCTCGGGGCGTGCGCCGCTCCAGGAGGACACAGAATTCGGCCTCGAGACTGGCGAAAGGGGCATCGAGCAACTCGCGGCGCGGCACGACAACGATATCGAGACCCGCGGCAGGCTTGTGGTGGCGGAACAACTCGCGCACGCGACGCTTGGCCCGGTTTCGAATCACGGCGGGCCCAAGTTTCCGGGTCGCTGCGATGCCCAGCCGTGGGTGGGGATGCTCGGATGCGTGAACAAACACGGTCATCAAGCGCCCATGGTTCTTGCTCCCCGAATCGTAGATTCGGGTGTATTCGCTCCGTTTTCGGATGTGCTCCACGGGGCGAAAGGTGTGGGCCCGGCCCACTAGCCCTCGTCGGAAACGGTCAGTCGCTTGCGGCCCTTGGCGCGACGACGCTTCAGGACGAGGCGGCCGTTCTTGGTGGCCATCCGCACCAGAAAGCCATGAGCCTTCTTCCGGCGGCGCGTGTTCGGCTGGAATGTGCGCTTACCCTTTGCCATTCTTCATCAATCCTCAGAACCTGCAAGTGTAGCCGTCCGCTCACTGAGGTGTCAACGCACCAGCCCTAGTGGTATCCCAGAAACCGAGCGGATTCCGGCGAAAAAAGGGGCTCTCCCCGAACCCTCCGGACGCGGTGGATGAGCCTTCTTCCGTGCTACAGTCGTCTCCCTGTCTCCGGCGGCAAAGCGAAAGAGGTGGCTCCCGGGGAGGGCAGTCGGCCGAGTTTTCCACACCTGTGGAAAAGACTGTGGAAAATCCAGAGAAATGGGTCTGTATCGGCTGGAAAGGCCTGTACTTCGGCGTTTCCGGCGTGGCGAAATGGCGGAAGGCCCATCCAGTAAGGCCTCGCGGCGTATCGTCTGTGTGAAGCCCGTGTAACTCCGGCCGTCGGCCGGGGCGAAAGTCCGTAAACGGTATTCTGGTGGTCCTTCGCGCCCCTTCATGTCTTCCTTGAACCTCTGGGATCAGGTCCTCGGCCGCATCGAGGCCAAGGTCAACCGGCACAGCTTCTACACGTGGTTCAAGCCCACGGCGTTCGTGTCCGATGATGGCCGGTCGGTCACGGTCCGCGTGCCGAACCCGCTGTTCAAGGATTGGCTGACCAAGCACTATTCCGTGGTCATCGCCGAGGCGCTGCGCGAGGTCGGCCGGCCGGATGTGGCACTCGCCTTCGTGCCGGGCCTGGGGGACAGCCCAGCGGTGCCGCCGCCCCCTCTGCCGGCCCCTGAGCCTCCCATCTCCCTCGACGGCCCGGCAGACGGTCCAGCGTCCCCCGCGGGCCTCATTCCTCGCTACACGTTCGACACGTTCATCGTCGGACCCTCGAACCAGTTCGCGCATGCGGCCTGCCGGGCGGTCGCGGAAGCGCCGTCTCGGTCCTACAACCCGCTGTTCATCTACGGGGGCGTGGGTCTGGGGAAGACGCACCTGATGCACGCCGTCGGGCAATACGTCCTGGCGCACAACCCCGGCCTCAGGTTGACCTACATCTCGTCAGAGCGGTTCATGAACGAGATGATCAATGCCGTCCGCTACGATCGCATCCTCGAGTTCCGTGAACGCTATCGGTCTGTCGATGTGCTGCTCGTGGATGACATCCAGTTCGTGGCAGGCAAAGAGGGTACGCAGAACGAGTTCTTTCATACCTTCAATGCCCTCTACGATTCTCAGAAGCAGATCGTCATCAGCAGCGATCGCCCACCCCATGAGATCCAGGCCCTCGAAGAACGTCTTCGATCGCGGTTCGAATGGGGCCTGATTGCCGACGTGCAGCCGCCCAATCTCGAGACGAAGGTGGCGATTCTGAAGAAGAAGGCCGAAGCAGAGGTCGTGCCTCTTCCCGACAGCGTGGCTCTCTATATCGCGACGAAGATCAAGTCCAACATCCGCGAACTCGAAGGATCGCTCATCCGGCTCATCGCCTACGCCTCACTGACAGGCCGCACACTCTCGCCGGAACTGGCCCAGGAGGTTCTGCGCAACGTGCTCGACCATGATGAGAAGGCCGTCACGATCGACCAGATTCAGAAGTTCGTGAGCGACTACTACCAGTTGAAGCTCGTCGAGTTGAAGTCACGTAACAACTCCAAGTCGGTTGCCAAGCCGCGCCAGGTTGCCATGTATCTGTGCAAACTCCTGACGCATGCCTCGCTGCCGGAGATCGGGCGCAGTTTTGGGGGCAAGCACCACTCGACCGTGATTCACTCGATTAAGAAGGTCGAGGAACTGCGGAAGAACAACGACGAGTTCAACGGACTCATCGAGAGTTTCCTCGAGTCGCTCAAGTGACGGCGGCACAGCCGGGCCTCGCTCGGCAGTGCGAGCACTTTCTTCCACAGACCCGTTGTGGACGGTCTGTGGACACCTGCGGAGCAGGGCTGAAGGGAGGGGAAAATCGGGGCGAAAGCCGGGGATCCTTCCACAGAAAAACGCACAGGTTAAGTTATTGAATCAAAAGGATTAACAGCGACACTTAATTTACTCAACAGGACCCTCTTCCTGTATAATTTCCTATCCTTTCCTTTCCTTAGTTACCTAGAAGACTACACAGGCATCGAATCCCGCCCAGTTCGAGGACACCTCAACCATGGAACTTGTCGTCAGGAAGGCTGATCTTGTGCGGGA
>CAZNOC010000088.1:2893-15523 GCA_964574545.1 uncultured Bifidobacteriaceae bacterium | reverse complement strand
CGGAGCAGCCGGTCTCGATCCGTTTCGAAGGCGTGGTCGGCGACCAGCCGTTTGCGTGTGGCACCACCTATCCTGGACTTGGCACGACGAAGTCGGCTGTGCGGGTGAGCGACTTCCGCTTCTATGTGTCCGAGGTGCGGCTCGTGCGTGCGGATGGCGCGGAGGTGCCCGTGGCGCTCGAACAGGACGGGCTCTGGCAGCACGAGGACGTGGCGCTCGTCGACTTCGAGGATGCGACCGGCGCCTGCATGAACGGCACGCCGGAGACGCGGCACGTCGTCGAGGGGACGGTGCCGGCCGGCGCGTACACCGGCGTGCGGTTCGAGATGGGGCTGCCGTTCGACATGAACCATCAGGAGCCGACGCTGCAGCCGTCGCCGCTCAACGTGTCGCGAATGTTCTGGAACTGGAACGGCGGCTACAAGTTCCTGCGCCTCGACCTCAGAAGCACCGGCCAGCCGCAGGGATGGATGGTCCACCTCGGAAGCACGGGGTGCACTCCCGGGGGTTCGGCGACGACCGTCCCCACCGAGTGCAAGCACGGGAATCGCGTGGCCGTGGACCTGGCATCCTTCGACGCGGCGCGCGATGTGATTCAGTTCGACATGGCCGCCCTGCTGGCCGGCGCGAATGTCGATGCCTTCACCGAGAAGACGGCGCGCGGCTGCATGTCGGGTCCCGCCGATCCTGACTGCGCGCCGCTCTTCGACGCCCTCGGCCTGGCGTTCGGCGAGGCTCCGGCGCCGGTGCAGCGCGTCTTCCGCGCGCGGCCGTCCTCGACGGTGGCACGCGGCGAGAGGCGGTAGTGGGAGGCCGCCGCTTTGCGGCGCTGGCGACGGGGCTGGCGTGCGTGTGGGGTGCTGCTGCCCTGGGCGGTTCGCAGCCGGCGGGCGAGCCGATCCATCAGCACCTCGCCCCCCCGCAGTCGCGCATGCTCGTGAGTCCACTCGACCTCACGCGTGCGGACCTCGACGCCGGACAGGCCGCGTACGCCACACACTGCGCGCGCTGTCATGGCGACGATGGCCGCGGTGCCTCGGCGCTCGCGGCCTCGCTCGCGCTTCCGGTCCCCGATCTCTCGGCTCCCGATCAACGCGCGCATGCCGAGGGTGAGGTCTACTGGGTCGTCAGCCAGGGGAGTCCGCGTGGCGTGATGCCGCGGTTCGACGCCGTACTGTCCGAGCAGGCACGCTGGCAGGTCGTAGCGTATGTGCGCGGGCTGGCGGGCATCAGGATCCCCGTTTCGGAAGGCACCGGGAGCGGGTACGTCTGGGATCTGCCGCCCGGGTTCCCCCGGCCGAAGGTGCCGCCCGACAACCCGATGAGCGCGGAGAAAGTGGAGCTTGGCCGGCATCTGTTCTGGGACACGCGGATGTCGGTGAACGGCACGTTCTCGTGCGGGAGCTGTCACGAGCCACGCTTCGCCTTTTCGGACGACAAGGCGCGCGCGGTCGGTGCGACCGGAGAGGTGCACCCGCGCAGCAGCATGAGCCTGGCGAACGTGGCCTACAACCCCGTGCTGACGTGGGCGAATCCCACACAGCGGCGCCTCGAGACGCAGGCCCTCGTCCCGATGTTCGGGGAGGAGCCGGTCGAACTCGGGTTGTCCGGGCTCGAGGACGAGGTGTTCCGGCGCCTGCGCGCCGAGCCGGTCTACCAGCGCCTCTTCAGGGAGGCGTATCCCGAAGATGCGGATCCGTTCGTGCTGGTGAACGTCACGCGAGCGCTCGCGTCATTCCAGCGGACGCTGATCTCCGGCCGCGCGCCGTACGATCGCTACCGGCTGGGGCTCGACCCGCAGGCGATCTCGGCCGAGGCGGTGCGTGGCGAGGGCCTGTTCTTCTCGGAGGAACTCGAGTGCTTCCATTGCCACGGCGGGTTCAACTTCACCGAGACGGTGGACCACGTCGGCAAGGGCTTCGCCGAGATCGAGTTCCACAACACCGGCCTGTACAACGTGGATGGGGAAGGTGCCTACCCGGCGCCCAACACGGGCGTCCATGCCGTGTCGGACGACCCCGAGGACATGGGCCGCTTCAAGGCGCCGACCCTGCGCAACATCGCGCTGACGGCGCCCTACATGCACGACGGCAGCCTCGCGACGCTGGAGGAGGTGATCGCGCACTACGAGGCAGGCGGGCGCACGATCCATGACGGCCCCGGCGCCGGCGTGGGCGCGGACAATCCCTACAAGAGCAGTTTCGTGAAGGGCTTTACGCTCACGCCCGCCGAGCGGCGCGAGCTCATGGCGTTCCTGCACGCGCTCACCGACGTGGAGTTCACGCGCGATCCGCGGTTCCAGAATCCGTGGGCGGCAGCGGGGAAGTAGTCCCGCCGGGGAAAGCGCAGCGGCGCGCCCCTGTCGTCGCGCGCTGTCGGGACAGGCCTACTGCGCGTTGATCAGGGCCTGCCAGCCGACGGCGCGCAGCGGCGCGCCGGAGACCTGCGCGGTGGCAGTGTCCTCCGGCGGGGCCGTGCACTCGCCCGTGCGCACAAACCGCAGCGCCTCGGCAAGCGACCCCTCGTGTGCATCGCCCAGATCGTGCTCGATGTCATCGGGGGCATGGCAATCGGCCGGGATGCCGCCGAAGAAGTCGCCGTTGCCGTCGGCGTTCACCATGGAGAACGAGACGGGCGCGAGCGTCTTGTCGCAGAAGTCGATGAGGTACTGGCCGACGGGCTTGCCGTACGTGCGGTCGCCGACGACGGTGACCGGCATGAACGGGCGGAGCGCGTTGATGACGAGTTCGCTCGCCGACGCGGATGAGGGCGTCGTGATCACGACGGCGCGCGACAGGGGCAGCGCCTGCTCGGCGTCACGGAAGCGCAGCGTCTGATTGCGGAAGCTGTTTCGATCGTTGTGCCGGTACTCGGCAAACACCTGGTCGCGCGTGACGATGCCGCCCATGAGGCTGCCGAGGTGCACGGCGACGTCCACCAGCCCTCCGCCGTTGTAGCGGAGGTCGAGGATCAGTTCATCGACGCGTGCCTCCTTGAGCATGACGAACGCCTCGTCCAGCGCGGCTATCGACGGCCGCACGAAATTCCGGAAGAAGACATAGCCCACACGCCGGCCGTCCACCTCGAACACCTGTGCCAGCGAGACGGTCGGGATCGTGACCGCCCGCTTCACCATGGTGGCACTGCGGCGCTCCCCGCCTCGCGTCTCGAACGCGATCGAGGTGACGACGCCTTCGGTCGCGGGTCCGAACGCGCTGCCGATCTCGCCGCTCGCGATCAGGCTCACGACCGAGCGGCCGTTGATCTCCACGAGGGAGTCGCCGCGGCCGAGTCCCGCTTCCTCGGCGGGACTGCCCTCGAAGACCTGCGAGATTCGCACGCTCGCCTCGCTGGTTCGCATCGAGAAGCCGTATCCGATGAACTGGCTGTCGGAGTAGAAGGCCTCGCTCGCCGCGCGCGAGGTGATGTAACTGAACGAGGCGTCGAGCTGGCGGAAGCGCACCGCCTCGAGATAGGCCTCTGGCGACGGGAACTGTGCGGGGTTCACGTTTGGCAGATGCTGATACCAGAGGTAGATATCAGACATCTGCTGGCGGACGAACAGGTTCTGGCCGGTCACCGTGCTGCAGTTCGCGGCCTGGGCCGCCGCAGGCGGGGCGGCCAGCGCCAGGGCCAGGATCCCGAGAGAGGCAATTCTTGCCAACCGCATTCGCATATTCTGCCTCGAAAAGGGGTCTGTCCCCTCGACAAGCGACGGGGTCTGTCCCCCCGTCCTCATCCGAGGACGATTACTGTGCCGTCGGGGCTCTTGCTGCAAGAATCCGGCCCGGTGCCTGGCGATCGAGGGGTCCGTCCCCCTACAATCTGGGGCCGGTTCCCGCTGGAAGTGACACGGGACAAGCGATGGGGTCTGTCCCCATCGGCTCCCCCCATCCGAAGAGAGCGAAACATGACCGCGTCCCGTCTCGTTCGAGGTGCCCTGGCGTCCATCGCTCTCGTGATGGCCCTGCCGCTCGCTGGCGGCGCCCAGGCCGTCCTTCCCGCAGTGAAGGCGGATCCACCACGCTTCACCGATCCCAACCGGCGCCAGAAGCTCGCCACCGCGTTCCCGGAGATCGACCGGATCTTCCGCGCGTACCTCGACGGCGCGCGCGTGCCCGGTGCCGCATGGGCGGTGGTCGTCGATGCCGAAGTGACCCACACCGGGGCGCACGGCGTTCGCGAGCTCGAGACGAACAGCGCGGTGACCGACGACACCGTCTTCCGCATCGCGTCGATGACCAAGAGCTTCACGGCGCTCGCGATCCTGAGGCTGCGAGACGAAGGCCGGCTCTCCCTCGACGATCCGGCCGAGCGCTACGTGCCCGAACTGACAGCACTGCCGTACCCCACCGCCGACTCGCCACGGCTCACTCTCCGCCACCTGCTCTCGCACGCCGGCGGCTTCCCCGAAGACAACCCGTGGGGCGATCAGCAACTCGCCATCACCGACGATGCGATGACCGCGCTGATGACAGCGGGGATCCCGTTCTCGAATGCCCCCGGCATCGCCTACGAGTACTCCAACTTCGGCTTCGCCATCCTGGGACGCATCGTGTCGCGGCTCAGCGGCATGCCATACCGCGACTACATCGCCGAGCGGATCCTGGCGCCGCTCGGCATGACGTCAACGACCCTGGAGGCGGATGCGGTCGCGCCGTCACGGCTGGCGTTCGGCTACCGATGGGAGGACGAGACGTGGAAGCTCGAGCCCGCGCTCGCCGACGGCGCCTTCGGCGCGATGGGGGGAATGCTGACCTCGATGCGCGACCTCTCCCGCTACGTGGCGTACATGATGTCCGCGTTCCCGCCGCGGGACGACCCGGACGACGGGCCGGTCGGCCGCGCCTCGCTCCGCGAGATGCAGCAGCCGTGGCGCGCACGGCCCGCGACGGTCACGCGCGGGGCGGACGGCGGGGTACAACTCAGCAGCCTCGCCTACGCCTTCGGGCTTCGCACCACCCAGACCTGCGCCTTCCCCGCCATCGTCGGACACGCCGGCGGCCTGCCCGGCTACGGTTCGCTGATGCTGTGGCTCCCCGAGCACGGTGTCGGGATTCTTGCTGCCGGCAACCTCACCTATACGGCCTGGGGCCCGCGTTTCGATGCCGCATTCGAGGCGCTGCGTCGCACCGGCGGCCTCGAGCCACGCATGCCGCAGCCGTCGCCCGCGCTCGTCGACCTGCGCGCGAAGGTCTCGGGGCTCGTGCAGCGGTGGGACGACGCGGTGGCCGACGAGATCGCCGCGGGCAACCTCTATCTCGATCGATCGAAGGATCGTCGTCGCGCCGATTTCGAGGCGATTCGTGAGAAGCACGGCGCGTGCACCGCCGGCGATGCCTTCGACGTCGAGAACGCGTTGCGCGGCGCGTGGACGATGCCGTGCGAGCGGGGCGTGGTGCGCGTTGCCATCACGCTGTCGCCGACGATGCCGCCGAAGGTGCAGTTCGTGTCCTTGCAGTCGTTCGATCGGGCGGAGGATGTTCCACGACCCGTCGTCTGCGCCGGATGAGCGGCCCTCAGCCTTCGACGACCCGTCGTGGCAGGAGCGCGCTCATCTTGGTAATCATCTGGTAGAAGCCGCTCTTCGAGCGGCTGGCCACCTCGTGCGGCAGGATCGCCTCGTCATCCGGTCCGATGAGCGTGGCCGTGTCGCCGACCTGCACCGGCGAGTCGAGCCCGACATCCACCAGCACGTGCGCCGACATCACGCCCCCGACGACCGGGTACCGCCGGCCGCCAATCAGCACCTCGCAGGCACCGCCGGCCGTCGCGGGATAGCCGTCGGTGTGCCCGACCGGCAGCAGCGCCACGCGGGTGGCGAGCTCCGGTACGAACGCGCGGCCGAAGCCGGCGCTGTCCCCCGGCTCGAGGCGTTCGACGCGGTTCACTCGTGCCTTCAACCGGAACACCGGACGCAAGTCCGCGTCGCTCTCGATGTCGCTACCCGGTCGCGCGCCGAAGAGCGCGTTGCCGACGCGTACGAGGTCGAGGTGCGCCTCGGGATAGCGGTGCAGCTCGTAGGTGGCCGCCGCATGCAGCCGTCCGAGCGAATGCCCCGCGGCCCGCGCCGCCTGTACCGTCTCCATGAAGCGCGCCTGCTGCACGCGGTTGAACTCGAGGTTGTGGACGAACATGTGGTACGTGCCGTCGATGCGTACCTGGCGGCGTCGCGACAGGTCGTCGATCCAGGGCAGCGCCCGCGCCACCGGCAAGCCTTCCCGGTTCATCCCCGCGTCGAGATAGAGGTGAACCCCGACGCGGCGCCGCGCGCGGCGAGCAATGCGGTCGAGCCGCTCGCCCGCGTTGTCGAGCCAGCACGACAGCGTCACGTCACGCCGCACGAGCTCAACCGATTCCTCCTCGCCGAGCTCCGCCATCGTCAGCATTGGTGTGCGCACGCCGGCCGCGCGCATGGCCAACGCTTCGGCAGGGCGGACGCACGCAATCCCAGCCACCTCACGGCAGCCCGCGAGCAGCGGCCCCACGATTGTGTCGCCCATCCCGTAGGCGTTGTTCTTCACGACGGCGAGAATCGGCCGCCCGCCCGCAAGCCGCGATACCTCCGTCGCGTTGTGACGGAAGTTGGGCGCGATGATCTCCATCCACGGGTCGAAGCCGCCATCGTCGCCACCCGGACGGAGGCGGATGGAGCGCGGCTGCGCCACCGCAGATGATGATGCCGCGGCGGTGTCGGCTGGCGCCGGCAGTGCCATGGCCGCGGATGCCGCGGCGCCCCACGTCAGAAACCGTCGTCTGGATACCATGGGGTGTGCCTCAGCGAATGCCGACGAGTCCCTTGACCGACGCCAGCAGCTTGGGGGAGTCGTACCCGGCCCCGTCCTTGAAGACGAGCGTCACGTTGCGGATCTCGGCGGGTGTCGCCACCGGGTTGCCGCGGATGACGACGAGGTCGGCCAGCTTGCCGGTCGCGATCGAACCCAGCTCGTGGTCGACGCCGAGAATAGCCGCGCCGTTGAGCGTCATGATGCGGATGGCCTCCACCGGAGAGAAGCCCGCCTCGATCAGCAGCTCGTAGTTGCGCTGATCGCCGAAGCCGGGCAGTGCGCCCCCCACGCCCGTGGGGTCCACGCCGGATCCGAGCAGCCCGCCGGCCCGTACGAACGCCACCTCGAACGCCTGCGCCCGGCGGAAGAGCTCGGGCATCGTGGACTCCGCCGCGCGCGACGAGATCTCTCTGCGCGCGGACAGGTACTCCTCGCGCGCCTCCGGCGCCAGCGCCTCGAGCACGCGATCCTCGAGCGGCGGTCGATCCGGGAATGACAGCTCGTACACGGCGAGGGTTGACGACATCGCCACCTTGTTGTCGACCATCTCCCGGATGGTCTGCCTCACCTCGGGACCGTCGATGTCCACGCGCAGCAGGCTGTCGCGCATGTCCGAGGGGCAGTGATCCGGCGTGCGATTGGGCACGTAGTCGCTGTTGGTGAAGAGCCCGTGCTCGAGGTTGTCGATGCCGAGCGCCACGGCCTCCCGGAACGACACCGAGCAGAGATGGCCCGTGAACTTCAGCCCGCGCTCGTGCGCCGCCTTGATCGCCGCCCCGAGCACGTCACGGCTGATGTCCGTGTACGCCTTGAACCACGTCACGCCCTCGTCGGCCCAGTAGTTGACGATACGCCGCGCGTCCTCCGGCGTGGCGATCTGCGCCATCGTGCCGGCGCCGCCGGGGCCGGTGAGGTACGGCCCCGTCAGGTGCATCCGCGGCCCGGGAATCCTTCCCTCGTCGATGCCGCGCTTCATGTTGATCTCGTGATACGGCGACGTACCGCCGGTCGTGCGCGCGGTCGTGATGCCCGTGCCGAGGTAGAGCCGCGGCGCCGTGAACTGGAGCTGCACGCTGCGCCCGCGCGTCGTGTAGAACGTGTGGTTGTGCATCCCGACGAGCCCGGGAATGACGGTGTGGCCGGCAAGATCCAGGACCCGCGCGCCCGCCGGCACCTGAACGGCCGCCACCGGACCGACGGTGGCGATGCGGCCGTCGCGGATCACGATCGCCTGGCCCTCGACCGGCGGAGCGCCCGTGCCGTCCACCACGCGCACGTTGGTGAGCGCCACCAGGGTCTCGGGCACCGTGACGTACTCGCTGACGCCCGGCGAGAGGCGGGGGGCCGGCTGCGACGCCAGCACGACGGGAGCAAAGACCAGGACGGCCGCGAGCGCAAGTCTCTTCATGGTTCCACCTCGAACACCATCCGCATTCCCGTCTCGATGTGCTCGGCGACGTGGCAATGCAGCATCCACGTGCCGGGATTGGTCATCTCCACCAGCACCTCGGCCACGAACCCTGCAGGCAGCAGCATCGTGTCCTTCCAGACCATGTGCGTGTTCGGCACGCCGTTCACCGTGAGCACGAGGAAGCGCTGCCCGTGCACGTGCACCGGATGGTGCATCGCGTGCAGCGCGCCCCGGTCGTTGACGAAACGCATCTTCACGAGGTCGCCGACGCGGAACCGCCAGTCGATCTCCATGTTGGTGCGCCCGTCCGCCGGATCCCGGAGCAGCCACTGCGCCTGCCGTCCGGTGACCACCCAGTCCATCTCGGGCATCGTGCCCGTCCACTCGACCGGGTGACGATACACCGATTCGAAGTTCATGAGCGGGCGCAGCGGAAAGGGCAGGTCCGCGGTCTGCAGCGTCAGCACGAGCTCCCGGTCCGCGGGCCGGTCGAAATGGGGGCGATACCGCGCGATCTCGGCCGCCAGAACCGCGTCAGTGCGCAACACGTCGAACGCGCCGGCGTGGTCGGGCGTCGCCGGATCCGGGGACACGCGGATGAGGCCCACCATCTGCGTCTCGTCGAAGAAGCGCGCCTGGATGTGATCGATGCCGCGCACGCGGTTGACCAGCGCCACCTCGCCCGCCGACTCGAAGCGCACATCGACCACGTAGCGCTCGGCCGGTGCGATGGTGACGTTCTCAACCCAGTGCTCCCGCGCGAACCGGCCGAGATCCGACGCGACGACCTTCATGCGTACGCCGGCCGGCGCCGCGCCTCCGTCGCGCTGGAACGACAGGTTGAAGACGCGCGTGCTCGAGACGTTGGTCAGGAACAGGCGCACGACCTCGCCGCGCGAGGCCCGAGCCTCCCAGCGCGGCTCGCCGTTCACCAGCAACAGGTTGCCGAAGCGGCCCATCAGCGCATGGGTGGGCGAGTCCAGCCCGAAGCCCACCAACCCCGATTCCGCCATGAGCACATCGTCCAGCATCAGGACCTCTTCGCGATGCGCTGGACCAAAGAAGCCTGGTTCCTCGGACCGGACGAGGAGGTTGCCGTAAAGGCCGAGCCCCTGCAGCACGTCTTCCCTGTGGTGCGGGTGATACCAGTAGATGCCGGCGTCCGGGAACGTCACCTCGTAGTCGAACGTGCCGCCGGGCGGCACCGGGTCCTGTGTGACGTGGGGTACGCCGTCGAAGCGGTTGTCGAGCCGCAGCCCATGCCAATGGATGGCGGTAGGGAAGTCGGTGTGGTTGATGAACCGCACGTGGACGGTGGCCCGCTGCGACACCTCGAGCAACGGGCCCGGATACTGGCCGTTGAACCCGAGCATCGTCACCGTGCGCCCCGCGAGCACGCGGCGGACGGGCGCCGCGGTCAGATCCAGACGGTCGCCGTCGCGAAGCCGCACGAACTCTCGAGGGCGCGCGACCGGGACGTCGCCCGCGTCCGCGGGCAGATACGAAGCGACGTCGGGCCGCAGCGTCATCAGCGCCGGCGGCATCGAGACGCCGGGATACATCGGTGGTGGGGTCCACTCGCCGGGCGTGGCGGGCATTGTGTGGCCGGCGTGCGCGTCGCGACCCGGTGCGGGGCTCCCGGCGGCGGCGGCCGCTGCAGCCCCTGTGTCCAGCAGGCCTGCGAGCAGGAAGGCGAGGTCGTGCGGCTGCATCCTGACGCTGGCCGACGTGCCGCGCAGCACGAGCCGGCCCGCGCGTGCGGGCGCCGCCGCGGAGCCCTCGGCCGTGATCAGGATCAGGAAGCGGTCGTACGGCACACGGCCGTGGACCACCTCGCCGTTTGCCACCACGCCCAGCCGCATCTCGGGCGCCAGTTGCGGCGTGGTCGCCCACGCGACGTACGCGGTGTACGGCCCGAGCGTGGCGGGATCGGGCAGATCGCGAAGGGCGAACGCGATGTCGTGGAGTTGCTCGCCGGCGGGTGTGACGGCGATGCCGAAGGGCGTGGCGGGCGGCACGAGACGCGCAACGCCCGCGCCCTGGTCGATACCAGCGGCAGGGAGCAGTTCGATGCAGTAGAGATCCGGATCGCCGTGGTGTCCGGTGTCGTTCGTCACGCACCGCGTGACCGCCGGCCGCGCGTCCTGTGTGGCCGCCTCGGTACCCATGCCGCCGGCTGCGGCTGCGACGAGCGCGGTCAGCGCCACCGCGGTCAGCCTGTTGTCACGTCTTCGATGTCGTGTCGGCCTCGATCGCCGTGAGACGCCGCGCCGGTCAGCCGCGGGGACCGGGACGAGCTGGCGTCGCATGCCACAAGGATTCGGGGACGAGACGCCAGGCATCGGCGCATTCTATCGCGGGCCACGGCTGCGCCACGACACTCGAGAGGGCCGTTCGGCCACCGGCGAGGCACAGTCGCGTCGAGGTCAGCCATCGGCCGCGTGCGGTGGGCACGAGCCGCCGCTGACTGTGGTAGCGTCGAGGCATGCGCGTGTTGTGGGTCCTGCTGCTCGGCTTGTGCATGACCGTCCCGGCGGCGGCACAGCAGTCGGTGTGGTCCGGCGCCGAGAGTTCGGCGCGCAAGGCTGACTACCCGTACACGCGCTGGACGCTGCTCAGCGGGTTCGACGTGCCCGAGCTCGGTGGCGACCTGTTCTCGCTGTCACCGCATGCCGCGCCGGCCCGTGCAGAGGCACTGGTCATCCCGCCCGAAGTGCGCGCCCTCGACGGCACGCGCGTCTCGGTGCGCGGGTTCATGCTCCCGGTGGACCTCCAGGGTGGCCGCGTCACGCGATTCATCATGACGTCGACGATCGACTCCTGTCACTGGGGCATGATCGGTCAGGCGCACGAGTGGGTCATGGTCACGATGGCGCCCGGACGGCACGTGCCCTTCTCGAAGAACCTGCCGCTGACGGTGTTCGGGCGGATGCGGGTCAACCCGCAGATGCGCGGTGGCGGCCTGGCGGGCCTCTACGAGATCACGGCCGACGCCATCACGATTCATTGATCCTGGACGGAAAGGGCGCGACTCGCGCTCCGCGAATCGCCCCTCAGCGAAGGCTGCCGGCGCGTTTCGGCACGCGCCGCTTCTCGAGGCTGCGGCGCAGCCGGCGCTGGCCGGCCACGAGCTCGACGAGGTGGCGCTGCGCCTTGTCGGAGTCCATCCGCTTGAACCACTCGAGCGACCCGTTGACCTTCGTGCCCACGACCGGGCCGTCGCACACACGCTGACACCTGACGTCGGCGAGGTCGGCGACGGGGCTCAGGCACTCACGCAACTCGGCACAGGCCTTGTGCCGGCGGCACGAGGAGCCGCGACAGACGAGCACGGTGGGACGTGGGGAGATGGCCAAGTTGAGATCCGATCTCAACATTGAGTCTACGGCCGGGCCTGCGCCCTGTCAATCGCCAACCCTGACGAAGCGCCCTGACCTGCTGACGGGTGTGCGGAGCGGCCTCGCGAAGAGCTTTGACAGGCCAAAACCTTCGACCAGTGGGTCTCGTTTCGCCTTGTCAAGCCGACTGGCCGGCCGAAGGCCGGGCCAAAGCCACATATATCCATATCCTGGCGGGGCGAAGCCTCGCCAGGATATGGGATAGTGAACGGCCAGGGAGGATAAGTGCATGCAGAGACGAGAGTTCCTGGTGTCGTCAGTGATTGGATCCGTCGGCGCGGCGGTCGGAGGCGTGCGGGCGGATGGCGCAACCGAGGCCCCCGGGCCCGCCGGCACCCAGGCCAGCCCCGCCACCGCCACCCGCAAGATCCTGATCGCCGGCGGCGGCTTCAATACGTCGTTCCTGCGCTACATGGCGCAGCTCACCGGCAAGCCGCGCCCGAAGATCTGCTTTCTCCCGACGGCATCGGCGGACTCGGCCACCGGCACGATCAGCTTCTTCCGCAACTGCGCGCCCCTCGACGTCGAACCCTCCATGCAGGAGAGCTTCATCGCCAGCACCCGCCAGTCGCGGAGTTGGGAAGAGGTCTTCCTCTCGGTTGACGCCATCGTCGTGTCCGGGGGAAACACCCTGAACCAGCAGGCGATCTGGCGCGCGCAGGGGATCGACGGCGTGCTGCGCCAGGCCTGGGACCGCGGCATCGTGCTCGGCGGCGCCAGCGCCGGGTCGCTGTGCTGGTTCGAGGAGGGCACCACCGACTCGCGGCCGAAGGAGCTCACGATCGTCGAGTGCCTGGGCTTCCTGAAGGGCAGCCACGCACCCCACTATGACGCCGAGGCCCAGCGACGCCCGCACTACGAGAAGCTGATTCTCTCGGGTCAGATGAAGCCCGGCTACGCCTGCGACAACGATGCCGGCCTCTACTTCGAGGACAACGAAGTGCGCCGCGTCGTCGCCACCCGCGCCGGCGCGAAGTGCTATCACGTGAGCGTCGCAGGCGGCCGCATCGTCGAACGGGTGATGGAGCCGGAG
>CAZNOC010000088.1:0-2793 GCA_964574545.1 uncultured Bifidobacteriaceae bacterium | reverse complement strand
AACAGCCTCGTCATCTTGACGACGAGCGTGCGGTTCTGCAGGTCGGGGAATCCCTGGCGGTTGAGGGTGTCCCGGCCGTCGCTGTAGACCACGAAGAGGTCGCTGCCGGGGCGGTACTCCCAGCGGAACCGCAGGCTCGACCCGAGCGAGGCGGCGGTGGAGTTGTACTGGACGAACGCGCTCAGCGCCATGTACGGCGAGAACATGAACGTGCTCCGCGCGCTGACCAGGCGCGTCTGGAACGATCCGGCCGGAAGCTCGATCGCGTTGACGGTGATGCCGGGCTCGACGTTGAAGCGCGGCGAGATCTCGACGGAGCCGCGGTAGCCCACCTCGGTGTTCGTGCCGTCGTAGAACGACCCGTGCGCGAGCGTCACCGACCCCGACACCCGCCGCTGCGGTCCGAACTGGTAGACGCTGCGGGCGCCTCCGAAGTCGTACGGGCCCGCGGGGATGCGGTAGCCCCGCCCGATGGTGAAGGGCGCGCGCAGGAACTCGTGCTGGCGTGAATACTCCACGGTCCACTGGTCGTTGTTGTGGCGCTCGAGCCGGTAGGTGCCCTGCACCTCGCGCGTCTCGAGCTGCCCGTCCTGTCCTTCGATGTGGTCAAACGACACCTCGAACGTGTGCTTCCGGACGATGCGGCTGGCCACCGGCCGTGGGCTGAAGCGCGCCTGCGCGAAGTTGCGCGTGAACGCCTGCCGGCGCAAAAACCCCACCTGCGGGTCGAAGGCCTCCCCGACGACGAGATGCTCGAGGCGAAGACCGTACCTGTCGGCGCCGTATTCGAACTCGCCGCGGTAGCTCTGCCGCGCGGATGCGGGCGCGTCACGCCCGTCGGTGTCTGACCGGGCGTAGAAGCCGGTCAGCGTCACGTTCTGGAAGAACCAGAAATTAGCGTCGAGGCCAAGCACCGTGTTGGCCAGGCCGCCGTCAGGCCGCCGATGCGTGGCGATGACGCCGACGTTGCTGCGTCGCAGGATGTCGCGGCGCAGCCGCAGGACCGAGAAGTTCGTGGCCGGGGCGCTCGCGGACTCGGAGGACTCCGTCTGAATGTTCAGCAGCCCGATCCCGAACCGGCCGGCGCGGCCAGTGACCCGGCCACCCGCCAGGATGGGCACGTCTCGCCCGCCCTCGAGGCCGATGCGCCGGCTGTAGAAGATCACGGGCGCCACAGGGGCGCCGCCGCCCTGCGTCGAGGCGCCGAAGCTGAAGAGCCCCTGGCCCTCGAGAAAGAAGTCGCGCTTCTCCGGGAAGAAGAGGCTGAAGCGCGTCAGGTTGACCTGCTGCGAGTCCTCCTCCACCTGGGCGAAGTCGGTCCGGTACGTGAAGTCGGCGACGAGACTCCGGGTGAGCCCGTACTTCACGTCCACGCCGGCGTCCGCGGACGGGTCGTTGCGGAAGGGAGGCGTGGCGGCGAGGTTGGTCGTGCTGGCCGCGATCCCGTACGGCTTGATGTCGAGCGTGCGCCTGACGGCAGGCACCTCCACGCCCACGAGCGTCGCGAAGATGTCGAAACGGTACATCGCCCGGACACCCGCGGAGGCGGGCACGGGCGCCAGGAGCGCCAGCTCGTTCTTCCAGCGCACCACGCGCCGCAGGTTGAAGCCCCACACCTGCGGGCCCGCCTCGCGGTACCGCAGTGATGTGAATGGGATGGCAAACTCCATCGACCAGCCGTCGTCTTGGATGCGCGAGCGCGTCGTCCAGATGGCGTTCCAGTCGTTGTTGTTGCTCCGTTCGTCCTGCACTTCCTGATCGCGCTGCGCGCTGAGCGCGTTGGTCTGAAAGAAGTAGCCGCTCCGCCTTGTGTAGAGTGGGTCGATGCTGATGGTGATGTTGTCGTTCTGGAAGATGTTGAAGCTGTCGCGACGCAGCTCGTTGGCCACACGGCGTTCGGGCTCCGAGTCGTACGCGCGCACCGACACGTAGAACTGACGGTCGTCGAAGAAGAGCCACGCCTCGGTGCGCTCCGTGGCCGGCGCGCCCTCGTTCGGCTCCTGCTGAATGAAGTGGGTGATGGGCGGCACGTCCCGGTACACCGCCTCATCGAGCACGCCGTCGATCGACAGCGGGACGGTCAGGCGCGTCGCCCGGAGCGTGATCCGTCCGGCCTCGTCCTTCGCGAACACCTCCGGCGCCACGGGCGCGGGCGGCCCCTCGAACGGGATTTGGGCGGCGGCAGGTGCGGCAAGAACGAGGAGCGCGACGACGACGAACGAGCGCATGTGGGAGCGATTATACGTGCCGCGGCCCGGAGACCCCTGATCCCTGGTCCCCGGTCCCCGATCCCTTCCTCCTGGCCGAAGGCTTCCTCCAGATCGCCAACGACCGCATGGCCGAAGCCATCCGCGCCATCTCCGTGCGCCGCGGCTACGACCCCGCCAACTACGCCCTCGTCGCCTTCGGAGGCGCCGGCCCCCAGCACGCCTGCGATGTCGCCGACCTGCTCGGTGTGCGCACCGTCCTCTGCCCCCCCGACGCCAGCCTCCTGAGCGCCGTCGGCCTCGGCGCAGCCAAGGTCGAGCGCTTCGCCGAACGCCAGGCCCTCTTCGCGCACGAGCCAAACGCCCTCGCCTCGCTCCTCGCCGACCTCGAACGCGAGGCCACCGACCAACTCCGCGCCGAAGGCGCACCGACTGACGCCATCTCCGTGCGCCGTCGCATCGTCAGCGCCTCCGTCCGCAACTCACAGCCCACGATTCACAATCCAGCGGGATCCTGACTCTGGTCCGCGGGGAACGTCAAAGGAAGTTTTCCCGCGGGGACTCGAAAAAGGACTTGAAAAAGAGC
>CAZNOC010000087.1:0-15667 GCA_964574545.1 uncultured Bifidobacteriaceae bacterium | reverse complement strand
TCGAAGGCGTCGGGCTGCCAACTCCGCGCTCGAATCTCTTGCCTCCGGACGGCGCCAATGCTTCCTATCGTCAGTCCCCGCAGCGTGGGGGTGGTGACTCCGCTGCAGCGCTATCCGACCACGGCGTTGGGCGCGTCCGAAGTCACACTGCTGGAACTGGCGACGGCCTACCGCACGATTGCTACGGGTGCGCTCGCACCGCCGCGTGTCATCCGCCAGATCGTGCTCCGTTCCGGGGAGGTGCTCTCCGCACGTGCGCTGGCCGTTCCCGTTCTGATCGACCCCGAGGCCCTCGCGCTCATTAGGAAGGGCTCCGCAGCGTGGTGCGCTTGCCGAACGGCACCGCGCACGCATTGAACGCGCGGGCGTTTCCCATTGCGGTGATGGGCAAGACCGGCACCACCAACGCCTACAGGGACGCCATCTTCGTTGGATCGACGTATGGCGCCGAAGGCGTCACCGTGGCGGTGCGCATCGGGTCGATTCCCCGAATCGTCGTCCCGAGTCTCTTTAGTCAGCCTGCTGGGCGACCAGCGGTGACGAGATCGCTGAGGCAGCAGGCTTCGAGGCGCACGCTGCTTGGTGTAATTTTTGCATCACTGTGGGCGTTCCGACGCACTCAACGGACCAACATGGAGGCTACTGTGAGGTTGAAATCACTACTGCTCGTGACGCTGGTGCTTGGTCTGGGCCACACCGCGTCTGCCGCCACCATCTCGATTTTCGACCGTGCCGCCTTTCAGGCCGCAGTCAGCGGCGGCGGGGTGACACAGCAGGACTTCGACGGCTTCCTCGATGGCACCTTGCTCGTGACGGATGGCGCCGTCAACTACTCCGCCTCGATGGGCACGCCAGTCGTCACCGACACGTTCCTCACGACGACGGTGCCGAACGGTCTGGGTTCAACCTCCATCGGGTTCTTCCTGCCGGCCGAGACGGCGACGTTCTCGTTCCTGGCGCCGATCACAGCCTTTGGCATCGACATCAACACCTTTGCGCCAACCGAGGGGGCCTATCAGGCCACGCTGAACATCGGCGACCTGGTACTGAGCAAGTTCGATGTCTTCCCCGGCGCCGCGACGGGGCAGTTCGTGGGCTTCACATCGGACACCCCGTTCTCGAGCGTGACGATTGCCGCACTGACGGGCTTCTCCTATACGCTGGACACACTGGTGTACGGTGACGCCAGGGCCCTCGTACCGGAGCCGGCCTCGATTGGACTTCTCGGGCTGGGCTTGATGGCCTGGGCCGTGAAGCGGCGCCGGGGCCGCAACACGCAGTAGCGCCGCTCCGTCATCCATCCCCCGTCCCTCTCCCTGAAGACCGGGGCGTCCGCTCGGCGCCCCGGTCTGGGCCTCTGTCGTCTCCGGACTCTCTGGTGTCTCCGATCGTCCGCAAGGCGCCGCTTGCACGAAGAGTGTCTCGATGTCTTCGAGGCGGCATGGGCGGTGTTATGCTGGGCGCGCTGCCGCGCCCAGCCCCCGGGTTTGTTGCGGTCCCTGACGCGACAAAGGAGGCCCGATGCCCGCCAAAGCCCGGAAGCGTTCCGCCGTCGCCCGCGCGACCAGCCGCACTGCGCGCTCGACCAGGAGCGCCTCACGCAAGACCAGCAAGGCAACGAAGAGCCCCGCCCGCACGAAGAAGGGTGGGTCGGCCAAGAGGAGCGCGGCCCCCGTCCGCTCCGCGACGAAAGCCGCGCGCCGTTCGGCACGCGTGGTCAAGCGGGTGCTGCGCATCCATGCGATTCCGTTGTCGGACGATGACGGCGGCCGGGCGTTCAATTTCACGGCGGCGGATCTCGCCGACCTGGTCGCCCGCGCCAACCAGCGGTTCCAGAACACCTCGATCGAGATCAAGTTCGACCCCAAGCACGACTGGCGCCCGCGGCGCAGCACCGCACTCAACAACCTCCAGAACTCCGGCGCGAACTGGTTCGCCCTCGGCAACGCGCTGGCCGCGAAGATCCCCGGGAAGATCGTGCTGTTCTTCCGGCACGGTCCGGGCGCGGGCCCGACCGGCAACGGCCACGCCTATCCGCCAAACATCGGCCTGCCGGTGCCGCCGTCGGTCGGCCTCCCCACGGCGAACGTGAACTACGTGGCGCTGCCGAACACGAAGAACCTGATCAACCAGGGCGACGGCAACTTCTTCTGCCACGAGCTGGGCCACTATCTGGGCCTGTACCACACCTTCCCCGGCTGGGGCAGCGCGGAGGTCTACGGCAGCAACGCGGGATCGCTCACGGGGCCGCAGGCCATCGCGCGCGTCGTACGGTACGTGCGGAACAACGGCGGAACCGTGGCGGCGATGAACGGCGACCTGCTCAGCGATACCGCGAACGACTGCAGCACGGTCGTGTACAGCGCGCAGGGCCTCGCGCACGGGCCGTCCGGGCCGGCAACGATCAACCTCAAGGGCACGCTGGACGGGCTGCCGTACAATCTCACGTTCTCACCGCCCCGCAACAACGTCATGAGCTACTTCGGGTGGGGGAGCGCGCAGCGCTTCACGGCGCAGCAGATCCAGCGGATGCACCTGACGCTCGCCCATCCGCACCGCCGAATCCTGATCGAGCCTCCCTGCTCGCCCGACTTCCACGGGCTCGACGCGTCGAAGTTCCAGCTGTGCTTCGACTACTGGGTGCACCGCGGCCTCTGGCCGCATACGCTGAGCGCCAACGGCGTGGGCGCGAAGACGATCATGGCGGGATCGTTTCAACCCGGCCCGGATCGCCCCGTGCGTCATCTCGTGACCGGCGCCGCGTATCAGCAGGCGTTCAATCAGTTCCGCGCGGCGGGCTTCCGCCCCGCCCGCGTCTCGGCGACGACGACCTCCTCGGGCGTGCGCTACACGGCGATCTGGACGCCCATCGACGGTCAGTTCGACGCGCGGCACGGGCTGACACTGGCGCAGTTCGACACCCTGTGGCACGACCTGCGCAAGAAGGGGTTCCTGCACGTCGACCTCAACGTCTACGCCACTGGCAGCGGCGTCCGTGTGGCGTCGGTGTGGCTGAAGAAGCCGTTCACCGATTACGCGTGCTACTACGGCATGACGAGCGCGGTCTACAACCAGCGGTTCAAGGACTTCTGGCAGAAGGGGCTGCGCGTCACCTGCTTCTCCGCCTACAAGGTCGGATCGGCGTATCGTTTCGCGGCGATCTGGGAGAAGGTGCCGGGAGCCTGGGGACACTGGTACGGCATGGACGCCGCCGGCTACCAGAAGAAGTACAACGAGATGGCGAAGTCGGGCCACCGCCTGCACCAGGTGCAGTCGTACGGAAAGTGGTACTCGGGCATCTGGACAAAGCCGTGAGCATCGGTACTTCGCTCCGGGCGGCCACCGTGCCGTCGCCGGCGACGACCTGAACAAGCGTCGCCTGCAGCGGCCTGGGCAGCGTCAGCCCGCGGTGACCGGCTTAGCCCACGCTCACGCGCGGCCCAGGGAGCGGCGACCGGCCCCTGGGGCGTGGCGCCCCTCCGGAAAGGCTTGCATTGACGGTCCGCCCGCGTAGACTGGGCGCGAAACCGCCGTCGTCCCGGGGCAGCGGCCGGTTTGCCTTCCATGTCGTCCGTCCCCGGGTTGCCGGAGGCCCCGCCCGCCGCGGTCACGTTCGTCTCGGTCGTCTCGGTCACCCGGATACCCAGGAGGGAGACATGGACGCGAGCGGCAGCGTCAAGGATCAGGCGGCGCCCTGCGGGCGCACGGTCGACGCGGAGCAGTTCTACGATCAGGACGACGAGGTGGTCGTCACGCGCGGCAGTACGCGTGCGGCTGCCGGTCCATCCAGCACGAGTACCACGACGGGACCGTGAGCCAGCGGGTGGTCCGCCACGACGGCGTCGTGCTGGTCGACGAGATGCTCTCGGCCCCTCCCTGGTCAAGTGGGCAGGGTTCGACATGTCGCAGGAGTCCGCCGCCAGACCGGCGAACGACCATAGCGGAAGACCGTGGTGAGCCGCATTTTCGCGAGCTGGAACCAACTCGACAGGTGGTTGCGGCCGCTCGACTGAACAGGTGCAATCTGGCGCCACGCGAACGTTGACGGCACAGCGCTTCGTGCAGTGCTATGGATCCTCATGAGGCCGCGGGGCCGCGCCGGCTCATTCGACGTCCAGTCCATCGAGCAGGAGTTCGAGGACGTCGCGGCCGTGGTGGAGGCCATCGCCGCCGGCGCGGCGTCCGTCGCCCTCTGCGGCCACTCGTACGGCGCGGGCTGCGCGATGGGCGCCGCGGCGCTTGCCGACAAGGGGTCTCACGTGATCCTGTACGAACCCGGATTGGGGATCGTCGGCTCGCCATCCAGGGCGGACCCGCTGTCGGCACTCTGCATTCCTCCACGGGAGGAGGGCCATTATGGAAAACAATCCCTTCGACAGCATCGAGAGCGCACGTGAATTCGTGCGACTGCTCGCTTCCGAAGTGGCGGTTGTAAGGCAGGGCGTTCGCGACGATATCATCGCCGCTGGCGGGGGACGTACGGAGCGCCATCTAGACGCGCTTCAGCTGGTGGACTTCAAGCTGGGGCAACTGGCGCACCATCTGGCTGCTTCGAGCCGTGTCTTGAACGACCTGACGATGCTTCGTCGCATTCTCATCCGCGACGCCGAGGCTGACGTGGAGGGCGCACAAGGGTCCTGATGTCTGCTCCAGAAAGGGCGCACGCTCTTCAGGTCCACCGTCTCCTGCGCTGGCCGGTGGTGGGCCAGCACACCGAGGGTGGATGACGATGGCCAAAGCCAGAATGGATCTGCATGCGTTTGTTGGCAAGGCTCTTGACAGACAAACGCGCTGCATTTCTGTCAAAGGACTTTCCGGAATTCGATCGCGCGATATGGGGCATGACAGTGCCCGATCACGGTGCCGGCTTTCGCATCGAGGCCCCCACAAGGACGTAGTGCCGAGTCACGAAGTTCATGGCAGGTGCGGGCGTGCATGGACGTGCTCGCCGAAACGAGTTCGGCACGCACGGGCTGCGGCCAGCAGCTCGGGGTATTCGGCGCTGCTGCGAATCGCGGCGAACATCGGGTCAGTTTCCATCGCTGAGGCGCCGCAATAGTTTCGGCGGATCGATTCGCGGAGTAGCGAGATGGCTGATTCCGTGTCGCCGCAGTACGCGAGATCGCCGGCCCAGAAATAAAGCGGTTCGGGATCCTCCCGCACGGTCAGAAAGGTCCTTACGTCATCGGCGCTCAGCTGTCCCTGTGCAGCCGGAGCAGTACCCGAGAGGCACCGCGCGAGCCACCCGGGGAAACTGGCCGGCGCTACTCCCTGGAGAGACTCCGGCGCCAACCGTCGGTGCTGCTCGAGCGCGTCATCGCGCCTGCCCATCCGCTGATAGATCACTCGGGTGAGCACGCGCGCCACCACGGAACCGGAATCCAGCCGAACGAAATCGAGCGCGCGATCGTACCGGCCGAGCACCATCAACGGATGCGCGCAGGTGCGAAACAACGGATTGGTCGGATCGCGGGACACGGCCTCTTCGCATTCCCGCGCCGATTCCTCCAGCAACCCGCCATAACGGAGGACATAACTCAGCGCGAACCGGGCTTCGCCGCTGTCGGGGCGCTGGGCCACGAGTCTCATGGCGCTGTCGTACCCGTCCTGGAGGCGCCCTGCCTCGACCTGCAGACTGAACAGAAGGACCGTGGCTGCGACGTGATCCGGATCCAGCGCGAGCGCCTGCCGGGCCGCGGCTTCCGAACGACGGAGGGCCTCGCTTCCGCCGCCGCCGTAGTGCCCGTCGTTGTAGTAACGCAGCGCGAGAGACGCCCACGTGTCCGCGTGGTCGGGGTCGATCGAGCTCGCCCGCTGCAGCATCGCGATCGCGTCCCGGTTTGGTTCGGGATCGGTCGCCATCGCGAGGCTCTTGAGATACACGGCGTAGGCTTCGGCACTCTGGGGCCGGTTGGGCCCGGGCGCGGCTGCTGCGGCGCCCAACGCCGGAAGCAGCCCGGCGCGGATCCGTGAGGTCAGCTGATCGCGAACCGCGACGGGGTCGGCAACCGGGGCCGCGATAGTGTCGCGCCAGAGCAGGCGGTTGCTACCCACATCGACGGCCTCGACGGTGACACGCAGCTCGGATTGCTGTATTGCGAAATGCCCGGTCACGACCTCGCCGGCGCGCAGCTGCAGTCCCGCGTGCTGCAGGCTCACTTCCGCGCCGGCGAATCTCCGTGAGAGGGCCAGGGGGCGAATGGCAAGCGAGGGAGTCCGGCTGAGCGCCGTGGCGACCTCGTCGGCAAGTGCCAGCCGCAGGTAGTCGAGATCGCCGTCTCCGTTGACGTTTTGGAACGGCAGCACCGCGACCGTCCTCTGCACACTCGTCGGCACCGTCCGGCTTCGGCTGCGCATCCACAGAACGCTGGCCACCATCGACAGCACAATCGCGAGGATGGCGATGGCCACCAATCCTCTGCGCCCGACCGACGCGGCACGCGACGTGAGGCGCGGTGGCACCGCTGCAGCGGCCCCTGATCGAGAAGAAGCCATCTCCTGTTGGAGGCGCTTGAGATCCGCGCACAGTTCGCTCCCACTCTGGTAGCGGAGATCACGGAGGGGCTGAAGCGCCTTGGAGATGACCCTGCGGAGCCCGGACGGAAGATCGGCATGGCCGTACCCTGCGGTCGGAGGCACGTGTCGATCGGCGTCGGGCGCCATGAGAGGGTCGTCGTGTTCGGCGAAGGGAAGCCGACCGGTGGCCATTTCGTACAGCACCGCGCCGAGGCTCCAGACGTCACTGCGTGCGTCCAGCTCGAGGCCGCGCGCCTGCTCGGGCGACATGTAGCGCGGCGTGCCGATGACGATGCCCGGTTCCGTGCGGACTTCCCGATCGACGGGGTCGCCTGACTGCGCCAGGGTCACGAGCTTCGCCAGGCCGAAGTCGAGGAGCTTCGAATAGCCGTCCGGACGCACCATGACGTTCTCGGGCTTGATGTCACGGTGCACGAGACCGCGGGCGTGCAACGCTGCCAGCGCACCCGACAGCTGGACTCCGATCTCCACGACGTCGGGCATCGGCACGGGGCCCCGCTGGAGGCGGTCCCGCAGCGTCTCGCCCTCGATGAGCTCCGTCACGATGTACGGGCGGCCATCCAGATCGCCGAAATCGTGAACGACCACGATGTGCGGATGGTTCAGGCTCGATGCGGCCCGCGCCTCCTGACGGAACCGTCCCAGCCGGTTCCGGTCGGCAGTCACGGCCGGCGACAGGACCTTGAGCGCCACCGGCCGATCGAGCTTCGTATCGTGGGCGAGATAGACGTCTCCCATGGCGCCCGCACCCAGGCGCGACACGAGCTGATAGCAATCCACCCGGCACCCGCTCAGGTCTTCACGGACCGCTGACTCGAGCAGCACGGGGGCCGGCGTCTCCAGGAACGCCTGGGCGTGGTCGGCTGCGGCCAGCAGCGCGTCGACCCGCGCCCGCAGCGCCGCGTCGGTCCCGCAGGTATCAGCAAGGTACGCCTCTCGGTCAGCACCCTCGCGCTCCAGCGCGCCCTCGAGCACCCGTTTCACTCGCGCCCAGTCGTCCAGTGTGTTCATTCGGACACCAGCTCGTTGTACAGCCACAACTTCGCGGTCGCCCAGTCGCGCTTCACGGTCGCCGGCGAAACACCGAGGGCCTCGGCGGTCTCTTTGACGGAGAGGCCGGCAAAGAACCTGAGCTCGACGACGCGGCTTTGTTGTGGATCGACGGCTGACAACCGCTCGAGTGCGGCGTCGAGCGCGACGACATCGACGGCGCGCTGCGGCGCGACGGCGTGCTCGTCGAGCGAGGTGAGCGACACACCGGCGCCTCGCTTTTCTCGTCCGCGCTGGCGCGCGTAGTCCACCAGGACGCGCCGCATCAGGGTCGCCGCCATGGCGAAGAAGTGGGCGCGATCGCGCCATTGCAAGGCGTCGACCCCAGCCAGGCGCAGGTACATCTCGTTTACGAGCGCCGTCGCCTGCAGCGTATGGTCGGCGCGCTCCCCACGCATGTAGTGGTGGGCGAGGCGGCGCAGCTCCGCGTAGACGATCGGCAGGAGCTGATCTCGTGCGGCGGGATCGCGGTTGGCCCAATCGGCGAGGAGCTGGGCCATGCGCTCCCGCTCGGCGGCGTCACCATCCGGGCCCATTGGTTCGGTCCTACGGCGTGATTCTAGCAGGGTCTCCGATAAAACGGGCCTCTGATGAGCCCCGAGGCCTCGGAAGAGCGCCTATTGGGGCAGAGACCTCGAATCCAGCAGGAAGTCGACGGGAAACCGCGGTCCGATGGCGCTGAGGCTTCCTCTCGTCCCTGGGGCTTTGCCGGGAACTTGCGGTCTTCTGATCGGAGGCATCCATGATCCGTCGTCTGTTCGTTGGAGGGGTCTCGGTCTTCCTGGTGGCGGCGGGCAGCCTGACGACCGCCCAGTTGATCGACCGCACAATGGCGCCCAACACGTCCGGTGACGGCATTGCGCTCAGTCTGGCCGAACAGGTCGGCGCAGGCCGCGGCGATTGGTTCACCGAAGGCTCTTCGTCGTTCATCATCAATCGCGACCCGTTTCGGGCGATTCGCCGCGGGCGGCAGCTGTTTCAGCGCAAGTTTGCCGTCCATCAGGGACAGGGGCCGCTGTTTGGCGACGGCTCGGGCAATATCGATCGTGACCGGATTATCGGCGCCGGCCTGGCCGACAGTTGCGCGGCGTGTCACGGCCGCCCGCGCGGATCCGCCGGGTTTGGCGGCGACGTCGTCACGCGGCCCGACAGCCGAGACGCGCCGCATCTGTTTGGGCTCGGCCTCAAGGAGATGCTGGCCGACGAGATGACGGCCGAATTGCGAGGGATTCGCGATCGGGCCGTGGCCGCCGCCGTGAGGAGCGGCACCTCCGTCCGGCGCCCACTCGTGGCCAAGGGCGTGGCTTTCGGTGAGGTCACGGGCCGGCCCGATGGCAGCGTGGACGTGGGTGGCGTCGAGGGGGTCGATCCAGACCTTCGCATCCGGCCCTTCTTCGCGCACGGCGAAACGATCTCGATCCGCGAGTTCATCGTCGGGGCGCTCAACGCCGAAATGGGGCTGCAAGTCGCCGATGGCGATCTGGCGGCGGCCGCCGCCGGAGCGCGTGTCGTGACGCCGGCAGGCATGGTGCTCGACGGCAGCATCGACAACGTCGAGGGTCCGCCCGCCGGACTGAGCGAGCTCGACCCCGCCGTCGTCGATCACCTCGAGTTCTATCTGCTGAACTACTTCAAGCCGGGCACAGGCGAGCCGTCCCAGGAGGCGCGCAAGGGCGAACGGACGCTTGAGCGCATCGGATGCACACGCTGCCACGTGCCGAACCTGACGGTGATGCGGGACCGCCGGGTGGCTGATGTCGAAACGGTTTTCGATCCCGTTCGCGGCAATTTCAATCGCCTCTTCGCGACCGCGATGCCGCTGTTCACGTCGTTCACCGATGTGGCGACGCTGCCGACCGTGAAGCAGCCTCTGCACGGCCGTTTCGTCGTGCGCAACATCTATACGGATTTCAAACGCCACGACCTGGGGCCGGGCTTTCACGAACGCGAATATGACGGCACCATCCGGCGCGAATTCCTGACCACGCCGCTGTGGGGCGTCGGCAGCACGTCGCCTTACGGTCATGACGGCCGCAGCATCAGCCTGATGGAGGTGATTCTGCGACACGGCGGGGCGGCACAGGAAGCGCGTGATGCCTTTGCGGCACTGCCCCGTCCGTTGCAACAGGATGTGATCGCGTTTCTGAATACGCTGATCCTGTTTCCGCCCGATGACACGGCGTCGAACCTCGATCCGGGCGATCGGTCCACGCCGGGTTATCCGCAGTACGGTCATGGCAGCATCAAGCTGACGGTGCTGTTCAACGATCCGCGGACGATCGAGTGACGCGCATCTTCATCCCTTGCTTCGATCGCAGCGTGACGAGCCGCTGAGAAAGCGGGCATCGCGCTGCATGACGTAAGGGCTCATGAACGCCATGGACCGCCGCGGGAACCGGCACTCAACGGGCCTCTCATGAGCCCCGAGCCGTCGAAAGAGCGCCTACTGGGACAGGGACCTCGAATTCACCAGCGGATCGGCGGAAACCAGCGGTCTGCCGACCCGGAACTGGCCAACGTTCCGCCTCGTTCGGTGAGCCCGGCCGAGGCAGACACAGGAGGAATACGGTGCTGAGTACTTCGCTGTCCAGAGCGGCCATCTGCGCGTTGATCACGTTCGTCTCAATGCCAACGAGAGCAGAGGCCACCATCAACGCGGTGACTGTGCAGACAGCCCGGGACTACGAGCACGCTGTCGGCTACACATACGCCGAGATCACGCTGCATGGATCCGTCGCGCGCGCCGATGGCAGCGTGGGCCTGTACTCCGTGCCGGCGGTCATCATCTACCCCCGCCACAATCGCGGGAATGGAGTTGGCGTGGTCGATTGGCTCAACTCGGCCTTCTATCATTTCTTCCCTCCGGCAACCGAGTTCGGCACCTTCCAGTTCACCCTGCTGGCCACCGGGGACTACCTCTTCGACGAGGGATATACCTACCTTTCGATTCAATGGAACAAAGCGGTCACAGAGCACTTCGGCCCTGTTGCCCCCGCGGATGGCCAGGCACACAACCACCTGGTCTACGGCTCGATCGACCGGAGCGCCGATGCGTGGGAGATCCTGCTGGATGCGGCTCGGCTGCTCAAGGACCCACGCCCCTACCTGGGCGGCGATCGCGCCAAACGGGTAAAGACGGTGCTCAGTTCCGGGTATTCGCAGGGCGGTGGCGCGCAACTCGAGTTCCTCGCCGAGGGGCTCGATCCCGGCCGGGTCTACGACGGCCACCTGATCCAGATGATCGGGCTGGCGTGCTGGAAGCGCGAAGACGTGGCTCCTCACTTCGGGTTCTTCGGAGACTGCAAACCGCTCCCGACGGATGGGAAGCACGCGCCCGTCATCCTGCTCGCCTCGGAGACCGACATGTTGGTCTACCATCCGACGGTTCTCGGCTTCGGGAAGAGCGCCTTCTTCACTCGCAACCCGACCAACCCCAACTGGCGCCAGTACGAGATGGCCGGCGTCGCGCATCTGCCTGAACCGATCCTGCCGCTCGGTCTTCCCAACCAGAACCGAGCGGACGCGAGGCCCATCTTCCGCGCCGCTTTCGACAATCTGGCCCGGTGGACGCAGCGCCTGCACCACAAGCGGCCACCTGCGGCCCGGTACTTCGAGGGCAGCGTGGACGCGACCGACGCCTTCACCCCGACGACGGATGCCGACGGCCACTTCGCGGGCGGTCTTCGACTCCCTCATGTCGCGTCGGAGGTTCACAACCGCCCGGCCGGTGCGCCACTCGGCCGCCATACGCCCCTCAATCCTCTGGGGCTCGATCCGTTCCATCCGTTCGTGTTCCTCAGTGGCACGTTCGCCCGGTTCGCCGACGACGAGCTCCTCGCACGCTACTCGTCGCGGCATGAATACGTGAGGCGTGTCAGGCGCGCGGCCAACGACCTGGCGGCCGGGGGCTACATCACCAACAAGGACAGAAGGGCGCTCATCACTGCCGCAAGAAACGAGCCGTTGCCGGCGTGGCTGCCGCAAACAGCTCGATGACGCTGGAGCCAGGCCGGTCGACGTCGTCGAGCGCCAGTCGACGAGGCCCCGATTCGGACGCGAATGCTGAAGGAGAGACCCGAATGCCCACGATCAACGCCAACAACATCACGATGAACTACGACCAGCAGGGGACGGGAGAACCGCTGATTCTCATTCCCTATCTGGCCGCGGATCATGCCTGTTACGCGTTTCAGGTGCCGGAGTACGCCAAACACTACACCTGTATCTCACTCGACCTGAGGGGCACTGGTGAATCGGACAAGCCGCCAGGCGCGTATACGACGGAGCTGCTCGCCGACGATGTGGCTGCATTCATGGACGCGGCAGGGGTCGGGAAGGCACACGTCGCCGGCCTGTCCCTCGGTGCGGCTGTCGGGATGTGGCTGGCCGCGCACTATCCGGAGAAAGTCCGGTCCTTGTCGCTGCATAGCGGCTGGGCGAAGAGCGACGCCTTTCAGAGAACCGTTGTCGAAAGCTGGCAGATCATGGCACAGGCCGTGGGTGTTCCAGAGACGATCGTTCGAGCGATCTTTCCATGGTGCTTCACACCGGAGCTGTATACCGAGAAGCCAGATTACATCGAGTCGCTGGCGGAGTTCGTCCGTAGCCGGCCGCAGCAAGCAGTGACGGACTTCATCCTGCAGTCGAACGCCGTTCTCGGGCATGATGTCGAAGCCCAGCTCGGGAGAATCACCGCGCCCACGCAGATCACATTCGGAAAGCACGATCAGTTGACGTCCACCCGCTTCGTGGATCCGCTGATGCACGGCATCCGCAATTCCGAGCTTCTGATCTTCGAAGGGTGCGCGCACGCGCCGCTCTACGAGAACGTCGCAGAATTCAACCAGAGGACGCTGGCGTTCCTGCAGCGGCACGCCGGAGCGGCGGTAGCCTAGTTGACGGAAGGCCCTTCCACAGCCCCGAGCCCCCGCACGCGGCCTCGCCGTCGGACCCGAGCCCCCCGCACGCGGCGCCGATTAGCGCTGCCCACTGACGCTTCCCCGCGCGTTCCCGCCATGAACGCTTCCGGCACCCCCAGCGGCGAGATACCGAATCGCCCTGAGGCCCGGCATGAACAGGTAGGCGCCGGCCCTGACGGTCACGAAGCGTGGGAGCGGCCCGGTGCGTTTAGGTCGCGGGATTCCCGGAATCGTCATATGACTCGACGGCTGATCGCTCCGATCGTTATCGCCGACGATCGCATCCCTGTTGTCGGTGAGCCCGGCGAAGCGCGGGTTGTTGCACCATGTCTGCTGCACGAACTCGAACTGGCTGCGGATGCTCGCGCCGACCGAGAAGAAGTGAATGCCCCTCGTGCGGCCGTCATCGGCGAGCGCCATGATGGCGGCGCGGCACGCCGCCGAAGTGGGGTCGGCCAGAACCGTCGGGTCGAAGAGCGGGGAGCCGAAGACGCGCGCGCGACGCAGCAGCCGATGCGCTTCCGACATGCTGCGCGACTCGGCGGCCGGGTACGGCTTGATGTCGTCGCGCGGGTTCGACCGGCGGACGTGGGCCCCCAGCGGGCAGGACAGGCCGTCCGCATCCTCTCTGTACAGGAAGTCGTCCCGATCCCCGAGCCTGGGATCGTCGGCGTGCGGCGCGAGCACAAGCGGCGCGCCGCTCGGCCATCGCCCGACGAGGCGGGCGGCCAGCCAGATCATGAGGCCGGGGTCCGCTTCTCCTCCCATGCGGACGGTTTCGCTTCTCAGGAACCCCCAGAACCCCGCGACGTTCTGCTGGAGCTTCCGGTACACGACGTACGATCCGTTCATGCCAAGGTCGCGCAGGCGGCCGGCCGCGTGATAGGGGTTGTCGAGAGTGGGCAGCAGGCCATCCGGGTCGAGATCGGAACGCACCACGGGCACGGGCGGCACGTTTCCGTAGTGGTTCGGGTACCCGAGGATGAACTCGCCGGTAGGGACCCCCTGCCCACGGATGCCGGCGATCGACGGCTGCGCGATGCCGTCGTGGAACCCGAAGGGCTCGTAGTCGCCATCAGGGCGGTAGCCCGCCTGCAGGCTGCCCGGCAGCTCGGCGACGCCTCCGCCCGTCGTCTCGACGAGCGTGCGCTGCGCGCCGCAGACGGTCTCGAGTTCCGCGACCGAGACCGCGTGGATGATGACGACGGCGTGGATGGTCCGCTCCGGCGTGCCGCCAAGCTCCCAGGTGGCCGGAGCGCTTTCTTCGGTGTCACCCAGGATCCTCGACCGGTTCTCGCGGGCGATTCCCTCCTGGAACTCCACCGGGAAGGTGCACCGCACAGCCGCCGGGACGCCGAGGGCCGTGAGACCGTCGGCGGTGAACGCGATGTTCACCGCGGATGCCGGCTTCCGCTTCTCTCCGCTCGGCAGCGTCGGCCACGGGCTGGCGGACGTGATGGACGGCGCGACCCCTTCCAGCCAATGCCGTGCCTGCCCGGCATCCTGAAACCGCACGAACAGGTACGCCGCGTGCGACAGGTGGCCGTAGCCGCTCGTGATGAAGCCCTGGATATCGCCGAGCACGTCGTCAGGCAGTCGGGTTGTCGCCATGACCATCACCGAGGCTTCGGGAGGCCACGCCGCGACTCGAGCAGGCCGCCGGTGTGCCTGCGCGCGAACGCCCGGTCGTTGACGATGTTCAGCAGGGTCTGGTTGGGGTACGCACTGAAGAACACCTCGGAGGGCGCCTGGTGGGTGCGAAGGAACCGCTTGAACGCCGGAAGGTCCCGTGCGCCGTCGGGCGGGTACCCGTACGAGGGCGTCCAGATCGCGTCGAGCCCCGACAGGATCATCTCGGCAAACTCGTCGATGTAGCTCTCCCACGACCCGTCGTAGTCGCTGACCATCAACAGCCGTCGGCCGTCGTCGATGACGAGCCACTTGACGAAGTGAATCGTGCTGATGCCGATCAGCGAGCCCGGCGGCGACAGCCGCTTCGAGTACGAGTCTATCGCAGCCATGACGGCCCGGACCTGGTTCACGTGCCCGGGCTTCACGACGGTGACCAGGGTGAGCTGATTCTGCGCAACCACATCCTCGCGGAAGGCCGGAGGCGGCTGGTTGTCCATGTCGGCCGTCACTTCATCACCGGGCTCCAGCGGTTCGGGCGCGGCGCAGTTGTCGAGCGACACGCTCGAGTACGGAGATCGTCGCAGCGGCATGCGGTTGCGGGTGAGCCGATTCAGCACGCGAAACAGCGGGTACCGGTTCAGGCTCGCCACAATGTGCCGCGCCCCGCGAACGACATGCACGAGGCCGCACCGCCTGATCGCCCTGAACAAGTCGACCACGAGGGGTAGCGCACGTATCAGCCGGTCGCGCCAGGCGGCGACGGACCCGCCGGCGCCGGCGAGCGCCCGGAAGGCCGGGACGAACCGGCTCGATGGGCGCCATGGCGAGCGGGGGGTGGTCACGGAGTCAAGGTTAGCCGCGTTGCCGTCGGCGAGCGCCTCGGCCTGTCGCCTGAGGGCGCCCGCCTTTCGGATGCTGTCGGCGGTCTCGTCGCGGAAGGCGATGTAGAGGGCCTCCGCCGCGTGCAGGTGCGTGCGGATGAAGCTCTCGAACCCGGCAGCACCCGCGTAGCCTTCGCAGCGGCCCCAGATCGCGTCCAGGTCGGATGTGATCGCCTTCAGCTCGGCGAGGTGGCCGTTCAGATCGCCGTCGTAGCTCGCAGAGTAGAGCAGACGCCTGCGATCGGGCCCGCGATCGGGATCCGCGAGGATCGCGAAGCGCGCGAAATGGATCCGACGGCTGCGGGGGAACTCGATGCGTGGGGGTAGGGCCTCGTCATCGAGCCGCTTCCCTCGGATGTCGTCCCCGATGGCACGAAGAATCGCACGCAGGGAAGCGTCCTCCCCCGGACGGATCGGCGCAAGCACCGTCAGCGTTCGTGGCGCCACTGGCGTCGTCCCATTACCCGAGCTTCTTTCGTCTCTGCGCCATCTTCGCAGCCGTCAGCCGACTTCTTCGGCGCGGGTCCGATCGCCGCGTCCGACACTTCGTACGCCTCCCGCAACGTGAAGCCGAACGGATTGAAGCAGTTAAGTGGTGAGCCCGGAAGGAATCGAACCTTCAACCAACAGATTAAGAGTCTGCTGCTC
>CAZNOC010000086.1:0-15688 GCA_964574545.1 uncultured Bifidobacteriaceae bacterium | reverse complement strand
CGCAGCCGCCTCCTGAACCCGTCAGGCGCCCTGGTTCCCGTGTCGCGGCACCCGTGCCCTACGCGCTATGCTGGGTGGACCATGTTTCGGTTCGCGATCGGCGCTGCCCTCGTGTGCACGCTCTCGCTCACAGCCTCCGCGCAGTGGGTACACCCGTTTGACTACCCGCAGCACGGCCAGCCGCACGGCGAGGCCTGGATGGTGGTGGAGATCCCCGCGGGCAGCTTCACCAAGTACGAGATCGACAAGGTGACCGGTCATGTCGTCGTCGATCGCTTCCAGTCCATGCCCGTGGCGTATCCCGCCAACTACGGCACGATCGCCAGCACGTACGCTGACGACGGCGACAACCTCGACGCGCTCGTCTACACGCGTGAACCCCTCGTGCCTGGCGCGCTGATCAGGGTGCGGGTGATCGGCGTGCTTCCGATGGTGGATGGCGGCGAGCAGGACGACAAGCTCATCGCGGTTCCCGTCTCGGATGTGGATCCGAGCTATGACGAGGTGCGGGACATCGAGGACCTGTCCGCAAGCGAGCGCGACCGCGTCGAGGCGTTCTTCCGCGTCTACAAGCAGCTGCCGGCGGGCCGCAAGACGGTCGAGTTGAAGCCCTTCGAGGGTCGCGCCCGCGCGCTCGAGATCCTTGACGCCGCGCTCGACGCCTACCGCGCGCGACGAGTCTCCGGCGTGCGCTGAATTCTCTGGGGGCTGACGGGTTCGTCGGGTCCGTCAGGTCCGTCGGGTCCGTCAGGTCCGTCAGGTCCGTCAGGTCCGTCGGGTCCGTCAGGTCCGAAGGGTCCGTCAGGTCCGAAGGGTCCGCACGTGGCCGGCTCTGCGGACTTATGGGACCTACCGGACCTATCGGACCTACCGGACCCGACGGACCTGACGGACCCGAAGAACCCGGAGTTTCCGCTTGACAGCCTACTAAGTACTAATTAAATAGTAGGCACATGAGAAAGGCCGCCCCGACGCTGACCCCCCAGGAACTCATCATCATGAAGGTGATCTGGCCGCTCGGCGAGGCCACGGTACGCGACGTCTACGAGGCGCTCCGCGCCGAGCGCGAGGTGGCCTACACCACCGTCATGACGATGATGAAGGTGCTCGACGAGAAGGGGTACTTGAAGAAGACCCTGGTCGACCGAGCCCACGTCTATCGTCCCACCCGGCCCCGCCAGCAGGTCGTCGGCGCGATGGTTCGCGACTTCGTGGATCGCGTCTTCGATGGGGCGTCCGAACCGTTGCTGCTGCAACTGGCACGCGACCGCAAGCTGACGCCGGCGCAGCGACGCCTCGTCGAGGAGCTCATCGAGGAGAGCGACACATGACGGCCGGGGCCGCCGCCAACCTCGTGGCCTGGAGCCTTCAGGCGGCGCTCGTCATCGCCGCGGCGGCGCTGGCCACCGCCGCGATCCGCCTGGGCACCCCCGGCGCGCGCTACGCGTGGTGGCGTCTCGTCGCGCTGGGGTGCCTGGCCCTGCCCTGGCTGCAGCCGCGACGGACGCCAGTAGCTGTGTTCGGGGACGCGACCGGAACGGGCATCACCACGTGGCTGGAGGCCGCACCCCTGACACAAGCCGGCGTGGCGGGAGCGGCCGCGCCCTCCCTGTGGCCGCTGGCCGTGGCCGTCGGCGTGGCCGGCACCCTGCTCCGCCTCGCGTGGCTCGCGCTCGGCACGCGGCGCCTGGCCCGGCTCCGCCGTGAAGGGGCGGCCGCGCCAGAGGACGCGCACGCCTCACTGCAGCAACGGCTCTGCACGCAAGCCAGCGTCCGCTACCTGGACACGATCGACCGGCCCGTGACCTTCGGTGTCCGCCGGCCCGTGGTCCTCCTTCCGTCAGCGCTCGCCGCCTCACCCGTCGAGATCCGCGAGGCGGTGCTCGCCCACGAACTGTGGCACGTGCGCCGGCGCGACTGGGCGTGGCTCCTCTTCGAGGAGCTGGTGCGTGCGGCGCTCTGGTGGCACCCGGCGTGCTGGTGGCTCATCTCGCGCATCCAGCTCGCCCGCGAGGAGTTCGTCGACGCCCTCACGGTCGCCTCGACCGGCCGGCGGCGCGCCTACCTGCAGGCACTCGCCCGCTTCTCGGACCCGTCGCCGCTGCGCCCGGCGCCCGCCTTCGCGTGGCGCCGTCACCTGTTCCATCGGATGCGGCTCGTCGCCAGGGAGGATCCCATGACCGCCAGACGCCTCGTGCTCGCCACGCTCGTCGCGACCCTCGTCGTCACGGCCACCGGATGGACCGCGGTCGCGTGGTTCCCGCTCTCGGCCAACGCCGCGCCTCAGGAGATCCGGCTCACGGTTGGACCCCTGGAGCGCGTCGCCCGGCCCGTGACCGCGGAGAACCCGGTACCGCGGCGGCTGCAGGTCGTACCGCCGGCGCCGCCCGCCGACGCCGCGGTCGCGTTCGGTCCGGCGCGCGTCATGATGATGGTGACGCTGGACCATGCCGGCTTCCCTGTCGAGATCCGCTTCACCGGCTTCGCCGGTCGCGTTCATGGCGTCGCGCTGAACGTGCTGGATCTGGCCCCGGCCGACGCGAACGTGGATCGCGTCGTGTCGGCGGCGGCGGCCGCGGGGCAACCCGTAGATGCCGCTGCGGTCAGGCGGGCGCTCGAGGGATGGGTGGCATCGGCCATCCACGCCGTCAGCCAGTGGCGCTACGATGCCCCGCACGAGGCGCCCATCGCCTTCGAGGTCGCCGTGGACGTGGGCGGCGGTGGCGAGGCGCTCGACACGAGCGGCGACTGGGCCGGCAACGCGCTGCGGGTGGGGGGCAACGTGCCTCCCCCGGCCAAGATTACTGACGTGCGCCCGGTCTATCCAGAGGCCGCGAAGGCCGCTGGAGTCGAGGGTATCGTGATCGCGCAGGCGCGCATCGGCCCGCAGGGCCGCGTCGAGCTGGCGCGCATCGTCCGCTCGATTCCCGAGCTGGACCAGGCCGCGCTCGATGCCATCTACCAATGGGAGTTCACACCCACAATCGTTGATGGCCAGGCCGTGCCGGTGATGTTGACGATGACGGTGCAGTTCGCGCTTCCCTAAGTCCTATCGGGTCCGTCGGGTCCGACGGGTCCGACAGGTCCGACGGGTCCGACGGGGCCGACGGGGCCGACGGGTCCGACAGGTCCGACAGGTCCGACGGGTCCGACGGGGCCGACGGGGCCGACGGGGCCGACGGGGCCGGCCTGAGAGGCTCTGCTACTGTTCGGACTCTGCGGACTCTGCGGACTCGCCGGACCCTACGGACCCAACGGACCCTACGGACACTACGGACCCTACGGACACTACGGACCCTACGGACACTACGGACCCAACGGACCCAACGGACCCGACGGACCCAACGGACCCGACGGACCCAACGGACCCGACGGACCCGACGGACCCGACGGACCCGACAAACCCGACGGACCCGACAAACCCGACGAACCCGATTTGACGCCGTTGCGAAGGTCTTCCGTCGTGAGCGCGAGCGGCGGCCACACCGAGTGGCCGCGCTCGTTTGTCAGCGAGAGCGTCACGGAAGGTGGCGAGGCGGTGAGATCGAAGTCGAGGACGCCGAAGTTCGGCATGACCGGATAGACCGGACGGATGCGCATCTCGGGGTTCCTCGAGGGCCAGTTCGTGTTCATGTTCTGCGCGAGCGGCGACGCCACCAGGTCGTACAGGTCGTAACCGCCCTTCTCCGACCACGGCACGCAGTTGAGCTCCCCGACGTGCGTGTCGCCGGAGAGGAGCACGACGCCGCCGATCGCCCGGTCGCGGATGAAGTCGAACAGCCGATCGCGCTCGTGGCGGAACGACGCCCACGAGTCCCCGCCCACGCCCTTCGCCATCGTCCAGCCCGTGCCGGAAAGGAGCACCTTGAATGGGGCGCGGCTGGCGGCCAGACCCTCGCACAGCCACTCGAACTGCGCGGCGCCGAGCGCGCTCTTGCCGGGACCGTCCGGGGCCTCGTTCGGCGCGCGATGGTAGCGCGTGTCCAGAAAAAAGAAGTCCACGCCGCCATACGCGTAGTGAAAGAATGCGCCCGGCGTGTCCGGCAGGCCGAACGCGGGGTTCGGCCAGTAGCGCTTCAGGACGGCGAGCGAGCCTTCGCGCACGGGATTGCGACGGTCGCTGTCGTTCAGGCCGTAGTCGTGGTCGTCCCAGATGGCCAGCTGCGGCACGGAGCGGATCACGGGCTGCAGGCTCGGCACCTCACGCTGGCGCCGGTAGCCTTCGGCGAACAGGTCTGCATCGAGCGCGTCGGCGTAGATGTTGTCGCCGAGCCAGACGAACAGGTCCGGCCGGGCCGCGTGCACGGCCTGCCACACCGGCTGCTCGGGGAACACTTCCACGCGCGCACACGACCCGAACGCCACCCGGAACGCTGCAGGCCCATCGGGCGCCGTGCGCGTCTCGAACCCACCGAGCGGCCCGATGTTGCGGTCGGCGGCGCCGTCCACGAGCACCTGGTAGTAGTAGCGCGTTGCCGGCCGGAGTCCCTCCGCGCGCAGGACGAGGATGTAGTCGTCCTCTTTCCGGCTCACCTGCACCGGCGTCCGGTGGGGATTCCGAAACGGCCATGTGGTGTCGTACTCGAGCTGCACGTCGAAGGTGCCGCTGATGCGCGTCCACACCGTGAAGGCATCCGACGCCGCCGGCCCCACCATCGGGCCTTGCAGCACGCGCGGATACGGGTTCGGTACCGGCTGCCCGAACAGCCGCCGCGGCAACGCCATAGTGCCGGCGCCCCACGACAGCAACTGAATCAGACGTCGGCGCGATAGGGACATGGCAGCCGGGATGGGAACGTGTACTGGCGAGTCGCGTCAGGAGTCTTCATGTCCGGCCCCCGGCACCATCGCCGAGAGCCGAGAGGCGAGAGCTATTTCAGAACGTGAACCGTGCGCCAAACTGCAGCTGGCGGGGCGCATCCTGGCTCAGGAGCCGGCCGAACGTCGGGTCGTTCAGGATGCGGCCCACGATCGTGTAGTTGATGCGGTTGGTCAGGTTGAAGGCTTCGGCCCGGAGCTCGAGCCGCCGGGCGCTTCCCAGGGTGATCACCCGCGAGAGGACCGCGTCGAGGCTGATGTACCCCGGCCCAACGAGCGAGTTGCGCCCCATCGTGCCGAACGTGAAGGCAGCAGGCTGTGCGAACGCCGCCGGGTTCAGATAGTTGCCGTTCTTCCACTCGCTCTTGGGCAGATACGGATCCACGCCGGGCACGGCATTCGGCCGCACGAAGATGCCGCCGGTGCCCGCACCCGCGCCGGCCGTGTCGCCCCGCAGGTTCGGTGTGAACGGAAAGCCGCTCTGCATCGTGAAGATGCCCGCCGCCTGGAAGCCCCACGGGAGGGTGGACGTCGCGCTCGTGACCCAGCGATGCCGGGCATCGTGGTACGCCGGCCCCCACTCGGCCGCGAGGTTGTGCGAGTCCTGCGGCGGCGAGTTTTCGGCGCCGGCCACGCCACCGGCGTTGCGGAACTGCGGCGCGTTCGAGCGAGCACGCGACAGCGTATAGCTGCTCAGCAGCGAGAATCCGTCGCCGAATCGCCGCTGAACGCGCGTGACGAGCGCGTGGTACCGCGACTCTGCGGTCTTCGAGAGGAAGTTGATGAAACCGACCGGCACCCGATCGCCCTGGACAACCACGTAGTCCGGAAACACCGTACCCGCCGCGAACTCGAGCGCCGCGTACGGCCGGCGCGGGTTGACGGCCCCGGCCCCGGGATTGGCGTTGTTCGGCTGGACGTTCTGCTCGAGGTACCGGCTGTAGCTGCCGACATAGCCCACCTCGGCCACCCAGCCGCGCGCGAACTCACGCTCGACGCCGAGGCTCCACTGGTAGCTCTCGCTGTTCTGCTGGAAGAGGTCGATGCCGGCCTGCTGCACCTGCACCGGGCCGAGGATCGCCGGACCGAAGATGTCGAACCCGGGCGCCTGGCTCGGGACGAAGTTGTTGAACGCGATCGTCTGCGCGATGTTGGCGGGGATGCCGGCGGACAGGCGGAAGAGCGGATTCGCGTCCGTCGCCGCGTAGTAGACGCCCGCGCCGCCGCGCACGACCGTTCGGTCGTCCACCTTGTAGACGCCCCCGAGGCGCGGCGCGATGTTGTTCTTGTCCGTATGGGCACACCCCTTCGGGTAGCCGGCCTGGCCGCAGACGAACACCGTCGGCGCGTAGAAGCCGGTGCGGCCCTCGGCAAAGATCTCGGCCGGCGTGGGCACGTTCCGGTAGTCCACGCTCGCCATGAGCCCGTTGGCGTCGTACATCGGCGGCTGCAGCTCGTAGCGCACGCCGAGGTTCAGCGTGAGCCTGTCGGTGGCGCGCCAATCATCCTGGAGATAGATCGAGAAGGTCGGCTGGCGGCCCGCGATTGTGTTGGGGCCGACGACGCGGTTGCCCTGCTGCGGCATGCCGAGCAGGAAGCTCGCCAGGCTGTTGCCCGTGCCGTCGTTGCCCGCGGTGCGGCTCGTGTAGCCGGCCGAGAACTGGTACGTCCCGAGGTTGTTCGCCGACTCAGTCCGGTTGTACTCGGTCCAGAGAAACTCGCCGCCAGCCTTCAGCGTATGCCGGCCGAGGGCGAATGAGAAGTTGTCGTAGACCTGCCAGACGCGGTTCTTCACGGTGACCAGCCCGCCGCCGGTCGTCCCGGTGAACCCACCCGCGCCGCCCATGGTCGGATAGCCGGCCGGAAGGAACCGCGGCAGTGCCTGCGTCTGGCCGCCGACCTGGAAGTCGAGTTCGGCCAGCCCGCCGAAGATCTCGAGCTGGCTGAAGCCGACGCGCGCCTCGTTCACCGCGCGCGATCCGAGCACTTTCGTCCAGGCGAGCACGACGTTCTGCGGACGGGCGTCGTTGAGGTTGTCGCGGCCGGGCACGGGCTCGGGAATCAGCGTGTTCTCGTCGGCGATGGAGTAGCGGGCGAAGAGCAGATTCCCGGGGCCGAGGTTCACGTCGAGCCTCCCGGAGACGTTGTAGATGTCCTGGCGCAACGTGCCCTCGGTGTTCACATACCCGCGCGCGCCCAGATTCGGCAGGGGCATAGCCTGCAGTGCCGCGAGCGCAAGCGGGTTGATGCGGCTCTGCGGGATGACGCCGCCGGGGAACGGCTGGCGGACGCCGCCGGCAAGGGTCGCGGGATCGAAGACCCCCCCGGGCGACTGGCTGAAGTCGCCGCGGCGCTCGAGTTCGGTCGGCACGGTCACCGTGGTCAGGCCGGCACCCGCTTCGCGCCGGCGGAGCTGCTCGTAGGCGCCGAAGAAGAAGACACGGTCGCGCAGAAGTGTGCCGCCGAGGGAGCCGCCGAAGTTGTCACGCTGGAACTCCGGCAGTTCACCCACCAGATTGAAGGGCGTCTCGTCGAACCGCTTGTGCCGGTGGTATTCGAACAGCGACCCACGGAGGGTGCGTCCACCGGACTTGGTGACCACGTTCACCTGCCCGCCGGCGCGGCCGTACTCGGCGGTGAACTGCGCGGTCTGCACCTGGAACTCGGCGATGGCATCGACGCTCGGGGAGTAGTTGAGCGAGTTGTAGTCGGGATCGGTGTTGACGGCCCCATCGAGCAGGAACGCGGTGTTGTTCGTGCGACCGCCCGAGATGCTGAGGCCGCCCACCTGGTTCTGCCGGACCGCGTTCTGCTGCACCGCGCGCCCGCCCGGGTTCGCGCCGGGCACGAGCAGCGCGAGTTGGATGAACTGGCGGCCGTTCAGCGGAAGCGACTGCACCTGGTCCTCGCCGATCACCGTGCCCTGCGCGGCCGTGTCCAGGTTGAGGAGTGAGATCTCGCCCCGGACCTCCACGGCTTCGGTCACGTCGCCGACATCCAGCCGCGCACGAATCTGACCGGCCTGTGCCACGTTCAGCCGCACCTCGCTGTCCCGATAGACGCGAAACCCCGACAGCTCGACGGCCACTTCGTACAGACCCGGCGCAAGCAGCGGGAACGCCGCGCGGCCGTCCAGGTCGGTCGTCCCCTCGCGCACGAGTTGCGTGGCGAGGCTGCGCACGGTCACCGCGGCGCCGGGCACCGCGCCACCGGACGTGTCGACGGCGATGACGGTGAGCGAGGCCGCATCGGACTGGGCGAAGGCGGAAGCCGTGGAGAGACCTGAGAGCAAGGCCGCCGCGACCAGGGCTCGCGCAGCCGCGCGGGAGAACGTGGACATGATCTGGGAACTCCTTCAAGTGCGAGACGTTCCCTGCGTTTGTACCCCCGGCGCGCGACGCCGACGCGACGACCGCGTCACATCGACGTGACGGATTACCCTTTGATCTTTGCCCTGCCGGCGTTATCCTCCGGCACATGCGCACGCTGATCCTCCTGTGCCTCACCTGCGCCGTCCCCGCCACGTCCGCTCAGGGCCCGGCCCAGCCGGACTGGACCGCGCTCGAAGACGAGACGATGCGCCACTTCCAGGCGCTGCTCCGCATCGATACGAGCGACCCTCCGGGACGTGAGAAGGAAGCCGCCGACTACCTGGTCAAGGTGCTCGAGGCCGAGGGGATCCCCGTCCAGACCTTCGCCCTCGAGGATCACCGCCCGAACGTCGTCGCCCGCCTCAAGGGCAACGGCAGCAAGCGGCCGCTCCTCATCATGGCGCATACCGACGTCGTGAACGTGGATCCTGCCAAGTGGACGTTCCCGCCCTTCGCCGCCACGCGCGATGGCGGCTACGTCTACGGCCGCGGCACCGTGGACGACAAGGACAACGTCGTCGCCGCGCTGATGGCGATGCTCACGCTGAAGCGGCTCAATGTGCCGCTCGACCGGGACGTGATTTTCCTCGCGGAAGCCGGCGAAGAGGGTTCGACGCGCATCGGCATCCAGTACATGGTGAACAACCACTTCCCCGAGATCGAGGCGGAATACTGCTTCGCCGAGGGCGGCGGCGTCACGCGCCAGAACGGCGCGGTGCGCTTCGCGTCGGTGCAGACGATGGAGAAGATCCCGCGGGCGATCGCCTTGACGGCGCGCGGGCCGGCCGGCCACGGATCGGTGCCGCTGATGCGGAATGCGGTCGTGCACATGTCGAACGCGGTGGCGGCCGTCGGCAAGTGGCGCATCCCGATCCGGATCAACGAGACGACCGGATCGTACTTCAAGCGGCTCGCCGCCATCTCGTCGCCCGAGGACGCGAAGCGGTACACGGACGTGCTGCACCCCGATCCGAAGGTCTCGGGACCGGCGGACGACTATTTCCTCGAGCATGAGCCGCGCCACGCGTCGATGCTCCGCTCGTCGATCTCGCCGACGATCATCCAGGGCGGCTACCGGGTCAACGTGATCCCGTCGGAGGTCACCGCGACGCTCGATACGCGGCTCATGCCGACCGAGGACCCCGAGGCGTTTCTCGAGCAGGTGCGCAAGGTGATCAACGACCCGGCGATCGAAGTGGCCTGGGCGCCGCGCGACATCCGCCCGGCCGGCACGGCTCGGCTGGGCACCGAAGCGTTCAAGGTGCTCGAATCCAACATCACCAGGCACTACGCCACCACCACGCTGCCAACCATGAGCACCGGCGCCACCGACATGGCCTACCTGCGGGCAAAGGGTGTCGAATGCTACGGCGTCGGCCCGGCCATCGACATCGAGGATGGCCCCAAGGGCTTCGGCGCGCACAGCGATCAGGAGCGGATTCTCGAGAGCGAACTGCACCGCTTCGTCAGGTTCCACTACGACATCGTCGCGGATATGGCACGACGCCGGTAAGACAGCCCCCAGACGGGCCCACGGCCCAAGGAGCACCACAGGCGCACGGCCGATTTTCGGCGTTACACTACCTCGCAGCACATGCCACCCCCCCGCATGGCCTCCCCGGGACTCGCCGGCGGCACGCTGGTCCTTCTGCTGGCGGTCATCGCCGCGTTGGTGCTCCTGGCCGGGGTCCTGACCTACCGAAGCTACGCTGAGCAGGTCCGCGCCGAGATTGGCGGCCAGCTCGAAGCGGTCGCCCAACTGAAAGCCGACGAGCTCGTGCAGTGGAGGTCCGAGCGCGAGGCTGACGCACGGTTCTTCGCTCACAACCGGACGTTCGCGCTGCTGGTCCGGCGCTTCCTCGCCACGGGCGACGAGGCCGCGGCGTCCGAAATCCGTGAGTGGTTCACGAGGATGCGCGCGGGCGATCGCTACGAGGGCATCGGCCTGCTCGACCCGGCGGGCGTGGCCCGCCTCGCCGACCCCGACTCGGGGGGCTTCGTCGGCACCCACGAGACGAGCCATCCCGAAGCGGCGCAGGCGAGCCACCAGTCTGGCGACGTCGAATGGGTGGACTTCCACCGTAACGCCCCGGACGACCCCATCCATCTCTCTCTCTTGTCGCCAATCACGGAAGACGACGGGACGCCGCTCGGCGCGGTGCTGTTGCGCATCGACCCCACGGTGTACCTCTACCCGTTTCTCCAGCGATGGCCCGTCCCGGCGAGGACCGCCGAGAGCCTCATCGCCCGTCGCGAGGGCGACGAGGTGGTCTACCTGAACCCGCTGCGCTTCGATCCGGATGCCGCCCTGTCGCTGCGCCTTTCGATCGCTCACGTCCAGGTGCCGGCGGTGCGGGGCGCCCTCGGCGAGTTCGGCCTCGTCGAGGGACTCGACTACCGCAACGCTCCCGTGCTCGGGGCAGTACGCGCCGTCGCGGGCTCACCGTGGATTCTGGTGGCTCACATGGACCCCGGCGAAGCGTGGGCGCCACTGCGCACGCGATTGTGGCAGACGGTCCTTGTCGGCCTGCTCTTCATCGTCGCTGCCAGCGGGGGGATCGGGATGCTGTGGCAGCGGTCGCGCGCCGAGGCGGCCCGCGCGTTGAGCGACAGCGAACGTCGCTACCAGCAGCTCTTCGAGGCGAATCCGCATCCCATGTGGGTATTCGACGCCGGCACGCTGCGCTTCCTGGCCGTCAACGACGCGGCGGTGGCGCGCTACGGGTGGACGCGGGAGCAGTTCCTGCAGATGACCATCGAGGACATCGGCCCGGCGGAGGACCTGCCCCGCCTTCGCGAGAGCATCGCCAGGCCTCCGTCAGCCGGTCTGGACGAAGCGGGGCTGTGGCGACATCTCAAGGCCGATGGCTCGCTCATTCATGTGGAGATCGTCTCGCACGCCCTCGCGTTCGATGGTCGCAGGGCCGTCCTCGTGCTGGCGAATGACGTGACCGCGCGGCTGCGCGCCGAGCAGGAGATCCTGGATCTCAGCGACAGGGTGCAACAGGAGCATCTCGCCGGCGCGCGCGCGCTCAGCCGTCTGCGCGCCTTGATCGAAGCCAGCCCCACCATCCTCTACACCCTCGCCGCGAGCGATCCGTCGTTCCCGGCGACGTGGGTCAGCGACAACATCACCAGGATCCTGGGCTACACGGTTGAAGAGGCGCTCGCGCCAGGATGGTGGGACGCCCACCTGCATCCGGACGACCGCGACGGTGCGCGCGGCCAGAACCGGGCGCTCGGTGACCGGTCGCACCTGGTGCACGAGTACCGTTTCCTCGACGTTCGCGGCCAGTACCGGGTGATTCGAGACGAGATGCGCCTGACCGGCGGTACCGACGGGCACCCGCTGGAGGTCGTCGGCGCCTGGACCGACATGACCGCCCAGCGGGAAGCGGAGGCCCAGCAGCGTCTGCAGTTGTCCGTCCTCGAGGCCGCCGCCAACGCCATCGTCGTGACCTCCGCCGACGGGCTGATCGAGTGGTCCAACCCCGCGTTCACCACGCTCACGGGATTCACATGGGAGGAAGCGGTCGGGCGCACGCCGGGATCGCTGCTCAAGTCGGGCCGCCACGAAGACGCGTTCTATCGTGAGATGTGGGAGACCGTGAGGTCGGGCCGCGTCTGGCACGGCGAGCTCGTGAACCGGCGGAAGGACGGCGTCGAGTACGACGAAGAGATGACGATCACACCCGTGCGCGATGCGCACGGGGAGATCGCGCACTTCGTCGCGATCAAGCAGGACATCACCGAGCGGAAGTACCTGGAGGCGGAGCTTCTGCAGGCACAGCGGATGGAAAGCGTCGGCCGGCTCGCCGGCGGCATCGCCCACGACTTCAATAACCTCCTCACCGTCATCAACAGCTACGCCGAACTATCCATCGGCGACCTGGAGGAAACGCACCCGCTGCGCCCGGCGCTCGTCGAGATCCACAAGGCCGGCGAACGCGCGGCCGGTCTCACCCGGCAGCTCCTGGCGTTCAGCCGCAAACAGGTGCTGCAGCCGCAGGACATCGACTTGAAGGTCGTGGTGGCGAACATGGAGAAGATGTTGCGCCGCCTGATTGGGGAGGACATCGTGCTCGACGTCGAGGCCGAGGGCGCGCCGTGCGTCGTGCGCGCGGACCCCGGGCAGATCGAGCAGGTGCTGATGAACCTGTCCGTCAACGCACGCGACGCCATGCCCACCGGGGGAACGCTGACCATCGCCACGCGGCATCTGACCGTGGACGAGCACCTTTCGGCGAATCACCCCGGCCTGATGCCGGGCGTCTGGGCGGCCCTGGTCGTCGCAGATACGGGACACGGCATGGACGAGAACACGCTGAAGCGCGCGTTCGAGCCGTTCTTCACCACCAAGGCTCTCGGCCAGGGCACGGGCCTCGGCCTCCCGACCGTCTTCGGCATCGTCCAGCAGAGCGGCGGCGTGATCTGGGCGGACAGCACGCCTGGCGAAGGCACCACCTTCACGATCTGCCTGCCCGCGCTCGGCGGGGCCTCGGCCACGGTCGGCCCACCAGCGCCCCCCGATCTGGCACGGGGCCACGAAACCGTGCTGATCGTGGAGGACGACGACATGCTGCGTGAGCTGACCAGGCACGTCCTGGCATCGGCCGGCTATCGGACGCACGCTGCAGCCAGTGGCGACAACGCGCTGCTGCTGCTCGAGCAGATGGAAGCGCCCGCGGCGCTCCTGCTGACCGACGTGGTGATGCCGGGCATCACAGGCCGGGAGCTGGCGGAACGCGTGCGCGTGCGCTGGCCCTCCACGAAGGTGCTCTTCATGTCCGGCTACACCGACGACGCGATGGTGCGCCACGGCGTCCTGGACGGCCAGACCCGCCTGCTGAACAAGCCCTTCACCCGCGCGCAGGTGCTGCGCATCGTGCGGGAGGTGCTCGACGGGGAGTAGGGCGGGACTCGGCGCGCGGCCTACTCGTCCCGGAGCACCAGCATCGGGTCCACGCGCGTGGCGCGATGGGCCGGCAGGAAGCACGCGATGAGCGCGACGATGGTGATGGTCAGCGCCACGCCCGCGAACGTCGCCGGATCGGTGGGGTGCACCTCGAAGAGCAGCGACGCCAGCACGCGGTTCAGCGCGAGCGCGCCGGCGATGCCGGCGGCGAGGCCGGCGCCGGTCAACCACAGCCCCTGCCCCATCACCTGTTGCAGCACCGTCGATCGCTCCGCGCCGAGCGCCATGCGGATGCCGATCTCGCGGCGGCGCTCGGTGACCATGTAGGACAGGATGCCGTAGGTGCCAATCGCCGCCAGCAGCAGCGCGAGCCCCGCGAACGCGCCGAGCAGGTGCGCCAGGAGCCTCGGACGGCTCACCGCTTCCGCGAACACCTCGTCCATTGCGCGCAGCCGGATCACGGGCAGCGTCGCGTCCTCGCCGCGGACGGCCGCTTCGACAGGCCCCGCGAGCGCCTCGGCCGGCAGGGTGCTGCGGACCACCACGTTCATGTTGCGGTTCGGGAACCCGGCGGCGGCCGCCTGCTCCGCCATGAAGTAGAGCTCGGTACCGGTCTCCTGATCGACCCCGCCCTGCTTCACATCCTTGGCCACGCCGATGATCGTCATCCAGGGGAAACGGTCGCCACAGCACGGCCGCACGCGGCGGCCCACCGGATCCTGGCCGTTGTAGAACGTGCGCGCCATGGCTTCGTTGATCAGCACGACGACGGCGCCGCTGGCGATATCGGTGCGGGTGAACGCGCGCCCGTTCACGATCGGAATGCCCATCGTGTCGAAGTACTGGTGCGTCACGAACTGGTAGTAGTCCACGTTCTCGAACGGGCCGTCCGGTCCGGGCATCACGTAGCCCTCGATCGTCGTGTCGTTCGCGTCGAGCCGGCGATTCGGCGGCAGGCCGCTCATCGCGGCGAGCCCCGTCACGCCCGGCACCTGCTCGAGGCGCGCCATCAGCCGCTCGTAGAACTGCACGACGGACGCCGGCTCGGGATACGGCGTCTGCGGCAGGTCGAGCGCGAAGGTCGCGAGCCGGCCGCGATCGAAGCCGGAATCCACTTGCATCAGGTTCACGACCGTCCGCAGCATCAGCCCCGCGCCCACGACGAGCATGACGGCCAGTGCGACCTCGACGATGACGAGCCCGCGGCGCACGTGATGGCGCGCGCCGCTCGTGGCGCCCCTGGCGCCCCCTTCCTTGAGCGCGGTGACGAGCGTGTCGGACGAGGCATGCAGCAGCGGGGCGAGCCCGAAGACCGCGCCGGTCGCGATCGAGATCAGCAGCGTGAAGCCGAGCACGGCGGGATCGAGCGTGACCTCGGTCGCGCGCGGCAGGCTGTCGGGGTAGGCGGCGACGAGCGCCCGTACCCCGGCCTCGGCGAGAAAGAGGCCGAGGATGCCACCGCTGACCGAGAGCACGAGCCCCTCGGTCATGAACTGGCGCAGCAGCCGCCAGCGGCCCGCGCCGAGCGCGAGGCGCAGCGCGAACTCCTTGTGCCGCGTCTCGGCGCGCGCCAGCAGCAGGTTGGCGAGGTTCGCGCACGCGATGAGCAGCACGAACGCCACGGCGGCCTGCAGCACCCAGATCGCGCGCGTGGCCGACCCGACAATCTCGGCCTGCACCGGCTCCATCTGCAGCGCATGGCCGTCCGGACTCGGCACATGCGTCGTGGCGCCCGTGCGCTCGCCCCAGGTGGCGAGCAGCGCCTGCAGTTCGCCGTCCGCCTGCGCGGGCGTGATCCCGTCCTTCAGCCGGCCCACGAGGTACAGGAAATGGCTGCCGCGGTTCTGCCGGTTGGCGGGGTTCAGCTGCAGCGGCAGCCAGAGCTCCACCTTGTTGTCCATCACGTCGAAGCCGGGCGGCATGATGCCGACGACCTCGCGGCGCAGGCCGTTCACGTCGATGGTCTGCCCCACGATGTCCGTGCGCCCTGCGAAAGAGGACTGCCACAGTTCGCTCGAGAGCATCACCACGGCCGGTCCCTGCGCGATCGTCTCCTCCCCGGTGAACCAGCGCCCCTGCCGGGGCGGGACGCCAAGGGCCTCGAGGAGCGGGGTGTCCACCATGCCGGCGGTGACCCGCCGCGGGCGGTCGGCCGCCGCGACGTTCACCTCGGTCGTCGTGTAGGCGCCGACGGCCGCGAACGACGCATTGATCTCGCGGAACTCGAAGTACTCGGGCGGCGACACCCAGAACTGATCGAAGCCCATCGCCGGGAACCGGGTGGTGAGGAACATCAGCTGATCGGGCTGCGGATAGCCCAGGGGCCGCAGGATCACGCCGTTCACCACCGAGAAGATCGCCGTGTTGGCGCCGATGCCGAGCGCCAGGGTGAGCACGGTCACGGCGGCAAACCCGGGCGTGCGCCGAAGGTTGCGAAGGGCGTGGCGCAGGTCCTGCAGCAGTGAGGTCATGTGGGCCTTAGACGGTTCGGGCCCGTCGAAAGTTGACAAGCCGCGCCGCGGTGTCACCAAGATCGTCCAGCCGAATCTCATCGAAGTCTGATGTGCGTCTGATAGGGTGCCTG
>CAZNOC010000085.1:0-15693 GCA_964574545.1 uncultured Bifidobacteriaceae bacterium | reverse complement strand
CCCGCCACAGCGTGTCCTCGTCCAGCTCGCCGAGGGCGCCGCGGACGACGATGGCTTGCCGCGCGCTGACCCACGCGACGCGCGAGAGGTCTGGCGCCCACACGGGATGTTCATCCGCGTCGATCGACCGCGACAGCCGGCGGGGACGAGCGTCACCCGGACCGGTGATCCAGATGTCGAGCGTGCCGAGCATCGGCTCCGGCTTGACGAGGGCCACGTGGCGGCCGTCGAGCGCGATCCTCACGTCTGCCCACGGTTCCTGATCCGTGAGCGGTCCCATGGACACGCCGTCGCGTGCGAACCACGTCACGTCCCGCAACTGTGGGGCTGGCGGCGCCGTCAGCAGCAGGCCCGTGGCCGACGCGGACGCGAAAAGCTCTCCGTCTGGTCCGTGCCCGACAGGCAGCGACAGGAACGTGACGGGCCCCTCCAGCCGGGCGGTGCTCGCGTCCAGGCGCTGGGCGACGAGCGCCTCATCGCGCAGGACGAGAACATCGTTGCCACGCGCCAGCACGTGCGCGGCGCTCGATGTGAGCCGTGTCATCCCACCGCTGTCTCGCGCGAAAACCCACACGCCTTCGCGGGAGCGGTCGGTCGAGGTGACCAGCAGCACCACGAGCCGTCCGTTGCCGGCCAGTTGCGGGAATCGATGGGAGGTGTCCCCCCGCGCCGTGTCGATCGTCGTCAGCGGACGTGGAGGGCCGCCGGTGTCGGGCACCTCGGCGAGTCCGCCGGACTCCGGCGCGAAGATGATGGTGCCGTCGTCTCCCCAGACGCCGCCCCTCGGATCCGGCGCGCTCGTGAGCACGGCCGGGGCCGATCCGTCGAGGGCCACTGTGCTGAGTTCACCCGCCGCGAAGAACGCCAGTCGCGTCCCATCCGGCGACCAGAAGGGCTGTCGGGCACCGGAGGTGCCAGGCAGGGGGCGCGTCACGCCGTCGGCCAGGCCGTGCACCGACAACAACCCCTCCCCGGACCCGGCGGTGAACGCCACAGACCGGCCGTCCGGGGAGAGCGCGAGTCCAAAGGGTTGGCCCCGGGCGCCGAAGCCGGCTTCGGGCGGAACCGGCCACTGCAGGCGGAGGGCAGGCGGCTCCGGCGCCGGCACTTCGCGAAGGTGCCGGACGGCCGGCCCCGCGAGCAGGGCAACGGCGAGCGCCAACCCTGCCGTGAGGGCGAGCCACCCCCCGTGTGCGGCGGAGCTTCGGGCTATACTCATCGGCTGACGCCCGTTACAGGAGGACCTTTCGCATGACGACCCGCATTCTCGCCTTGCTGCTGACCGTTGCGGTTACCAGCGTTCCCGCCATCGCATCGGCCCAGGAGCCGCAGGCGACGCCCCGTCGTCCGGATGTCATCTACGTGCCCACGCCCGAAGAGGTGGTCGAGGCCATGCTGCAGGTCGCCAAGGTCACGAAGGACGACGTCGTGTACGACCTCGGATCGGGTGACGGGCGCATCCCCGTGACGGCCGCCAGGAAGTTCGGGGCTCGCGGTGTGGGCATCGACATCGATCCGGTCCGCATCCAGGAAGCCAACGAGAACGTGAAGAAGAACGAGGTCGGCCATCTCGTGACGATCGTGCAGGGCGACCTGTTCGAGCAGGACCTGAGCGAGGCCACCGTCGTGACGCTGTACCTGCTGCCGTCGCTGAACCTGAAGCTGCGGCCGAAGCTGATGAAGGAGCTGCGGCCCGGCACCCGCATCGTCTCGCACGCCTTCGACATGGGCGACTGGAAGCCGGAACAGGAACTCGACGTCAACGGCCGCAAGGTCTACTACTGGACGATTCCCAAGCAGTAGTACGTCCGATCGATCGCCAGGTGCAGCCCCGCATCTGACGCGCTCGGACAGCGATGAGTCGGCCGCGTCCCGGCGCTACTCGTTCGGCCGCCCCGGCAGCAACGCCTCGCACGGGAGCGTTTCCGGACCCTTCTCCGTGCAGACCGCGTAGCTGGCCGCGTACATCGACACGCCGGCGTACTCGCCCTTGGCGTTGACGATGTAGAAGTTGAGTCCGAAGCTGGGCAGGCCACGCGGATTGAGAAGCCGTTTCTCGACCGTGTTCTGCTGCACGCGCCGCAACGCTTCGAGACCGGCGTCCTTCGGGTGCCGCCCGCGCCGCATCTCCTCGACGATGTGGAAGGAGCAGAGGTTGAAGAGGTTTGCCTCGCCGCGGCCGGTGGATCCGGCTGCGCCCACGTCGCCGGCGACGTACAACCCCGCGCCCAGGATGGGTGAATCACCCACGCGTCCGGGGATCTTCCACGCCAGGCCGCTGGTCGTGGTCACGCCGGCGACCTCGCCGCGGGCGTTCACGCCGTTGCAGTTGATGGTGCCGTAGAAGTGATCGGGGTCGATCAGCCCGTCGCGCACCATGCCGAGACCGGCCATGAGGCTTTCCTCGCCGCGTGTCTTCGGATCGAGGAAGCGACTGGGATCCGTGCGGCGCTTGAACTCCAGCCACAGACCGCGCGATCGCTCGGTGTTGAGATCGTCTTCCACACGGAAGCCCATGTTGAAGGCGAAGCGCTGTGCGTCCTTCCCGACCAGCAGGTGATGGTCGGTGTTCTCGAGGACGGCCTTGGCCACGAGTGACGGCGTGCGGACACCCTCCAGGCACGCGACGGCCCCGGCGCGCTTCGTCGGGCCGTGCATGCAGCTGGCGTCAAGCTGCACGATCCCGTCGCCGTTCGGGAGGCCGCCGTAGCCGACGCTCGTGTCTTCGGGATCGAGTTCGACGATGTTGACGCCGGCGACGAGGGCGTCGAGCACGTCGGTGCCGCCCGTCATCAGGTCGAAGGCGGTCTGGACAGAGACCTTGGGTCCGCCGTTCGTATAGCGGTTGCCGTTGCCTGACGCCACGACGACGGGGCGGACCCCGCCAGCCTGAATTGCCGGTGCGCGGCCGAACGCGGGAACGGGCACGCCGATCGCCAGGCCGGCGGCCGCGCCGGTCTGAACGAACTCGCGTCGGGTGAGCTTCTTCGTCATTGGAGGACTCCTTCGGAACCTGGCGGGAATGCTAGCACCATTGCCCCGCCCCTCCTCTTGCGTAACGACCTGCGCTCCCGAGTCACCAGCCTGTTGAAGGAGGGTCCGTCCGGTGCGGATCGCGGGTGCCATGGTGAGAGCGACATGCGGGCTGCTGATCGGGGCGTTGTTGACGACGGTGTGCGAGTACCGGGCGCCCGGAGCCGGGCCGAGCGTCCGTATGCCGGTGGAGGAGATCCAGGCCAGCTGGACGCTGCCGGCCGGGCAGACCGATAACGTCAACGGCAGGAACAACATCCCAGGCGGCGCGGTTCGCAAGCCCGAGCTCCAGAGCCTCCCCGTCATCGCCGAGGGGACAGACCCCATGCGTTGACACCCCTCAACGCATGGGGTCTGTCCCCTCCCTCCAGCGGCCTTGCTCAGCGGACGGGGACGAAACGGCCGGCGGCGGTGGCGCGCAGGCGCGCGAGGTCCTCGGCGCGCGAGACGGACAGGGGGACCGTGTCGGCGAGTTCCTCGAGCAGCACGGCCGTCGAGGGCGGAATCTGGCGGTGCAGCGCACGGTACAGCGCCGATGTCACCGCCTGCTCGATCTCAGCGCCACTGAACCCCTCGGATGCCGACGACAGGGCAGGCAAGTCGAACCCCTCCACCTCCTGACGCCTCAGCCCCAGATGGATGCGGAAGATCTCCCGCCGCTCGGCCTCGTCCGGCAGGTCCACGAAGAAGATCTCGTCGAACCGGCCCTTGCGAAGCAACTCGGGCGGCAGGGCGAACACGTCGTTGGCCGTCGCGGCCACGAACACCCCCTCCCGGCGCTCCTGGAGCCACGTCAGGAACGACCCCAGCAGACGCCGCGACAGCCCGCCGTCTCCCTCTCCTCCCGAGGCCGCGAATCCCTTCTCGATCTCGTCGATCCAGAGCACCACCGGGGCGAGCGACTGCGCCAGGTCGAGCGCGCGCCTCAGGTTCTTCTCCGACTCGCCGATGTACTTGTCATACAGCCGCGACGCGTCCAGCTTGAGGAGCGGCATCCCCCACTCCCGGGCGATCGCCTTGGCCGCCAGGGACTTGCCGCACCCCTGGACACCGACGATCAGCACGCCCCGAGGAGGCGCCAGATTCAAGGCGCGGGCCTCCGGTCCAAACCCCACCCGCGCTCGCGTGAGCCACGCCCGCAGCCGGCCGAACCCGCCCAGCTCGAACTGGTTGTCTTCGTGCGGCCGGAACTCGAGCAGCCCGCCGTCCTGAATGACCTCCGCCTTGCGCCGGCGCAGCCGCGCGATGTCATCGGCATCCAGGACGCCGTCATCCAGCGCCGCGCGCGCGATTGCCTGACGAGCCTGATTCAATGTGAGGCCCGCCAGCGTGTCCACGAGCCGCTCGCGCTCGTCGCCGGTGAGCTTGACCATCACGCGGTGGGACTGGCGGAGGGACCGCGTCATGCGCTGGAGCACGTCCGTCAGTTCGCCTCGTCCAGGCAACTCGAGCCGGAACGGGACGGCCCGATCCGCCAGATCGGGCGGGAGCGTGAGCGAGTGGCCCGAGAGCACCGCGGTGCTGCGCGTCCCGGCGAACGCCTGGGTCGCCTCCCGACACGCGCGCACGATCGCGGGCGTGGCCAGGTGCACGCCGAGGTCCTTGAGATGAAACAGCCCGCGAACGGTGAGCGTCCGCAGATGTCTCAACAGCGTCAGCGGATCGGCGGTGCCGTGGATCGGCGGCGCCGCGCTGCCCTCGCGCGTCAGGCCTGTCGTGACCGTCCAGGTGAAGAGGGGGAGCTCGAGGTCCCGCGCGACCGCGGTGAGCAAGGCGTCGACGCGCTCCTCTTCGACCGTCTCGATGACGACCAGTGGGTGCATCGAGAGAACGAGCGTCTTGATGTCGTGCAGCGAAGTGGCCGGCATGCCGTTCGCGGCCCATCCTACCATTCGGCTGGCTGTACACTGCTGGCGTGACCGCCTGGAACCAGGTCCGGCCACGCGGCCGTGGCGGCCGATGAACCGCGTCTACCGATGGCACCGCTCCGACCATCTCGATCGATGTCGTCCACGACGGGCCAGTCCCGCGCGCACGGGGCGTCCTGGCTCGTCTGGGCCTTTGCGCTTGGCGTCGCCACCGGCCTGCTCGGCGGGTCGAGCGTTGGCGTCCTGCAGCCGCTGGCCGACATCTTCGTCTGGCTGCTGCGCGCGATCGCGCTGCCCGTCGTTGCGGCCTCGATGCTCACGGCCGCGGCCTCCATCTCACCGTCGCAACTGGGACGGCTCGGTGTCCTGTCGGTGGCCGCCTACGTGGCGGCAAGCGCCCTGGCCACGCTCACCGGGGCAGCCATGGCCGGCGCGCTGCCCGTACCCGCCGCCGCCACGCTGCTCCCCGCGACACCAGCCGCAGTACCTGGCTGGGCGTCGCTCATGACGCGCTGGGTGCCGTTCGCGGACGGGTGGTCCGTGGATCTTCTGATACTCCCCGTGCTCGTGCTCTCGGCCGCCGCGGGGCTGATGGTCTCTGCCGCCAGCCATCGATCGCAGGACAGCCCGCATCCCGTCGCGGCACACGTATCCACGCTCCTGCGCGTGCTCCTGCTGCCCGTCTGGTGGTACGCGCCGGTGGGCGTCTTCTCGCTCACCGCCCTGGCCTTCGCCCGGCCGGGCGTCGCGGCAGGTCCGCTGGCGGCAGCCATGGTGACCGTCTATCTGTCGCAGGCCGTCGTGTTCGGGATCCTGCTCACCGCGCTCTGGGCCCGAGGCGTGCCCGCGTGGCGCTTCGTGTCCGACGTGCGTGAGGTCCTGGTGACGGCGCTCGCGACGGGCAGCAGCGCCGCCGTGCTGCCGCTCGAATTGCGAGTGGCCAGCGAGCGCGCCGGGATCACCCCCTCCACGGCCGCCGTGACGGTGCCGCTCGGCGTCAGCATCAGCAAGGTGGGGACGGCCGCCTACCTCGGGGCGCTGGCGGTGTGGGCGGCCCAGGTCACCGGCACGCCACTGTCCGCGACGGCCCACGTCGAGCTCGTGCTGGTGACGATGGCGGCCGCGATCGCGACGCCGCCGATTTCGGGCGGCGGGCTCATCATGCTGGGGCTCGTTTTCCAGCAGGCCGGCCTGCCGCTGGGCCTCGTCGGCATCGTTGGCGGCCTGCCCCTGATCGGGAAAGGCAATACGCCGCTCAACGCGCTCGGCAGGCTCGTGAGCGCACGGCTGATCGACCCCGGCGCGCCACTGGCCGGCGGTGCGCAGCCGGTCACCCCCGCACCTTGACGCGGCCGGCGGTCGGACGTCACGCCCGACGGCGCGCCAGCGCAATCAGTTGCGGGCAGGTTGAGTGGCGCGTGCCTGCTCGCGCGCCAGGCGTCTCCGCTGCCGGTGCTCGGCGATCCGGAAGCTCCATGCATAGGCCACCCAGGCGCCGGTCGTGGCCCACGGCAGGCATCCGATCAGCGTCGGCACCCCCAGCACACGGAAGCTCATCGCGACCTGTCTCAGGAAGTGCGGCCTTTCGAGATCGGGCGCGACGTCCTGCCACAGCGCCAGAAACGCGCGGTAGCCGGCCGTGTCGTCCGCATCGCCGAGCAGGAGCATGCCGGTGGCGTAAAAGAGATAGTAGAGCGGCAGCATCGTGACGACGTTGCTGATCCATGTCCACGCCAGGCCCTGCCACAGGCTGAAGCGCCACCCGAGACGGCGGGCCGCGAGCCACAGGCCCGCGACGATGAGCGACTGCACGCCGACGAGCGGCGTGAGGCCCCAGAAGACACCGATGGCGATGCCGCGCGCGGTGTACTCAGGTGGACGCTGGCTGCGGAAGAGCGGGATGATCAGCCGGTACCTGACGGCCCGCACGACAGACGTCCACACCCCAGCGCGGCGATCGGCGGCGGGCGGGCCTTCGGAATCAGAGTTCGACGACAACACCAGCTATGATCGTAGCACCGGGCCGCGTGACCGGTGCCGGAGGCCGGTCATGTCCCTGTCATCATTCCAGCGCCTTGCCATCGCCACCACCGCCGTCACGTATTTCCTCATCCTCGTGGGCGGCCTCGTGCGCGCGTCCGGCGCGGGCCTCGGGTGTCCCGACTGGCCGCGCTGCTTCGGCGGCTGGATCCCGCCGATGTCCGTCGCCGATCTTCCCGCCGGGTTCGACCCGTCGCAGTTCAACGCGACGCTGATGTGGACGGAGTACCTGAACCGCCTGCTCGGCCTCACGGTGGGGCTTTTCATCTTCGCGACGCTTGTCTCGGCGTACCGCCACCATCGCCGGTCGCCGCGGGTCTTTCGTCCCATCCTTTCCGCATTCTTGCTCACCGGATTTCAGGGCTGGCTTGGCGGGATGGTGGTCGCGTACGAGCTGGAGGGATGGATCGTCACCGTCCACATGCTGGTGGCGCTCGTCATCGTCGCGCTCTTGATCTACGCCACGTTCTACGCGGTGATGGCACCGGCGGCAGCCGTGGAGGCCGGCGCCGATCGGAAGTTCCTCGGTCGCGCGACGTACGTCGTGATCGTGGTCATGCTGGTGCAGGTCGCGATCGGGGCGCAGGTGCGTGAAGCCGTGGACGAGCGGCTGGCAACCGTGCCCCGCGCGGAGGTCGTGGATGGCCTCGGCCTTGTGGATTTGCTCCACCGTGACGGCGCGGTTCTCGTCCTGGGCCTGGTCGTCCTCCTGTGGTTCAGGGTGTGGCTGAAGCACCGGCACGAGCCGGTGTTGCTGCGCACTGCCTGGGTCGTGGTCGCGCTCGTGGGCGCGCAGATCGCCACAGGCATCGTGATGGCCTACATGGCGCTGCCTCCGCCGGCGCAGGTGGCGCACCTGACGCTGGCCGCGCTGCTGATGGGCGCGCTGATGGTGCTGGCGCTGTGCGCCTATCGCCTGCCGGAGTCCGGCAGGCCGACATGATGCCGGCGGATCGCGGGAATCCAGCCGGCTGCGCTATCGTCTGATCGACCGTGGATCCGCTGTTTGCCGCCTACCTCGCCTTCACCTTCCTGCTCGTGGTCACGCCCGGCGCGACCACGGCCGTGGTGGTTCGCAGCACGCTTGCCGGAGGCACGCGGGCCGGACTGTCGTCGGCGGCCGGCGCCGCCGTGGGCAACTCGTCGCACGCCCTCGCGGCCGGCGTGGGCGTGGCGGTGCTCGTCGCGCGGCTCCCTGACCTGCTGACCGTTCTCAGGATCGCCGGCGCGCTGTACCTATCGTGGCTGGGCCTGTTGTCGCTCTGGGCTGCGGCGCGCCTGCCGGACGGCGGCGTGCATGCGCCGGATCTCACCCGTCAGTCGGCGCTGCGTCCCTCCGGCGACGCGCGGAGCTTCCGCGAGGGGGTCACGGTCAACCTCCTCAACCCGGCGATCGCCAGCTTCTACCTCGCGGTGGTGCCGTCCTTCGTGACGGCATCCTCGCCACGCGGCTGGTTTGCCGTGCTCGCCGCCTGTCATGTGGGGATGGCGTTTGCCTGCCACAGCGTCTGGGCCGTGGCGCTCGACCGGTTGCGCGCCCTGTTTCACCGGCCGGGCGCCCGCCGCGCCCTGCAAGCCGGCACCGGCGTCGCCCTGCTCGCGCTGGCGGGCCGCGTCTTCGTTTCGTAGACGCACCCGGTCGCCGCGCTGCGGGAAGGAACCGGGCCATGGGCCGGGCCGTAGATCCTGCGATGGAGCCTCGAACCCCTGTTCACTCGTTCGGCCGGTTCACGTTCGATCCACGCACGGGCGAACTCCTCAATGCGGGCCGCCCGGTTCCCCTCGGCCCTCAGCCTGCCCGCGCGCTCGCGTACCTGATCGACCGCCGCGGCGAGCTCGTCTCTCGAGCGGATCTCGTGCGGCATCTCTGGGGAGACGGCCTCACCGTGGTGTTCGACGATGGCCTGAATTTCTGCATTCGCCAGATCCGCGTGGCGCTTGGCGAGTCGGCGCGGGAGGGACGCTATCTCCAGACGCTGCCGAGACGAGGGTACCGCTTCGTCGCCGACCCGGCGGTGGCGGCCGCTCACACCACGCGGCCGGCGCGCCGGCCATGGCCGGACGTCACGGCCGCCACGGCGGCGTGCGTGTTGTGGGCGCTCCTGCTCATCGGCGTGCCGTCACACGGGGTCCAGGGTGGCGCCGGGGGACACGAGGCGCGCTTCGTCCCGCTGTCGTCGGTCGCCCGTCAGGCCGATCGGATCGTGACGTTCACGCTGGATGCCGTCGAGGCCCACCTGTCGGGCCGTGCGTGCGCGTGGAGGGACGTGTTCCACCCGCCCGTCTGAAGCGGCCCGCTCACCATCTTCTCAGGAGACTCTCAGCCCACGCTCAGCGGGAATGCCGTGTCCGCGCCGTCCTTACGACGCGAGGGCCGGAGTGAGCCGTCCCCCAATGACGGAGGAAGACGCATGCGTGGACCGAAGAGGCGGTGGGTTCGCATCACCATCCTGGTGATCCTCGTGGCCGCCGCGGTGGCGGCGATGGAAGTGGTTCCGCTGTGGCTGGCGACCCGAGCGCCGTCGGGGGAGGCCGACCGCCTCGCGGACCTCGTCGGACTGCAGGCGGGCACGACGGTGGCAGAGATCGGTGCGGGTGCGGGCCACATGGCGGTGCGGATGGCCCGGCGCGTGGGCTCTGCGGGTCTGGTGTATGCCACGGAACTCGGCCACGAGCGGGTCGCGGCGCTGCACGCGGGGGTCAACGCTGCGGGCCTGAGCAACATCGAGGTGAGACCGGCGGCCGCCGCAGCCACCGGGCTTCCCGAGGCCTGCTGTTCGCTGATCTACATGCGGCTCGTGTACCACCACTTCACGGAGCCGGTGACGCTCCTGCGCGACGCGGCCAGGGCGCTCGGGCCGGGCGGCCGTCTCGTGGTGATCGACTTCGAGTCGCGGCCGGGGCTCCTGTCGCTGCTGTCGCCGGCCGGCCGGGGCGGGCACGGGGTGACGCTCGACGAGGTGGTCGCCGAGGCTGCTCAGGCTGGGTTGGACGTGGAGCGCACCATCCCCGGCTGGACGGGCAGGACGTTTCTCGTCGAGTTCGCCGCTACCGCGGGTACAGCCCGGTGATGTAGGCCTCCAGGTGCTGGATGGTGTCGTCCTGGTCGCTCGTGATCTCGCGCAGCAGGTCGCCGGCGGACACGACCCCCAGCACGTGATCCCCCTCGACGACCGGGAGGTAGCGAACCTTCCGGCGCTTCATGATCGCCAGGCAGTCGTCCACGGTGTGCTGGGCGCTGACGAAGACGACCGGGCTCGTCATGATCGCCCTGACGAGCGTCTCCTTCGAGAGCCGTCCCTGCAGGATGACCTTGCGCGCGTAGTCGCGCTCGGTCACGATGCCCACGAGCTTCCCGCCATCGATGACGAGCGTCGATCCCACGTGCTCGTGGGCCATCATCTCGATCGCCTCGTAGACCGACGCATCGGGGGACAGCGACCAGACGCGCTGCTCCCCGCGTGCGAGAATGGACGCGACGGTCGACGCGGCAGCCTTGGGCATGGCGCCTATCCTTTCAGGGGTGGCGGGGCGGACGAGACAGAGTGCTGATCCTAGACGCAGCGGCGCGGCACCGCAAGCCGCCCGCGCGACACCTCTGCCGTAACCGCGGGCGCTGGAGACCCCTCCGGGCATGATCCACACGCTTCCCAGATCGCTGGCGCCGCCGCCCCCGCTCGACACCGATCCCGATCTGGTGGCGCGATTCCTGAGCGATGCCGCGCACTATCCCGGCGGCCGCGCGGCTGGCGTCGTGCGCCCGCGGAGCTGCGACGAGGTCAGCGCCGCGCTGTCCATCGCCGGCTCGATGCTCGTCGTGGGTGCGCAGTCGTCGCTGACGGGCGGCGCGACGCCGGCAGGCGGCGCGGTGCTCAGCACCGAGCGGCTCACCGGCCTTGTCGTGGAAGGCGCGCGGCACGCGCGCGTCGGCGCCGGGGTGACCCTGCTTGCCTTGCAGGAGGCGCTTGCGGCGCACGGCACGTGGCTGCCGCCGGCGCCGACCTACCTCGGCGCCACGGTGGGGGGCGCGGTCGCCACAAACGCCGCGGGCGCCGCCACGTTCAAGTACGGCACGATGCGTGACTGGGTGCACGGCGTGCGTCTCGTCCTGGCGAACGGGGAGATGCTGGCGCTCGAGCGAGGCCAGGCGGCCGCCACTGGCGACGGCACCTTCGTCATCCACGCGGGCGACGGCCCCATCGTGGTGCCCGTCCCGCCCTACGCCATGCCAGACGTCCCCAAGCGATCGGCGGGGTACTTCGCCGCTCCGGGCATGGACCTCGTCGATCTGTTCATCGGCAGCGAGGGGACGCTGGGGGTGATCTGCGAGGTGACGCTGCGCGTGGCGCCGCGGCCGGCCGGCGTGTGCTGGGCGCTCGTCCCGATGCCGGACGAGCCCGCGGCCATCGCCCTCGTCGCCGAGCTGCGCACGGCGTCGCAGCGGACGTGGGCCACGCGCGACCCGCGCGGCATCGACGTGGCCGCGATCGAGCACCTCGATCATCGGTCGCTCGAGATCCTGCGCGAGGACGGTGCCGACCGCCGGCATGATGTCCGCCTGCCCGACACCGCGGGCGTGGCGCTGCTCGTGCAGCTCGAACTGTCCGCCGACGCGCTCGCCCGCGACCTCTGGTCGGATCTCGCCGGCGGCGTCGACGCCGGCGCGCCCGACACGCCGCTCGTGCGCTTCTGCCGCACCCTGCAGGCGCACGCGGCGCTTGACGATACCGAGATCGTGCTGCCGGGCGACACGCGTCGCGCACGGGCGCTCGTCGAGTTGCGCGAGGAGGTGCCCGCGGGCGTCAACCGGCGCGTGGCGGTCGCGAAGCAGACCATCGACGGCCGTATCTCGAAGACGGCAGCCGACATGATCGTGCCCTTCGATCGCTTCGGCGAGCTGATGACGGCGTGTCGCGCCCTCTGCGCCGATCGCGACCTGGATCTGGCCGTCTGGGGACATATCTCCGACGGCAACGTGCATCCGAACGTCATTCCGCGCCGCGCTGCGGATGTGCGGCTGGGACAGGAGGCCATTCTCGCGCTTGGCCGGATGGTCATCGAGATGGGCGGCTGTCCGCTCGCGGAGCACGGCGTGGGCCGCAGCCCCGTGAAGCAGCAACTGCTCGAGATGCTGTACGGCCGCGCCGGCATCGACGCCATGCGCGCGGTGAAGCGGGCGCTCGATCCCGGCGGCCGCCTGGCCCCCGGCGTGCTGTGGGCGTAGCTCACAGGGTCGAGGAACCGCGGCCAGAGGTTTGTCGATCCCGCGCGCGATCAGGTACGATCCTCGGAGATGCTCGACGAAGTGCAACGCGCGCTGGACGGCCGGCCGCGGGATGCGCGCTTCGTGTTGCTGTCCGACTTCGACGGAACCCTCGCGGAGTTCCACGACGACCCCGCGGCGCCGGTGCTCACGCCGGCGCGACGCGCGCTCCTGACCGCGCTCGCGGTGCGCCCCGACATCACCGTGGGGCTCATCAGCGGCCGGCGACTCGCCGACCTGCGGGATCGGACGACCCTCCCGGCCCATGTCTACCATGCCGGGCTCCACGGCCTCGAACTCGCCGTCGAGGACCGCCGCTGGCAGCATCCCGACCTGCGCGAATCACGGGAGGTCGTAGCCGAACTCGTGGCGCGCATCCGCGCCAGGGTCGGGGACGTGCCGGGCCTGCGCCTGGAGGAGAAGGGCGTGGCCCTCACCGTGCACGTGCGAGGCGTGGAGCCCTCCATCAGGGACGCCGTGCTCGCCCGAGCCGAGGCGTGCGCCGACCCATGGCTCGACGCCGGCCAGCTCAAGCGCCTCGTCAGCAGCCACGCCCGTGAATACCTGCCGAACATCGACTGGAACAAGGGCGACGCGCTCCGCTGGATCGCGCGCGACGTGCGCAGGGAATACGGGCGGACGCCCTGGGTGGTGTTCCTCGGCGACGATGTGACCGACGAAGACGCGTTCCTCGCCATCGATCGCGGCATGGCGATCGTGGTCGGGCCGCGGCCCTCGGTGGCGCGATGGAGGTTGAAGGACCCCGAGGAAGTGGAGCGACTGTTGAGGTGGCTTGAGAGCCGCCGTGGGGAGTAAGGTGGGGCCAGCATGATGACCGCGCCCGAGCTCGTGTCGTCGCTGGCGTCCCGCCTGCGCGAGACGAAGCTCGTCGTCGTGGCCAATCGCGAGCCCTACATCCACGACCTCGAAGAACGTCCGCCCGCCGGGTGGTGGGATCGCCTGCGCCGGCGTCCTCCTGCGCACAGGCTGACCTGGCACCGGCCCGCCAGCGGCCTCGTCACGGCGCTCGACCCCGTCATGCGGGCCTGCGGCGGCACCTGGATCGCCCATGGGAGCGGGAGCGGCGATCGGGTCGCATCGGACATCCACGGCCGCGTCTCGGTGCCACCCGACCGCCCGGCGTACACGCTGCGGCGCGTCTGGCTGACGCCAGAGGAGGAAGAAGGGTACTACTACGGGCTCAGCAACAACGCGCTGTGGCCCCTCTGCCACATCGCGTACGCGCGCCCGGTGTTCAACGAGAACGACTGGCACCACTACGTTGCGGTGAACCGGCGCTTCGCCGACACCGTGCTCGAAGAGATCGCCGGCGTCCGCGCGATCGTGTTCGTGCAGGACTACCACTACGCGCTGCTGCCGCGCATGATCAAAGAAGCGCGGCCCGATGCCATCGTCTGCCAGTTCTGGCACATCCCGTGGCCGAACCCGGAGGCGTTCCGGATCTGCCCCTGGCAGCGGGAGGTGCTCGACGGCCTGCTCGGCAACGACCTGCTGGGCTTCCACATCCAGTACCACTGCAACAACTTCGTCGAGACGGTGGACCGCACGCTCGAAGCGCGGCTCGACGCGGAGACGTTCACGGTGCATCGGGGGGGGCACAAGACGGCAGTGAAGCCGTTCCCCATCAGCATTGACCCGGCGTTGTGGGCCACCCTCGACCCCGGGCGCGCCTGGGCCGCCGACGTGGCGAAGACGCGCGCGAGCCTCGGCCTCCGCGACGAGCGCCTCCTGATGGGGGTGGATCGGCTCGACTACACGAAGGGCATTCCGGAGCGGTTGCGCGCGCTCGATCGGCTGCTCGTGCGCCACCCGGAATGGCGGGAACGGGTCGTGCTGCTGCAGGTGGGCGCTCCGTCCCGCGATCACCTCGACCGCTACCGCTCGCTCAGCGACGAAGTGGACAGACTGGTCGCGAAGGTCAACGGCCGGCACGGCACGGCGGAGTGGCAGCCCATCCTCTACCGCCGGCAACACCATGAACCGGACGACATCGCGGCCCTGTACCGGGCGTCGGATGCCCTGATCGTTTCCTCGCTGCACGACGGCATGAACCTGGTCGCCAAGGAGTTCGTCGCGGCGCGTGCGGACGAGCGAGGGGTGCTGGTCCTGTCGCGCTTCACCGGCGCGTTCCGCGCCATGGAGGAGGCCGTCCCCGTGAACCCGTTCGCCACCGACGAGTTCGCCGAGGCGCTGCACACCGCGCTCTCCATGCCGGAGGCCGAGCAGGAGCGCCGCATGCGCAGCCTGCGCCTGCGCGTGCACAGCCACACGGTCTTCGACTGGGCCGGCAAGATGCTGACTGCCGCCTGCAGGATCTCAGACACGGGGCGGTAGAAGCAGTGGACGGTGGACGGTGAACGGTGAATTGGCGAATAGCGAATAACGAATGGCGAATAACGAATGGCGAATGGCGAACAGCGAATCGCGAATGGCGAACAGCGAATCGCGAATGGCGATTCCCACTGGGATCCGTCGTGTGCGATGATATGCCCGGCTGTTGTACGACGACTGCGCGCGAACCGCGAGCAGCGAGTCCGGCCACGAACCCTGAAGGAGGCTCCGTGCTCAACGAGTTCCGAGAATTCATCGCCAAAGGCAATGTCATGGACCTGGCCGTGGGCGTCATCATCGGCGGCGCCTTCGCCCAGATCACCAACTCGCTCGTGGCCGATGTGCTGATGCCGCCGATCGGCCTGCTCCTTGGCGGCAGCGACTTCTCTGACCTCTTCGTCCTCCTGAAGGCCGGCGCCACGCCGGGGCCGTACGAGACGGTCGCCGCCGCCAGGGATGCGGGGGCCGTGACGCTGAACTACGGCGCCTTTGTCACCCAGGTCATCAACTTCCTCATCATCGCCTGGGCCATCTTCGTGGTCGTCAAGATGGTGAACCGCCTGCGACGCGAGGAGGCGACGAAGGAGGCCTGACCGGCGCGAGGAGCGCTGCCGCGCCGAGGCCCACCACGGCGCCGGCCGCCCCCGCGCTCATCGTGTCGCGGAGGACGAGGCCGACGACCGAACCCGCCGCCGCGCCGAGCGCCATGCGCACGCTTCGCCCCGGGAAAGGCTGACGCGCGACGCCGTCCCGGCGGGGGATAATCGTCGTGAAGGGTGTGAGGACGTATGAGCCATATGACCACGGCCCTGCCCGCTGCCGTCGGCCTGGCGGCGATCCTGTGGGTGGCGGCCTGCGCGGCGACCGGCAGCCGCGGACGTGATGCCGCGCCCTCGGACGATGGGCACGCGGCGCGGCGCGCGCGCATGGTCGAGGAGCAGATCCGGGCGAGGGGGGTGCGCGACGCCCACGTGCTGGCCGCGATGCAGGCGGTGCCGCGCCACCGGTTCGTGCCGGACGAACTCCGCGACGACGCCTACGGCGACTTCCCCTTGCCGATCGGGTTCAGCCAGACGATCTCTCAGCCCTACATCGTCGCCTTCATGACGGAGGCGCTGCAGGTGGGTCCCCAGGCGA
>CAZNOC010000084.1:1505-15804 GCA_964574545.1 uncultured Bifidobacteriaceae bacterium | reverse complement strand
AGAACGCCGGAAAGATTCCGATTCCGGCTTGACCGGGCCGCGTCGCCGGTCGCCATGTTGGCAGGCCGCGCCTCACCGCGGGACAGGCCGGCCGCACTTGACCTCGCTCGGCTTCCCGGGCGAAGCTGAGCAGGGTCGCAGCGCCGTCCATGCCCGGAACCACCGCCGCTCCGCTCTCGCGGTATCTCGCCTTCACCCGCGACGAGTGGGCGAGGCTGCGCGACCACACGCCACTTGCGCTCTCGGAGCGCGACCTCGACAAGGTGCGCGGCCTCAACGACGCGCTGTCGATGGACGAAGTGGTGGAGGTCTACCTGCCGCTGTCGCGGCTGCTCAACCTGCACGTCCGCGCCACGCAGGGGCTCTACCGCGCCTCGCAGACATTCCTCGGCAGCGAGGCCGCGCGTGTGCCGTTCATCATCGGGCTGGCCGGCAGCGTCGCGGTCGGCAAGAGCACCACCGCCCGAATCCTGCAGGCACTGCTCGCGCGATGGCCGAGCCATCCCCGCGTGGACCTCGTGACGACGGACGGATTCCTGTTCTCGAACGCCGTGCTGATGCACCGCGGGCTGATGAACCGCAAGGGCTTTCCGGAGAGCTACGATCGCGCGCGCCTCGTGGCTTTCCTGGCCGACGTCAAGGCCGGTCGCTCCGAGGTCCACGCACCCGTCTACTCCCACCAGCGCTACGACATCGTCCCCGACGAGGTGCAGGAGGTGCGCAGCCCTGACATCGTGATCGTCGAGGGGCTCAACGTGCTGCAGGCACCTGCCGATGCGCGAGACGAGAACCAGCTCTTCGCGTCCGACTTCTTCGACTTCTCGATCTACGTCCATGCGGACGAAGCGAACATCGAGGGATGGTACGTCGAGCGCTTCCTGCGGTTGCGGGACACGGTGTTCCAGGATCCCGGATCGTTCTTCCATCGCTACGCTCACCTGAGCGAGAGCGAAGCGCGCGCCACGGCGGCGCGGATCTGGGCCGAAATCAACGGCGTGAACCTGCGCGAGAACATCCTGCCCACCCGTATGCGTGCGCACCTGATTCTGCACAAGGGGCCGGATCATCTCGTCGAACAGGTACAGCTCCGCCGGCTGTAGGGACGTTACTCGAGCCTCGCACGGCCGATGAGCTGGCCGCCGGCGGTCTCCACATCCACATGGAGCCGCGTCACGCCCGGTCCCGGAGAGGCGTACGTCCAGAGGCGGTACCCTTCCTCGCGGCCCCCTCGTACCGGGTAGTCGGGGGACTGATAGAACAACTCTCCATCACGGAACCATCGGTGGCGTACGTAGTCATCGAGCCCGAGCGGGGCCACCACGCCGGTCATCACGTACATCCGGCCTCCCCCCGCTGGCACGGCGTCCAGTATGCCGGTCACGCGGGGCGTGTCGGTGTCCAGGCCCTCGCCGAAGACGCCCGACGAGAGGCGCAGCGGCGCCGGCGGGATGAAGGGCCGGCCCCTTTCGACGAGCGCCACGAGAAGCACGGCCACCACCGCCACGGTGACGGCCGACTCCCGCAGGCTGTGATGCCGGCGTTCGAAGTAGATCGTCGCGAACGCGAGCAGGGCGAGTCCGGCGCTCACACGGAGCGCTGTGACGTGACCGGTCGCCCAGAGAATCGGCAGCATGAGGTTGATCGTAGCGAAGAGATTGAAGGCGAAGAAGATCGCGCTCAGGAACCGCCGGGAGGCCACGTGCTCGTCGTACACGACATCGAGCGTGGAGAGCACGGCCGACGCCGCGACAAGGATGACGAACAGGGCGTTGGGAGACCAGAAGGTGGCGCTGATGAAGTAGATCGGCAGGATGAAGAACAGGATCTGCTGGTAGAAGTTCCGGTTGAAGTAGTTGAGGGCGACGAGGAGCCGGCGCCGCCACACGGAGGCCGGCCCGGGCGTCTCCATCAGGCGATGCACGAACAGGCTCGCCACCCAGATGAAGGCGATGTGAACGATGGCCAGCCGCAGGTAGTCGAATCGCCGGGCGCCCACCCAGATGATGCCGATGCCGAAGAGCAGCGCCCAGACGCTGTGCAGCCACCAGAGCGTGCGCTCGTGCCTGGCGAGGAACTCCCGGATCTGGCGCAGCATCGAGAGCCTTCATTCTATGCGAGCAGGCGGCTCCGTCTCGGGCGTGACCCATGCCCGGTCGAGTCTGGCAGGCTTACACGACGGCGGCCCCGTGTGTCCTCTTTGTCGGGCGGCAATGACAGGAGTTGTGTGTGCTTCCGTGCACAGACGTTCGGCACGGGAGTTGCTGTCGTCATGGCATGGCAACCCAGGTGATGCATCACACGCACCGCCGGCCGCGTGCCGGCTGGCTGACGCTCGTGCTCGTGGGCCTGCTCACACCTGCGCTGGCCGCGTGGCAGCTCGTGTCCGTGAATGACGAGATCCGCATTGGAAGCGCGGCACAGGAGGAGCTTCGGAAGTCCACGCCAGAGGTCACCGACGCGGCCGTCAGCGGCTACATCCGAACCATCGGCCAGCGGCTCCTGGCGCACGCGGGCGGTCCGGAGTACCCGTACTCGTTTTCCGTGGCCAACTACGCCGAGATCAATGCCTTCGCACTGCCGGGAGGCCCCGTGTGGATGCACCGCGGGGCGATTGAGGCCGCGCGCAACGAGGCTCAGCTGGCGGGCGTCGTGGCGCATGAGATCGCCCACATCGCCAACCGTCATTCAGCGGGCCAGATCTCGAAGGGCCTGGCCGCGCAGGTGGGACTCGGGTTGCTGGCGGCGCTTCTTGGAGATGACGGTCGAGGCGCGCAGCTGGCGCAGGTGGGCGCGTCGGTGGCCGCCGGCGCCACCATGGCCAAGTTCAGTCGCGACGACGAGCGGGAGGCGGACGAGCAGGGGCTCATCTACATGTCCCGCGCGGGGTACGACCCGAGGGGCATGGTCGAGTTCATGCAGATCCTTCGCGAGCAGGCCGGACGGGATCCGGGATCGGTCGAGGTGTTTTTCGCCTCGCATCCTGCCCCGAAGGAGCGCATCGACCGGCTGGAGCAGCACGCGCGGACGCTTGGGACCGGGGGCCGCCGGAACACCGAGGAACTCGACCGCATCAAGGCCCGTCTGGCGGCGCTGGGCCCGGCGAAGTCGGCCCGGCCACAGCGACGCTAGTCCAAACCGCTTCTGCGAACGCGGTTGCCCCCGGATTTCCGGCAGCCGGACCGTCGCGCTCCTCGGGAGACGCGCGGATCGGCAGTCACGGTGCGCCGTGTCCTAGGCGCGCTGTTTGCACCTCGTACTCGCGTGTCTGCCCTCTCACAATTCGTCGCGCTGGCCGCGCTCCTCGCGACGCTGACTGCGTGCGGCCCCGGCCCGCCAGCGGGGCCTGCGGCTCAGCCCGCGTCTTCCAACGGCGAGCGTGTGCCGGTCATGACGGCGGTGGGCGCGCATCAGATTCCCGTCGGGGAGATCGCGGCTGCGATCGAGGCACGCGTCGGGGAGGTACGGTCGTTGGTCGGGGCCGGGGACGCGCAGGAGCTCGGCGCGCTCTATTCGGCGTCGGGTCACACGCCCTTGTGGCTTGACGGCAGGGCCCGGCCCAGCCGGGTGGCACACACGGCGCTGGCGCTCATCCACGACGCCACCGACGAGGGGCTCGATCCAGAGGACTACCAGGCCGCCGCGCTTGCGGCGCAGGCCTCAGCGCTTGGCAGCGGTGATGAGCCTGGAGTGAGCCGGATGGCGGCGTTCGACGTTGACCTGAGCGTTGCGGTCCTGCGGTTTCTCCGCCACGTCCACGTGGGCCGCCTCGATCCGCGGACGATCGGTTTCCGCCTGACGGTGCCCGCCGACGACCATGGCTTTGCCGCGGTCCTCCTGTCCAGCGTCGCCGACAACCGCCTGCGTGAGGCCGCCGCGGAACTGCGGCCGGCCATCCCGCTCTACGAGCCCCTGCGTGAGCAGTTGGGAGACCTCCGGGCGCGAGCGGCACAGGAAACGCTCGAAAGCCTGCCACAGCCATCGACTTCAGTGCATCCCGGTGGTGTCTATGCGGGCGTGCCTGCGCTCGCGCGGCGCCTGATCGTCACGGGCGACCTGGCCGAACGTCATTCGCCCGCGGCGCGAGGCACCATCTACGACGGGCCCATGGTCGAGGCGGTGACCCGGTTCCAGTTGCGGCACGGCCTCGAGCCGGACGGAGTGCTCGGCCAGGCCACGGTTGAGGCGTTGTCGGTGCCGCTCGCGCGGCGTGTCCGGCAGGTGGAACTCGCGCTCGAACGCCTCCGATGGTTGCCCCACCTTGCGCAGGGCCGAGTGATCCTCGTCAACATTCCGATGTTCCACCTGTGGAGCTGGGATCGTCTCGCGCCAGGCGCGACGCCTGTCTTCGACACTGGCGTCGTCGTGGGGCGCGCCCTGGGCACCGAGACACCGGTGTTCGTCGAGGACATGCGCTACGTGGTGTTCCGGCCGTATTGGAATGTGCCTCCGTCGATTCTCCGGGGCGAAGTGCTGCCGCGAATCGTCAAGGACGCGGGTTACCTCGATCGCGAGCGCATGGAGATCGTCTGGGGCCCGGGCGATCAGGCCCCTCGGGTGGAGGCCACGCCGGAGAACCTTGCCCTGCTACGCCAGGGGACGCTGCGTGTGCGTCAACGGCCCGGTTCGCACAACGCCCTGGGCCTCGTGAAGTTCATGTTCCCCAATCAGGATCATGTCTACCTGCACGGCACGCCTGCCCAGGCACTCTTCAGCCGGGCCCGTCGCGACTTCAGTCATGGCTGCGTGCGGGTGGCGGACCCGGCGGGGCTGGCGGTCTGGGTACTCTCGGAGCAGCCGACGTGGACGTCCGCGCGCATTCAGGCCGCCATGGAGCGCGGCGCTGATTCGCAGGCGGTGAATCTCGTTCGGCCAGTGCAGGTCATCCTGACCTACGTCACGGCGCTGGTCTGGCCCTCGGATGGCACGCTCAGGTTCGCGGCGGACATCTACGAGCACGATCGGCGGCTGGATGCCGCACTGGCGGGCCGGAAGTGACGCGCCCCCGAGCCTCCTACCAGCGCCTGACCCTGCCTGTATCGACGTGCACGAAGTTCGAGGCCGGGTAGAACCCGACCCCGCCCAGGCGGGCCTCGAGTGCCGCGTCACGGAGGGCCTCGAGTGCCAGCCCGGGCACCCGGATGTCAATCGCTCGCCCGTCCATGTGGAGGCTGCGCGCGGCGACGCCCTCACTCCTGCCGCGCAGTGCCGCGTTGGTCAGCGGCGAGCGGTACCCCGAGATCACCTCGAACTCGCGCGCATGTCCGGTGGCGCGCTGCAGCCGGTGCAGGAGGTCCAGCAGCGCCGGATCGATCGGATGGATCTCTCCGGTCCGAAAGTCGCGCAACAGGCGGTCGACCTCGGCCAGCGCGTCTGGCAGATAGCGTCCGGCCCTGAAGTACTCCACGTCGAGCCGTTCGCCCGTATGCGTGTGGGCGAAGGTCAGGCCTCTCGGAAGGCCCTCGTGGGCCAGCCCTGCGGAAGGAAGCGCCAGCGCCGGGGCCGTGGCGGCCAGCGCGGCGAGAAAGGCGCGCCGGGAGCGAACAGCGCCGACTGACCTCGAGGGCTCTCTCAAGCGTCGAGTATGGCAAACGCCAGCATTTTCGGGCAAGTCATCCTTTGGCGGTTGCCGTTCCAATACGGCCTCTCGGGGCCGTCCTCGTTCGTCCGTCCTGGTGCGCAGTGGCAGGTTTCCACCGACTTATGTCAGACGCGGCGCAGACAAGTTCGCCAGCGTCCGCAGGCCTCCCGGCGAAAACATTAAGGAATTCGACTGGCAGTTGTCTTGCTAGCAGAGACCAAGCTGTCTAATTCTGCACACGCAGATGATGCGCCTCCAGGCGACGTGCGCCAGTCGCTCCGGAGCTCCGACCGGTCAGGCTCACTATGGACGAATCCGCCGTTCACCGCTTCTCCCTCTCGTTCGCGTTTCCGCTGTGCTTCACCCGCGATACCTGGGACCCGACCAACCGCACGTTCCTCGACGCCGTGTGCCGCCTGGAGCCAGAGAGGCGGCATCGTGTGCTCGTCGTCGTGGATGACTGTGTCGCCCGGTCGCAGCCCGCGCTCATCGACGATGTGCACGACTACTTCGCGGCCTTCCCGGAATCCCTGGATCTCGTCAGCGCCCCCGTGATCGTGCCCGGCGGCGAGGGCGCCAAGAACGACGTGACCCATGTCCTCGGCCTGCTGCAGCGAATCAACGACGTCGGCCTCGACCGGCAGTCGTTCGTCGCGGTCATCGGCGGGGGAGCCGTCCTTGACATGGTGTCGTTCGCCGCCGCCATCGCGCATCGGAGCGTCCGTGTCATCCGGCTGCCGACGACCGTCCTGTCGCAGGCCGATTCCGGCGTCGGCGTCAAGAACGGCATCAACCTCTTCGGCAAGAAGAACTTCATCGGGAGCTTCGTGCCGCCGTTCGCGGTCATCAACGACAGCGTCTTTCTGGAATCGCTGGATCACCGAGACCGAATCGCCGGCGTATCCGAGGCCATCAAGGTGGCCCTGCTGAAGGATCCTGCGCTCTACGAGTACATCGAGCTCAACGCCGCTCGGATTGCGGCGGGGGACTCCGTTGTGCTCGACGCGCTGATTCGGCGCTCGGCCGAACTGCACCTGCGGCACATCTGCGGCAACGGTGACCCGTTCGAGTTCGGCAGCGCCCGTCCGCTTGATTTCGGACACTGGGCCGCGCACAAGCTCGAGTCCATGACCGCCTTCCGGCTTCGTCACGGGGAAGCGGTGGCCATTGGCATGGCGATCGACATCCTGTACTCGGTGCAGATGGGCTATTTGCCCCGCGCCTCGGGTGACCGGATTCTTGCCGTTCTCCGTGCGGTGGGCTTCGACCTGTGGGACGACGTGCTGGCCGAGCGTGATGCGGGCGGCAACGTCACCTTCATTGCGGGACTGCGGGAATTCCGCGAGCATCTGGGCGGCGAGCTGCACGTCACCCTGATTCGCGACATCGGCGAGTGCTTCGAGGTGACGGAGATGGACGAGGCGAGAGTGGCGGCGTCGGTCGAGGTTCTGGCCGCCGGCCTCGGTTCTGCGGCTCACACGCGCCGGCACGCGGCTTCGTCCGCGTCATGAGGGTCGGCGACGGCTTTCATCTCACCTACTGCTCGAACATCCACCCCGGAGAGAGTTGGGCCGAGGTGAGCGAGGCGCTCGCCACGTCGCTTCCCAGGATTCGCCAGCGCCTGCACGTCGAAGGAGCGATGGCGGTGGGCCTTCGTCTCTCGGCACAAGCGGCAGAGGACCTCGACGCTCCTGGGGCCCTGGACCGCTTTCGAGGGTTTCTGCGCGACGGGAACTACTACGTCCTGACGATGAACGGCTTCCCGTACGGGGCGTTCCACGGCACGCGCGTCAAGGAGCGGGTGTACCTTCCCGACTGGCGGGATCCGAGGCGGCTCGCGTACACCAACCGGCTCGCGCGGCAACTGGCGACGCTGCTCGCGGACCGACCCGACGTGGAGGGCTGCGTCAGTACGGTTCCAGGGGCGTTCAGGGCCGAGGTGACGTCGGCCGGCGACATCGAGGCCATCGCGTCCGGCGTACTCGCGCACGCGGCGTACCTGGTGTCCCTGCGCGAGGAGACGGGCGTGTCCATCGCGCTGGCGCTCGAACCGGAGCCCGCCTGCCACCTTGAAACGACCGACGACGCCGTCGCCTTCTTCACCCGCTATCTCTTCAACGAAGAGGCGGTGGCCGGCGCGTCGCGCGCGGCCGGGGTCGGATTGACGGTCGACGATGTCAGGCGCCACGTCGGTGTCTGCCTCGACACGTGCCACATGGCGGTCGAGTTCGAGGAGCCCGGCGCCGCCATCACGCGTCTGGCGGCCGAGGGCATCCGCATCTGCAAGGTGCAGCTCAGCTCGGCCTTGCGGCTCCAGGCTGGCGACGAGAGCCCCCCGTTTCGCGCCATGCTCGGCCGGTTCGCCGAGGATACCTACTTGCACCAGGTCGTCCAGCGCAGCGCCGGCGGGATCACGCGATTCACCGACCTGCCGGACGCCCTCGCCGCTGCGGAGCGGGAGGAGCCCGGCCAGGACCGCGAGTGGCGCATCCACTTCCACGTCCCCATCTTCCTCGCAGATGCTGGCGTCTTCCAGACGACGCAGGCATACCTGCGGTCGGTCCTCGAACTGCTGAAGGACCAGCCCTTCTGCCGGTCGCTGGAAGTGGAAACCTACACGTGGGACGTGCTGCCCCCCGAGTACCGGACGATTGACACATGCCAGGCGATCGCGCGCGAGCTCACGTGGGTCCGGTCGATCTTCCAGTAGGCGCTCCCCCGCGCCGCTCGCGGTGGTGGTCGTACCTGCTCCTCGCGCGGGTCTCGAACCTGCCGACGGTCTGGACCAACGTGCTGGCGGGCATCGTCGTGTCCGGCGTCCCCGTCTCGATCGCGCCCTACCTCCAGTTGTGCCTGGCCGTGTCGCTCCTGTACGTCGGCGGCATGGTGCTCAACGACGTGTTCGATCGACACGTGGATGCCCGCACGCAGCCGACGCGGCCGCTGCCGTCGGGCCGCGTCGGATGGCGTGAAGCGAGCCTGGCCGGCAGCGTGCTGCTCGCCGCCGGAGTGCTGGTCGTGGCGCTGCTCAATCCAGCGGCGCTGTGGTGGGGCGTCGCCCTGGCGGCGGCGATCCTCTACTACGACTACCGGCACAAGCGCGATCCCTTCGCGCCCGCCGTCATGGGCCTCTGCCGCGGATTGGTCTACTGTCTCGCTGCGGCGGCGGTCGCACAGGTCGATGCGCGCGTCGCGATGGCGGCCCTGGTGCTGGCCTCGTACGTGGCCGGACTGACCTGGATGGGCCGTTCCTGGCGGCAGCACGTCGGGCCGTGGATTCCGTACCTCATTGCGGGCATCTCCCTGCTGGATGCCGCCATCATCGCAACGCTGGCACCGCTCCCGCTGGCCCTCGCCGCGGCAACCGGATTCGTGGTCACCGTGGCCCTGCAGCGCGTCATTCCGGGCGACTGACGAACGCTCAGCCGTCGGTCGTCATCTTCTTCCGGAGGGTGGCCCGGTTGACGCCCAGGATCTCCGCGGCCTTCACCTGGTTGCCGTTCGTGATCGCGAGCGCTTCCCCAACGAGGGCGGCCTCGACGAGATCGACGATCTCGTGGAACGGTGAGGGGGACGGACCGGACGGCTCGACCAGGCGTTCCTGCAGCACGGTGCGTGCTGCACGCAGCATCGCCGCCTCGGCAGTGTCACGTCCTGGCGCGCGGGTGTCGGCGAGGTTGCCGCCGAGGTCTTCGTCGGCGATCACATCGCTCCTGGTCACGATGCACGCGCGCTTGATGACCCGCTCGAGTTCCCCGACGTTGCCCGGCCAGGCGTGATCCTGCAACCGGCGGGACACCTGTTCGTCCACGCCCTTGATCGTCCGGCTCAGCCGCTCGTTGAATCGCTGGACGAAGTGACGCACCAGCGAGGGGATGTCATCGCGTCGATCGCGCAAGGGCGGAAGGCGGAGCGTGATCACCGTGAGCGCATCGTGCAGTTCGCGGCTGAAGAGCCCCGACTCGACGCCGCTAGCCAGGTCAGCGTCCGTGGAGGCAAGGATGCGTGCCTCGACGCCAGCGGCGCCGCGCAGGCGGTCTGCCGACAGGGCCCTGGCCAGCCGGGCCTGGAGGGATGGCGGGAGCTTGTCCACTGACGCCAGGTGGACGGTCCCCGGCTGAGGGCCGAACAGATCCGACTCGAGGTCGGCGTCCGGGAGCGTGGCGCAGTCGAGCGCGATGAACGCGTGCTGGCTGCGGCCGCTGTTGTCGTGGATCGTCGCAGCCACGAGCGCCTTTCCCGTGCCGCGTTCACCGACGATGAGGGCCGGCACGTCGGTCGTGGCCAGCGTGCCAATCATCTTGTAGACCTCGTGCATCGCCGGCGAGTCGCCGACCAGCCTCACGTGGGCATGCACGCTCGTATCGGCCGCCTCCGGTTCCTCCGCGGCGTCGCGAATCCGCTGGGCGCCGAGCGCCTGTCGGATGACGACCCGGAGCCGGTCGAGATCGAGCGGTTTGGTGAGGTAGTCGAAAGCCCCGGCACGAATGGCATCGATCGACGTCTGGCTCGTGCCGTACGCCGTCATGATGACCACGTAGACGTCCGGGAAACGGCTTCTGATGGTCTGGAGGGCCTGCAGGCCATCGACGCCAGGCATGCGGACGTCCATCAGCACCAGGTCGGGCGCACGTTCGCCAATCAGGCGGACGGCGTCCTCGGCGTTGCTCGCCAGGCGGTAGTCATGCCCCTCGTGCTTGAGGAAGCGCTCGAACGCGGTGGCGATCGACTGGTCGTCGTCGACGACGAGGATGTCAGCCATCGTGCGCGGTCACCTGGCCGCCGTCGGCCGTCGCCGGGGCGGTGGCCGGCAGCGTGATTCGCACGCACGTGCCTGTGGGCTCGCGCCGCTCGAGCGCGATCGTGCCGCCGTGACTCTCGATCACCGCCCTGGCGTTGACGAGGCCGAGGCCCACGCCATCACGTTTGGTCGAGACGAACGGATCGAAGACGCGCTGAAGCATGGCCGGGTCCACCCCGATCCCATCGTCGCACACCTCGAGCAGGACGGCATCGCCGGCGGACCGGGACGCCACGCGCAGCGTGCCTCCGGTTGGCATGGCCTCCGAGGCATTCATGAGGACGTTGAGAAGCGCCTGCTTGAGCCTGTTCGTGTCCAGGGAAATCAAGGGGAGCGTCTCGTCGAGAGCCATCTCCACCGCGACCTTCCGGTACGCGAGCTGCAGGCTCATCTGCTGCAATGCCTCGCGTGCCACGGTGTTGAGCTGAGCGGCGTGCCGGGCCGGCGCGCCCGGACGCGCCAGTTCCAGGAGGTCGCGGATCACCGATTCCACCTGGTCGATATCGTGGAGGATGGCGGCGAGCCCTGCCTGCTGATCCGGCGTGAGCGCCTCGGTGCGGAGGAGCTGCGCCTGCATCTTGATCGAGGAGAGAGGATTGCGGATGTCGTGGGCGACACGCGCCGCCAGGAGCCCGGCCAGAGCGAGCTTCTCGGAACGCACGAGCGCCTCGCGGGAGTGCTCGACCCGGTCCAGCATCTCGTTGAAGGCGGACGCGAGGCGTCCCACCTCGTCATCGCCGACCGGCGCCCGTTGGTGGGAGCCCTCGAGCGTCAGCTCGCGGGCGAAATCGCTGAGCCGAGCGAGCGGCGCCGTCACCCGCCGCGCCACGAGCTGGCTCGCCACAATCATGATGATGACGCTCATCGCCGCGGCGATGAGGATCGTGCGTGTCACGGCCTGCGTGCCGGCCACAAGCTCCGAGGTCTCGGCGATGAGCGCCACGGTCGTGCCGGGGTATCCGTCAACCCGTCTGAAGGCGACGAGGCACGGCACGCCGCCGCAATCGATCCGGACCGCCTCACCGTTGACGCGGTTGGACGGCGTGTCCGCGCCGGGTCTGGACGCGAGAAGGCGTGCCAGAAGGGCGGGGTGCTCGACCTCGTCGACGGTGCTGGCCAGGATGTCACCGTCTCCCGCGAACGTCACAACATCCAATCCGGTGATGTCACGGACGCTCCGCAGGATGGCGGGGCTCATCGCGAAGTCGGCCCGGCTCACGACTGCCGCGGCGCTCAGCAACTGTCCCCGCACGCGGGTCTCCATGGCCGTGGATGCCGCGGACAGGGCGATGTAGGCCGCCGCGAACGTCGCGACCAGCGCGACGAGCACGAACGGAATGACGATTCGATGATGCAGACGGAGGCGGGCCCCCATGCGGACCTCAGAACCCGACGATGCGGTTTGCGTACCGAGCGATGGTCGCACGGCTCATGGTCACGAATTCGCTGGTGACCGGAGCCACCAGCGGTGAACCGAGGACGGCCCGGTGCTTTGCCAGGAGGTCCGAGAGGCGCACGGTGACCACTTTGCCTTCGCCTTCGTACAGGTGGGCCGCGTGCTGCAGACCGGCCTGCGTGCGCTCGAACTCCGCGCTCATTTGCTCGAGCACCGGTACGCGCTCGAAGTTGAAGGCCGCATACGTGCTGACATCGTCCAGCAGTCTGGCCAGCGGGTCGTCGTCAGCCAGAGTCGAGCGGGCCAACGCGCGCTGAGCCTCGGCCGTGGCATGGAGCGCGAGGGCGTTCTCGAGGTGCCCGAGCGCCACGGTTCGATAGTTGGCGAGGAGCGGCGTGTACCTGAGAAACAGGTGGTTGTGGAAGTGATAGGTGTAGTTGCGATCGAGGATGTGGTACCCGGTGATCAGTTCGTCGAGCGCAACAGCATACGCAGTGAAGGCGGCGCGTACCTGGTCCGGGGCTGATGGGGAGGCCGGCGGTCGATCCGACAGGGCCACAAGGTCCATCCGGAACCCTTCGTCGCGGCGCGCAGGGTCCATGAAGTAGCTGGGGCTGCCCTGGTAGGCCCCGGGTCGGTTCTTGAAGCCGACAAACAGGGCCAGCGAGGCGACGACGCCCGTCATCAGCACGATGAGCGCGACCCGTTCCCGTTGCGCCCGCGGCCGGGCAGCGCGGGTGGAGGGAGCCGAGGGGGGAGCCGCAGCGCTCGTCACGAGCGCAGCCAACGCCATCACCATCAGCGTGAGGATCATGAGCGTGCCGAGCGCCAGCGCGGCAAGCCCGATCTCGAGCACGAAGAGGGACGCCGCCAGAATCGCGCCGCCTTCGAGGAGGCGGCCCTCCGCCATGGGCCGCAGGCCCGGGACGAACGCCAGCCACCGCCCCGGCAGCCGATCCCGCCAGGCGCGGGCGGAATAGACCGCTCCGAGCACGACCACCGCCACGGGCGCCGCAAACAGGGCCGCGAGGAGCACATGGACGATCAGGCGCATCCAGTTGATCGACAGGTTGTCGATGATCTGATTGCCCTGCGTGATCACGGGAAAGAGCAGCCACGGCGCGATGAGCGGCAGCGAGACGAAGAGCCGCCCTGAGCGGTAGAGAGGGATCCCGGCCAGCGCGATGAAGGCCAGTCCGGCGAGGCTGACGTACTCGCCATCATCAATCAGATAGTGCATCCACCAGTTGGTTTCCGCCACCGCCATCGCCAGCGTCATGACGGTGAGCGCTGCCGTCGCCGCGAGCAGCCACCTCGGCGGCCCGACCCGGCCCGCGGCCTGCCACCCTGGCACGTGAGGGGGTGACGTTGCCGTGCTCATCCCTTGATTCCGAGGACGAGCGTATGCGGATTCGGGGGAGGCAGATCCCGGATCTCGACCTGGCCGAAGCCGGCCTCCGCCATCCAGCGGGCCATTTCGGTCTTGGCGTGCGCGTTGCCGTGCTCGCTCATCAGCATCATGTTGAGGGCGAAGGAGGTGGCAAACGGCGGCCCGGACCGGCGGTCGTCGTCGAAGAAGACATCGCTGACAACCGCCAGGCCGCCGGAGACCATGGCATCGTGGCTCTTTCGCAACAGCAACTGGCAGTTCTCCGGGCGTTCGCGATGCATCATCCCGGAGAGCAGGACGGCATCGAAACCGGAGCCGAACGCCGAGGTCAGGTAGTCGCCGGGACGCAACTCAATCCGATCGGCGCATCCGTGGCTCTCGACGATCTCCCTGGTGACCTCGAGCACGCCCGGGCGGTCCAGGACCGTGGAGGTGAGACCGGGGGTGCGCTGGACGAGCGCGATCGAGTAGGTCCCGGGGCCGCCGCCGACGTCGAGCAGGCGCTGGCGTCCGCTGAAGTCCACGCCGTGGGGCAGGACCGCGCTCATGCCGCGGGCACGCTCGTGCATGGCGAGCACGAAGGCTCGCGTCTTCTCCTTGTCTTCCCCAAGTACCGATTCGGGCTCGATGACCGGGCGGCCCGTCCGGACCATCGTCGCCAGATCACCCCAGGCCGGGTAGAGGTCTTCGGCGAACTTCAGGCCATGGGCGATGTAGGCCGGCCGATCGCGCACGAGGTACGCGTCGGTCTCCGGCGTGTTCCCGTATCGGTCGCCGTCGCGGATCAGCAGCCCGTCCGCCACGCAGGCATCGAGCAGCAGGCGGAGCGCCTCGGGATCGGCCCCGGCGGCCCCTGCGACGTCTTCTGCCGTGCGGGAAGACTCGGCGAGCAGCGTGAACACATCAAGCTCCGTGGCGGCGAAGAGCACCATCGAGGAGCGGTAGGCGAGGGCGAGCCGCATGAGCAGGGAAGGGTTCGGGAGGCGCAGCTCCCCGGGAGGCGACGACGGCTGGGTCATGAAGGTCTCCGGCGATAACGGCGCCGGGCCTTCCGGCGACAGTCGAGCGCGACTGGCACACGCTCCAGCGCGTGGTTATCTTGTCTGTGCGATTGGCGCCTGTCAATCAGCGGGA
>CAZNOC010000084.1:0-1405 GCA_964574545.1 uncultured Bifidobacteriaceae bacterium | reverse complement strand
GGGGACGCCAGGGAGCAGCAAAGCTGGGTACGGGCGCTCCCGCTTCTGCCGGATGCGCAACGGTTGCTGCCGCAGGCCGTTGACGCCTGCCGCACCAGCATCCAGCCGCTCTTCGAAGCCATCGCCTGCGACAACCCGTACCCCGCGGGCCACTTCCCGGAGCTGAACTTCAACCAGATGGTGCTGAAGGCGCTCTTCAACGGCGTGGCCCTGTCGCGCATCGTCGGCCTTCAGGGCCGGCTCAACCCGGAAATGTCCCGAATGGCGGGGGACTACGCGGCCGAGCGCCGGGCGGCGGGGCGTGCCGTCCCGGCCGACATCGACCTCGCCATGATCGCCACCGACCGCGGCCAGGAGCTGCCTTCATGAGAATCTTCGATCCGCATGTGCACATGACATCCCGCACGACCGACGACTACGAGGCCATGGCGGCGGCCGGCATCGTGGCGATCGTCGAACCGGCGTTCTGGCTCGGACAGCCACGAACGAGCGTCGGGAGCTTCGTGGACTACTTCCAGAGCCTGCTGGGCTGGGAGCGCTTCAGGGCCTCGCAGTTCGGGATCCGCCACGTGTGCACTATCGGGCTGAACCCGAAGGAAGCGAACACGCCGGAACTCGCCGAGGAGGTGCTGCAACTGCTGCCGCGGTTCCTCGCGAAAGACGGAGTGGTGGCGGTGGGCGAGATCGGGTTCGACGACCAGACCGACGCGGAGGAGGCGTGCTTCGCCCGCCAGATCGAGCTCGCGCGCGAGTTCGATCTTCCCGTGCTCGTGCACACACCGCACCGGGACAAGAAGCAGGGCACCATCCGGTCCATTGCGCTGGTGCGGTCGCTCGGCTTCCCCGAGGAGCGGGTGCTGATCGATCACAACAACGAGGAAACGCTGCCGATTGTGCTGGAGACGGGGTGCTGGGCCGGCCATACGATTTACCCGAACACCAAGATGGACGAGCACCGGATGGCCGCCCTCGTGACCAGGTACGGGAGCGACCGGATCATCATCAACAGCGCGGCGGACTGGGGCATCAGCGACCCGCTGAAGGTGCCGAAGACCATCGCTGTCATGCGCGAACAGGGCATCGCGGACGAGGTGATTCAGCGGATCGTGTGGGACAACCCGGTGGCGTTCTTCGCGCAGAGCGGACGGCTCGACCTCACGGACCTGGATCAGCGTCCCGCCGTCGATCGGGCGCAGAAGTTCGAGACCAATTCCGTCCTGCGCGGCGAGCAGGCGAACCCCGTCTAGAGAAACGGGCTGCTTCGGGCGAGGTGGAGCGGCCGGCGCCACTCGCCCCTTCGAACGGGCATGCATCCCACCGCCGTCATCAACGTCGTCGGCCTCACGAAGGCGCTGATGGGCGACGACACCCCGCACCTGAACGCGCTGGCGCGCGACGGCGCCGT
>CAZNOC010000083.1:12299-16014 GCA_964574545.1 uncultured Bifidobacteriaceae bacterium | reverse complement strand
CCGGGCGCCGCGCTCCGGGACTTATGCAACGCATCACGCTTCCAGGGGACTAGCGGCTCGCGCGCGGGCGATCGGGGTCCACGCGGAACGCCCGGACGATGCGGGTCACGGGACGGCCGGCGACGAGGATGTCGGCGCGTGCCACGTAGCGGCCGGGCTCGAGGGCCGTGAGCTGGAGCACGCCCCTCGCGACCAGGAGCCCCTGCCCAGTGCGACGGATGTCGGCGGGCAGCGAGACGAGCGCGGCATCCTCCTCGGCGCGAGCGATCTCCAGTTGCACGGCGGCATCCGGAAGTGGTCCCGAACCGTCGTCGTACAACTCGAGGTACGCCAGCAGTCGATCGGGTGGCGCGCGATCCACCATCGGCTCGACGGGGAGATCGTCCCGGGCGGGGACTGCCGCCAGGATCAGATCGCTCACCTCGATCGCCTCGATTCGCGGCAGCGCTGCGACGAACGTGCGTTCCACGCTGCCACCGCGCTGCAACGCGTCCAAGGCCGCCACCTTCAACGTGTACTCGCCCGGAGGCACGAAGGTGCTGAACGCGTGCCGGCCGGAGGCGGACTGGTGCACGCCGCTCGCCGCGATGAGGTTCTGGTCGTCCTTCAGGACGAAGCCGAGCAGCGCATCCTGGTTCCGGACACCAACCCCGTCGGTCTCCGCGCTCACGACGACGCGAAGAAGGGGCGTCCCCGGCTCCTTGTAGATGTGGGTGGCCACGCTGATGGGCAGGTCCGTGGCAAACCGCGGCGTGTGCAGGAGCCGCGCGAGGCTCTCACCAGGGGTTGGCGAGGCAGCCGGAAGATCGACGGCCAACGTGAACGTCGGCCGGTTGCGGATGATGGCGCGCCCCGACGCAAGCGACACCTTGATTCGGCGCGCGCGCCCGTCGCGCTCGCCGGGATCGGGCTCGAACGCCAGAAGATAGTAGGCCGACACCTCGCGGCTGAGGCGCTGGAAGGGGCGTGGATCGCTGCCGACAATCTGGAACATCGCGCCGCGACCGGCGCCCGCGATGCGCGCCAGGCCGTCGGTGCGCAGCCGGAGATCCTGGAAGCGCGACGGCGACTCCCGTTCCTCGGCCGCTTCGAACAGCGGCGTGTCGAGCTTCAGCGTGTAGATCGTGACGCGCGACTCCTGCGCCGCGGCCGCCAGCTCCCCCAGGTCGAACTGGCGCGCGTCGGCCACCAGGCCCTCGGACATCAGGACGAGCGTCTTCGGCCCCTCGATCGTCCCGAGGTTGCGCACGAGCGAGAGCAGCGCGCGGAGCGACATCGCCGTCTCGAGCCGCGTGTGGCCGGCGATGGCGCGTGCTTCCTGTTCGATCTGCTGCGGACACGCGTCGGGGTTCATCTCGAGGCCGGCGTCCTCGGCGGCCCGGCCCACCGTGCCCATCACCTCGTCGATCGGGCTGCCGCACTCGCGCACCACGACCTCCTCGAGACGACGGCGGCTGCCTTCGGTGATCTCCAGCGCTTCGGAGAGTCCGATCTTGAACTGGAAGGAGCTCAGCAGATCCTGCTGCCCCGCGAAGCGCGCCAGCGCGACCTGCGCCGCCCGGTGGTTGCGGTTGAACTCGATCTCCCCTTCGTAGGTCAGGCTCGTCACGGCCACGCGATCGTCGGGGTGGAGCGCCTCCACGAAATTGCCGGCGGCACGGAGCGCCTGCGCGCCATCGACGCGTCGGATGTGGCGCTGATCGACCGCGATGAGGATCAGGCGGCCGCTGTCGACGCGCGCGTTGGAACTGTAGTGCTCGGGCTCTGGCGCCGGAGCCGCACGTTCCATCGTGAGGTTCACGAACTGGGCCGACACGACAGGCCGGGGCCGTCCGTCCACCTCGAGGACGAAGTCCTCGGGAACCAGCCCCGCAATCGGCTCCCCGCTCCGGTCGAGCACCGTCACGTCCACGCTGACAAGGTCCACGCCGGCCCGGAACACCGGGCGCTGCTGCGCGTGTGGCGCCCCAGCCGTCAGCAGAAGGACGCCGAGGGTGGCGGCGAGACGGGCGGTCTTCATGGGTGGTCCTGGCTGGAGTACCACTGACTCCCCGAGGGTAGACCCACCCGCCACGGGATACAAGCCCTTACCGGGGACCGGGGACCAGGGACCAGGGACCGGGGACCGGGGACCGGGGACCAAGGGATCAGGGATCAGGGATCAGGGACCAGGGACCAGGGACCGGGGACCAGGGGAGCAATGTAGGTGGGTCGGCTCGGAGTATCGTGGCTCATGCGCATACTCGTCGTCGGGGCCGGAATCGCGGGGCTGACAGCCGCGGGCCGGCTTCAGGCTCGTGGTCACACCGTCCATGTGCTCGACAAGGGCCGGGTGCCAGGAGGACGGGCCAGCACGCGGCGCGTGGTCGGTGGCACCGCGGCCACGGCGCTCCTCCAGTTTGACCACGGCGCGCAGTACTTCACCGCCCGCGACAGCCGGTTCGTCGAGGAGGTCCAACGCTGGTCGGTCGCCGGCGTCGCACGAGCCTGGCCTGTGCGGCTGGCGTCGTTCGACAGCGACGGCCGCGACGTCGTGGAGGATGCGGTGACCCGCTGGGTTGCGGTGCCCGGCATGAGCGCGGCGGGCCATCACCTGGCCACCGGCCTCGACGTCCGCACCTCGACGGAGGTGAAGCGGTTGGCGCACGACGCCGCCGCGTCGCAATGGACGGCGACGACCACGACCGGCGAGCTCATCGGGCCGTATGACGCCGCCATCGTCGCCATCCCCGCGCCGCAGGCGGCCACGCTGCTTGCCGACGCGCCGGCCTTGAGTGTCGAGGTGGCCGCGGTCACCATGCACCCGTGCTGGGCGGTGATGGCCGCCTTCGACGACCCGGTGCCCGTCCGATTCGACGCCGCCTTCGTCCTGCACAGCCCGCTCGGCTGGATCGCGCGCGACGGGTCGAAACCGAAGCGCGTGCGTGCGGAGACATGGGTGCTGCACGCGAGTGCGGCCTGGAGCGCGGCGCAGTTGACGCAGCAACCCGATACGGTCGGTCCCTTCCTCCTCAACGCCTTCGCCGACCTCGTGCCGGCGGGCCTGCCACGCCCCGTGCACGTGAGCGCCCATCGCTGGCGTTATGCGATGGCCGACCCTCCGCTGGCCAAGGGGACGCTCGTGGATACGAGGCTTGCCGTCGCCGTGTGCGGCGACTGGTGTCTCGGCAACCGGATCGAGTCGGCATTCCTGAGCGGCGTGGCCGCGGCTGAGGCGCTGGCGTGAGCGTCGAAGGCACAGCCAGCGACCCTTTCAAGGCGCAAACCGTCGCGGGCGGTGGCGCGAAGGTACCGCGCTACGAGTAGTTGTGGAAGATGGCGAGCCAGGGACCGATCGCACCGACGCCGTAGAGCAGCGTCAGGCCGGCGAGCGCGCGGTGGACGCCGAGGACATAGAGGAGAATGCCGCAGAGCGCCGCGCCGGCCTTCGCGACGAGCAACGTCGCGGCAGGACCGACGAGCCCCATCCACGTGACCAGAATCACGTTGGCCTCCGCCGCGAGTCCATGCACGTCCACGGCTACGTACGTGAAGATGCCGTCCCAGCCCTGCGCAACCAGGAACAACAGCAGCACCAGGCGAGGCGTCACCATGACGCGCGCCATTGCAATTCCCGTGCACGCGGGGAAAGCGTTGTAAATCAACGGCTTCACGTGCGCGAGTCTCTCCGGATCCCGCCTTTCGTCTGCCCCGGAGCAGACTCTGCGCCCGTCGA
>CAZNOC010000083.1:9313-12199 GCA_964574545.1 uncultured Bifidobacteriaceae bacterium | reverse complement strand
CAGGTTCGGGCGGGTTCGGTCAGGTTCGGGCGGGTTCGGTCAGGTTCGGGCGGGTTCGGTCAGGTTAGGGCGGGTTCGGTCCCCGTCCAACTGAGATCGTCACATCGTGACATCCGATCCCCACATCACCACATCACCACATCACCAGATTCCCCAAGCCTGCCTACGTCAGCTCGTGCATCGTCCGCCCGCCGACGACGGTGCGCACGATGGGGATGTCCTTGATGGTCATCGGGTCCACGTCGTGCGGATCCCGATCGAGCATGACGAAGTCGGCGAGCTTCCCGGCGGTGATCGTCCCCTTGAGATGCTCCTCCCTGGACGCCCACGCGCCGTGCCGCGTGCCGACGGCGATGGCCTCGTCGACGCTCACGCGCTGGCTCGCGCCCCACACGCGACCGCGATAGTCGGTCCGTGTCACCATGCTCTGAATCGCCATCATCGGATCGAACGGCCCCGGCATGTAGTCGGACGCGCCCGCAACCGGGATGCCCGCATCGAGGAACGACCGGTGCGCGAACATCCACTCCATCTTCTCGTCGCCGTACTCCACCCACTTCTCGCCGTGGTAGTAGATGTAGGTCCAGAATGGCGCGGGCACGACGCCGAGCGACTTGATGCGGGCGAGCAGGTCCGGGTTCACGAGGGAGCAATGCTCGATGCGGTGGCGCCGGTCGGGATGCGGCCAGCGCTCGAGTGCGCGCGCGTAGGCGCGGAGCACCATGTCGATGGTCACATCCCCGTTGGCGTGGATCGCCACCTGGAACCCGTGCGCATGCGCATCGTCCACGACGTCGTGGATCTCGTCCTGCGTCATGGTGAGGATGCCGTGATCGTCGGTGCCGACGTAGGGCGTGCTCATGCGCATCGTGCGCTCCGAGGCCGACCCGTCGGCGGCGTACTTCACGCCGCCTACGCGCACCCATTCATCCCCGAAGCCCGTCGTGATGCCCGCGGCCTTGAAGCCGGCGAACGTTTCGGACCCGCGTACGAGGAAGTACACGCGGTGGCGTAGATCGCCGTCGCGGTAGGCGTCCTCGTAGGCCTGGATGCGCTCCCGGCCGGCGCCGGCATCGTGCACGGTCGTCAGGCCGCTCGCCGTCAGGAGGGCGGAGACGTGACGCATCCCTGCCCGAGCGCGATCGCGCTGCTCCTCGGGCGTGAAGCGCTCCTGGAGGCCCACTGACGCGAATACGTCGCGCGCCTGCGAGCCCACGCGCCCGTTGTGCTCGCCGGTCTCGTCGCGGAAGAAGCGGCCACGATCGGGATCCGGGGTCTCGCGGGTCACGCCGGCCAGCTCGAACGCCTTCGAGTTGTAGAACGACGTGTGGCCGCCGCGATGGCGCACCACCACAGGATGATCCCGTGTGGCCTCGTCCAGGTGCCGCCGATGCAGCGGACCGTCGTCCAGCTTCGTGTCGTCGAACATGAAGCCTTCGACCCAGTAGCCGGGCGGTGTCTGCTGTGCCTTCTGCCGGATCGCCTCCTGGATCTCGGTCACCCGCCGCAGGTTGGTGTTGACGCCGTACAGCTCGTTGACGCCGCTCGGGTGGCAGTGCGCGTCGATGAAGCCTGGCGTCACCGTCCTCCCGCCAGCATCCACAACCTCGGTGTTCGGGCCGGCAAGGTTGCGGACGTCACTCGACGAGCCGACGGCCACGAACTGCCCCCGGGTGACGGCGAACGCTTCCGCCCTCGGCTGCGCCGGATCTGACGTATAGACGCGCGCATTGTGTACGATGAGGTCAGGCGCCAGGGCGGCGGCGGGCTGCGAGACGAGGCCGGCCATCGAGGCAAACCGAGGGGCGCCGGTGGCCCCAACGACTACGCCGCCCGCGAGAGCGGCGCCGAAGCTCAGAAACTCGCCGCGCGTGATCCTCGCCATGTCTGCCTCCTCGCCGCCAGGTTGGCGGCCGCCCACACTCTATGGGAAAGGCGGCAGCCGGCTGAGTCGTGGGCCGGGCGGCACCGGCCGTTCCCGAGGTCGCCGGATCAGGCGGGGGACGCAGGAACATCCCAATCCGCCACGAGGTCGCCGTTCGACACACGGACGGTCACGGTGTAATCGTGGACCGGCAGGTCCGGCGGAGGCAGCGCATGCTGGGACAGCGCCTCCATGAGCGCCCCCGGGTCGTGCCGGAATCGTGTCTGGCGCGTCACGCCTTCCATCGCAGCGCCCGAGCGGAGACGGAGTTCCATCGCCAGGTCCCAGCAGACCCGCTCGTAGTGAAACACCTCATCGATGTACTCGCCCGCAAGGGTACCGGTGGCGAGGTGCCGCTCCACGAGCGCCGCAAACGCTGACTCCTCGCCGGCCAGCTGGTAGTTGTCGGGACGCCGGGTACTCCAGAGCTCGTCGAGCAGTCTCCTGAGGCGCGGGTGCAACAACACGCAGGTCATCGGGAACGCGTCGTGGATGGACCCGAACCGGTTGGCCCGGGCGAGCGAACAGTTGAGCGACATCCCGTCCTGGCGGGCGACCGACTCCAGTCTCGACCGTTCGCGATCGCTCAACGAATACGCCTCGAGCGCGCGGCCGTCCCCGGCGCGGACGGCCCCAGCCAGCCGTGCGTCGAGCGTCATGTCGGCGAGGGCGCGCTGGAAGTCGCGGAGGGCCACCCGGGACTAGGCCTCCACGGCAGAACGGCGAGACAGGATGGCCCGCGCGCGCTCGACCTGCGCCAACACGCCGGCATCGTGCAACGACGGCCACGACGATTCATGAAACTCGAACGTGACGCCCCGGAGCGCCGGCAACGCCGGCGCGATGTACTCGAGGAGGTCCCACACCGCCTCGAGCACCGGGCCTGCGTGTGAATCGGTGTGGAAGCCCAGCATCTCATCGCCGCCGGCCACGTGAACCTCCATCACCGTGGCGGGATCGAT
>CAZNOC010000083.1:0-9213 GCA_964574545.1 uncultured Bifidobacteriaceae bacterium | reverse complement strand
CCGATGCTGTGCATCACGAGGGGAAGCGAGCTGGCTGCCTGGTCCAGCACGACGGACACGGCAGCCAACTCCTCGAATCGGGGCAGCGCCCCCGGGCCGTGATCGATCCAGCTCCGATCGGGAATCACCGCCAGGTAGTCGAGCGAGGCAGCGTGCGATCGAAGAAACTCGGACAGGGCCGGGTTGAACAGGACGCCCACCCCGGCTGCGGCGCTCACTGAATCAGCCAATCTGCTTCAGGTCGATCTTCAGCACATCGTCGAAGCGGTGGCGGATTCCGAGGTCGAATCCGGAGATGCAGGCGGGGCACGCGCGCAGGCCGACCTTGCGCAGCAGATCGACGTTCCTCGTGACGTGCTTCTGCACGAGGGCGGCGGTCTGATTGAGCGGGAGGGAGGCGTCAACGAGAACCTCCGCGTACGGACGGCCGTTCGGGCCACGCTTGATCAACTGCACGTCGATCGACTTCGTGAGTCTCTTTGCCATGCACGCCCTCCTTGGGAAACGAAGGAAGTATGACCAGATTCGACGAACTGTCAAGGCCCGTCCGTGAAGGGTCGGAGCGGCTACCAGGGCGGCAGCGTGTTGTAGAGGTACTCCTGCAGGTAGTCGTCCTGTGACCCCGTCAGCGCCGCGGCGCTGCCGTCGAAGTAGATCTCGCCCTGGTGCAGCACCATGAAGCGCACTTCCTCCGCCTTGCGCGCATCGGCGTCCACGATGCGCACCTGACCGTCCGTCTTCACCGCCTGGTGGGTGGCGATGTAGTGGGCGTCGCGGATCTGATGCGTGACGAGCAGCGACGTCACGTGCTCGAGGTCTCGCAGCTTCACGATCTCGTCGTTGACCGTGGTGGCGATCAGCGGGTCGAGCCCCGTCGTCGTGTCGTCGAGCAGCAGCAGGCTGGGCTTCGAGGCCATCGCCCGCGCCAGCGCCACGCGGCGCCGCTGCCCGCCCGACAGCTCCGTGGGCATCCGCTCGCCGTACTCCCCGAGCCCGACAAAACCCAGGATCTCGGCGACCCGGGCGTCCGCCTGTGCCGTGGGCATGTCGCTTTCCTCGTACAGGCGGTAGCCGACGTTCTGCTGGACCGTCAGCGAGTCGAAGAGCGCCATCTCCTGGAACACCATGCCGACGTCGGCGCGCAGCTTCAGCAGATCCTGCTCCCGCATGGTGTCGACCCGATGCCCGTGGACGTGAACGGTCCCGGCGTCGGGCCGGAACAAGCCGAGGATCAGCTTGAGCATGACCGACTTGCCGGCGCCGCTGGCGCCGAGCAGGATGCTCATGCTCCCCCTGGGGATGCGGAAGCTGATGTCGCGCAGGACGACGTGATCGTCGAACCCGAACGACACGTCGCGGAATTCGACGGCTGCGGATTCGGACGAAGTGGGGGTCTGTGTGTCGGGACTCACGTCTGGCCTCTCGGGCGCGATTCGTCGGGTCACGCGATCTTACCCCGTGTCAGCGGCCCTTCCACGACGGCGGCCGTTTCGCGAGGAACGCCGTCACGCCCTCGCGGAAGTCTTCGCTCTGGTAGCAGAGCTGAATCAGGTCGGCGCCCGCGGCGGGATCCAAACGACGTGACGCCTGCAGGCGGCGGACCGTTTCCTTGGTTGCGCGAAGCGTCAGCGGCGCGTTGGAGGCCAGGAGCCGCGCCAGTTCGAGCACGGTGCGTTCGAGGTCTGCGGCAGGTACGGTTCGGGTGACGAGCCCCAGATCCGTGGCCTCCGCGGCGGCGAGCAACCGGCCGGTCAGCAGCAGATCCCGGGTCCGCGCCGGACCGACGAGATCGAGGAGGCGTGCGACGTTCGCCGCCGACAGACAGTTGCCGAGCGTCCGGGCAATGGGCACGCCGATCGTCGACTCAGGCGTGCAGATCCGGAAGTCGCACGCGAGGGCGATCGCGCAGCCACCGCCGGCCGCCACACCCTGTATCTGCGCGATCGTGGGGCGGGTCACACGCTCGAGGCGGTCGATGACGGCGTCGAGCCTCGCCTCGTAGGCGAGCGCGTCTTCGCCCGCCGTAAACGCGGTGAACTGAGAGATGTCGGTCCCAGCGACGAACGCCTTCCCGCCCGCGCCCCTGAGGATCAGGACGCGCACATCTGGCGCCTCGTCCACGCGCTCGCAGGCCTCGACGAGCGCATCGTACATCTCCCACGTCATGGCATTACGCGCGTCGGGCCGGCTGAACGTCAGCCACGCCAGCGCGCCATCGATCTCGAAAATGGTCTGAGACACTTCGCGCTCCACCGATCCGCGTCCCCCGTTCACCGTCCCCCGTGCACCGTGCACCGTCCACCGTGCACCGTCCACCGTCCCACCGTCCACCGTCCACCGCATAGTAGGCTGTCTCCATCATGCACGCACTCGACGGGCTGCGCGTCCTCGACGCGAGCCAGGTGATGGCCGGGCCGTTCTGCGCGATGCTCCTCTGCGACATGGGAGCCGACGTCATCAAGATCGAGCCACCCTCCGGCGATTCCACGCGCGGGATGGCCGGCGCGTCGGGCACCGACAGCCCGAGCTTCAATGCCGTCAACCGCGGCAAGCGCGGTCTCGTGTTGGATCTCAAGACCGCAGAGGGCCGAGGCGTCTTCAGGCGCCTCGCCCTTGGCGCCGACATCATCATCGAGAACTACCGCCCCGGCGTGATGGGTGGCCTGGGCCTCGACTACGCGTCCCTGACGGAGGCCAACCCGCCCCTGATCTACGCCTCGATCTCGGGGTATGGCCAGACCGGGCCATCCGCGCACAGGGGCGGCTTCGACCTGGTGGCGCAGGGCGTGTCGGGGATCATGTCGGTCACCGGCGAGCCTGGCCGGCCGCCGGTCAAAGCGGGCATCCCGGTGACGGATCTCGGCGCCGGCCTCTTCGCGCTGTCCGGCATTCTCGCGGCGCTCTACCATCGCATGCAGACAGGCCGCGGACAGCACGTCGACACGTCGCTCGTCGAAGCCGGCGTGGCGCTGTCGGTGTGGGAGGCGACGGAGTACTTCGCCGGCGCCGGCACGCCGCAGCCGCTGGGGTCCGCCCACCGGATGAGCGCGCCGTATCAGGCGTTCCGGTGCGCCGACGGGTACATCACCGTTGGCGCCGCCAACGATCGGCTCTTCGCCCGCCTGAGCGATGTCCTCGGGCATCCCGAGTGGACCGGCACGGCGGAGTTCGGCACGGACGCCGCACGGGTCGCGAACCGGGAGTCGCTGGCCGGCCTGATCGAGGCGATGACCTCGCGGCAGCCGCGGGCCCACTGGCTCGCGCTGCTCGAGCAGCACGATATTCCGTGCGGCCCGATCAACACCTACGCCGAAGCTCTGGGCGACCCACAGATGGCCGTACGCGGCATGGTGTCGACCGTTCAGCACCCCACGCTGGGCCGTCTCAAGACCCTCGGTACTCCATTGAAGATGTCCGAGACGCCGCTCGAGACGGGCCGGCGGGCGCCGCTGCTTGGCGAACACTCCACCGAGATCCTGCGCGCGGCAGGCTACGGCGAGGAGGAGATCGCCGCGCTGCGGCGCACGGGCGCGGTTCGGTAGCGGACCGTCATTCGAGCACGCGGGCGGTCTCGCCCTTCACCCGCGACTCCGCCACGGCCAGCCGGCCGCGCAGAGCCGACAACGCCGGCGTGGGTCCGTGCCATTCGAGTTCGTCCACCGAATCGAACACGGGCACGTCCGTCCGCAGCGTGGCGAGTTGCCGGAAGAGCTGCGCCTGTGCGCGGTTTCTCGCCAACGTGGCCGCGAGTGACGCGGCGCGGGTGACGGAGACGCCCCACGCGCGGTGGTCGTCGGGAATCGCGTCGATGTGACCGAACCTGGCGAGCACCGCCGCGGCCGACTTCGCTCCCCAACCCGGGAGCCCCGGGAAGCCATCCGCGCTGTCTCCGACGAGGGCCAGGTAGTCGGGGATCGACGCGGGCGGCACGCCGAATCTGGCCACGACGCCGGCCTCGTCACGGGTCGTCTTCCTCACGCGATCGAGCTGGACGATGCGCGTGCCCCGCACCGACTGGGCGAGGTCCTTGTCCGGGGAGCAGATGACCACCTGTTCCACCCGCGGGTCGAGCGCCGCCTTCGCCGCCGCGGACGCCAGCGCATCGTCGGCCTCGACCTCCACCATCGGCCAGACGGTGAGACCCCAGGCGCGCAGCCCTTCCTCGAGCAGGGGAAATTGGGCCCACAGCGCGGGGTCGATGCCCTCCCCGGTCTTGTAGCCCGGCCAGAGGTCGTTGCGAAACGACTCGATCACGTGATCCGTGGCAATCCCGATGTGCGTGGCGCCCTCCTGCACGAGCCGCCGGATGGAGTACATTACGCCCCGCACGGCGGCCACCTCCTCGCCGTGGCGGTTGGTTGCGGAGGGCAGCGCGTAGAAGTACCGGAACAGCTCGTAGGTGCCGTCGACGAGATGGATCGTCATCACGTCTTCCAGCGCTCGCGCGTCGCGGATCCGCGGAAGACGGGCAACGACCACCCGAACCTGATCGCCAACCCCCGCACGGTGAAGGTCACAAGGAACCCCCCAATCATCGCCGTCAGGCGGTCGAGGCCCAATCCGTCGAAACCGACGTATGCGCAGGCCCCGAGCACCGACGCCGTAACGTAGATCTCATGACGAAGGAGGACCGACGGCACGTGCCCCAGCGTATCTCGAATCATGCCTCCGACCGTCCCGGTGACCGCGCCCATCGCGATGGCCACCAGCGCCGGCGCGCCGACATCCAGCGCCTTGACCGTCCCGGCCACGGTGACCAGAGCCAGACCGAAGGCGTCGAACCACAGGAGGGTTCGATAACGGGATTCGACACGTGGCGCCACGAAGTGCATCGCGACGGCCGTGACGAGGCAGGCAGAGACGTGGACAGGGTTCTGAACCCAGAACACGGGCACATCCAGGATCAGATCGCGGACCGTGCCGCCCCCGACGCCGGTGATGACAGCGAGCCACATGAACCCCATGACGTCCATCCCCTTGCGCGAAGCGACGAGCGCTCCAGACACGGCGAAGACGACGGCCGCCAGGATGTCGAAGAAATGCACGAGTCGGGACAGCTCCGTTGGATCGATGAGGGTGATCTGCATACGTGCCCCGGCGTCAGGCGTCTGGTGGCGTGGCGGACATGGGCCAGGCGGCGGCGGGCCGATCCGTGAGCCAGTTGATGAAGTCGGTCGCCGGCGGCACCGCTCCGTGCTGCCGAAGCCGCTTCGCGACCTGGGCGCGGTGGCCGTGGGAGTGCATGCACACCTGCAGCCACGCCTGCACCACGGAGCACGAGCCGCCGGGGATGAACGGGTCGCGAAGGACCCGCGCGAGATCGGCCTCTGCGGCGGCGGCCAGCCACTGTGACTCCCGTTCTTGCGTGTTCGAGAACCGCCGCACCAGGCCGTCGAAGGCACCGGGGGGACGGGATTCGTCCTCGGCGTCAAACGGCAAGCCGAGAATCGCGAGCAACCAGAAGCGGTTTGCCACGAGCACGTGGTGGAGCCATGCGTGCAGCTCGCGGTCGGCCCGCGCAGCCTCGTTCGCTCCCACCGCACTGAGAATCGCGGCGTTCGAGTAGCCCTTGTGGGCGACGAGATCGCGAAGCGTCTCCAGCATGCGGGCATGGTAGCAGCTCACAACGACGTCGCAGAGAGCGTCTGGCGGACGGTCGATGGCCGGAGTTCACTCCAACACAGAGGTCGTCTCGCCCTCTGCTTTGACAGATAGTCGACCGCGTGCGACGCTTCTCTCGACAGCGACAGGAACAAACCCACGGACGATTCCGTCGCCCTCGTGCTGTCGCTGGCAGGGATCTACGATTGCGAGCACCGTTCCGGTGCCGCGTGTCTATGCGAATACCCTCAGAGAACACGGGAAGCCACGCAAGAGGCGCATGGCCTCCGGTCGGCGGCCATCGGCACCGAACCAGAGAGACAGCTCCGCGCGGATGTGCCGCGTGAGGAAAGGAAGTGGTATGGCCAGGCTCGTGTTCGGCATGAACCAGTCACTGGACGGCTACGTCGACCATACGGCGTTCGCACCAGGCCCCACGCTCTTCCGCCACTTCATCGAGGAGGCGCAGGGGCAGGCAGGCAGTGTCTACGGTCGCCAGATGTATGAGGTCATGCGGTACTGGGACGACGATCATGCTGAATGGAATGCCGAGGAGCGCGCCTTCGCGGCGGCATGGCGGAACCAGCCGAAATGGGTCGTCTCGCGTACGTTGACGTCGGTCGGCCCCAACGCGAGGCTTGTTGGGGATGATCTGGAGGGCGCGATTCGGAAGCTGAAGGCCGAGCGCGACGGCGAGATCGAAGTGGCTGGCCCGGGCCTGGCGCACAGCCTCACCGAACTGGGCCTGATCGATGAGTATCGAATCTACCTGCACCCCGTCGTGCTTGGCCGCGGCAAGCCCTATTTCGCAGGGCCTCGTCCGCCGCTCCGCCTCGTGGCTAGCGAAGGGATGGGAGGGGATGTGATCAGGCTGACCTACGTTCCTGCCTGATCTCGCGACCCATCAGCGACAGGCCATAGCGCACGTGCCGTATCTGTGCCGCGATCGTGGCCCCGTCGTGAACTGATCGGGACACGTCACTGGCCGACAGCCGATCGAGCGAGCGGAGCAGGCCGGCGTCGCCGCCATCGAGCACGAACCCGTTGTTGTCAGGGGCGCCGCCAAAAAGTTCAGAGAATGACAGCGCCAGGCGGATGACCCGTGAGGCTGCCTGAGTCTTGACATGTGACAAGCATGCACGCATGCTTGTCACATGTCCAAGATGGTCCAAATCAGGAATGTGCCGGACGCGCTGCATCGCAAGCTCAAGGTCCGCGCCGCGGACTCGGGACAGACGCTTTCCGATTACCTTCTCGCCGAACTTGAACGTCTGGCCGCGCGACCGACGCGCGACGAGATGTTGACCCGAATCCACAGTCGAAAGCGCGTGACCTTGAGAACGCCGGCGGCGGTGATCATCCGCGAGGAGCGCGAGTCGGCGTGATCGTCGTCGATGCTTCGGCTCTGCTCGAGTTTCTCCTGCAGACTCCGCTTGGCATTCGGATCGAGGCCCGCCTCTTTCGAGACCAGGACGAGTTCCATTCGCCCCACCTTGCGGACGTTGAAGTCACTCAAGGTCTGCGCCGCCTCGTGCGGACCGGCGAGCTGTCACCTGACCGGGCGGCCGAGGCACTTGCGGACCTCGCCGACTTCGATCTCCACCGGCACCCGCACATTGATCTCCTGACTCGTGCGTGGAAGCTGCGCAAGGACGTCACGGCGTACGACGCCATGTATGTGGCCCTCGCAGAGGCGCTCGATGCGCCGCTCGTCACCTGTGACACGCCGCTCGCCAAGGCGTCAGGTCACCGGGCGCACATCGAAGTGATTCAGTGACGTGTTCAACAACGGAGGGTGTTCGTGATGTCGGCGAAGGGTGCGGCCGCGCGCGATTTGGCGATGGCGTACTCGATGCCCCCTTGCACCTGGTAGTAGCCCTCGGGCGTTTTCGTGACCTCGCAGTCCCACGCGATGTCGATCCCCATCGACCGCGCCCGGGCGCGCGCCGCGTGGAAGGACGTGTCATGCGCGAAGGCCAGCCACTCATCGACGGTCATATCGACGGCGTCCCCTTCGCTCACGCGAAACCGGATCACGTCGGCCACGGCGTCGGGATAGGTCTTGAGCAACGCCTCGGCCCGGAACTCGCCTACTGCGCCACGAAGACTTGTTTCATGCCAGGCCGAGGATCTGCAGGGCGCCGAGCACGGCAACCCCGAGCACGACGAGGACGCCGGCCACGTTGCTCAACCGCGAGTTCGTGTAGCGGCCTAAGACCTCGCGGCGGTTCATCACGACGATCAGGAAGACAGCCAGGACCGGCAGAGACAGCCCGGCCGCGTACTGGGTGACAATGATAAGGGACACCGGGCGCGTGCCGACGTAAGCCAGCACGGTCCCCACCGCAAGAACGGTGATCCATATCGCCCGGAAGCGGGAGCCGGTGAGCGACTGGGGCCAGCCCAGCACACCGGAAACCGCGTAGGCGGCGGCCAGCGGCGCGGTGATGGCACTGGTGAAGCCGGCGGCCCAAAAGCCGAGCCCGAAGAAGAGCTCCGCGGCCGTACCAAGCACCGGCTCTAACTGCCGGGCCATGTCGACGGCGTTCTCGATCCGCTCCCCGGTCCCGAAGAACGCGGCCGCTCCTGTGGCCAGGATAGCTGCGGTAATGACGCCGCCGATGGAAATCGAGAACCAGTTGTCGGTGCGCGCCTCTGCGAGGGCCTGGTCTGTCGGCATCGACTCCGGCCATTTCCGCTGCACCGTCATCGCGTGCAGGAACAGATTGTAGGGCACCACCGCGCTGCCGATCAGCCCGACGAGTGTGATCAGCGACCCCGCCGGTACCGACGGCACCACCAGACCGCGAAGCATTTCCGACATGTCCGGACGGGTCATCGCGGCCGTGGCGATAAACGTCACGCTCATCAGCATGACCATCGCGATGAGGACTTTCTCCAGCACGGGGTAGCGCCCGATCCACAGCAGGGTGAAGACCATCGACGCCCCGAGCAGGACGGCCACCTCGCGCGGCATGCCGGTAATCATGACCAACCCCTGCGACGTGCCGGTGACGTTGCCTGTCGCAAAGGAGAAGCCGCCGACGCCGATCGCCAGGATCACCAACACCGTGACCGGCCACCGCTGCCACGGCTCGACGAACGTCGCGCGGAGCGCCTCGCCCAGACCCTGGCGGGTCACAATGCCCAGCCGGGCCGACATCTCCTGCAGCACGATCGTCGCGACCGTGGCGAATAACACCGACCACAGCACCACGAAGCCGTAGTCGGCCCCGGCAACAGAGGCCGTCGTTACCGAACCCGGACCCATGAACGCCGCCATGACGATGAGCCCGGGACCGAGCACCTTCAACCGTTCCCGCATTTGAGAGTTCTCCTCCGGCGGACATCGACGTCCACCGGTCCAGCAATTATTCAGTGCAGAGTATGCCGTCAAAGGCCGGAGCAGAGCCTAGGAAACACAAGCGGTTGTACCGGTCAATAACCGTCGAGTGGCTCGAGCGACGGTCGGGTCGATCGATGGCGTAGACCGCTTCCACGACCCGCGGAAAGTGTTACCCATGTCCCCGGAATGGACCCGCAGGCGGTTGGCTCCTCGGGCTGGACTCGCACATGCTCACGCCGAGGGCAACGAGGCGTGGCATGAACTAG
>CAZNOC010000082.1:0-16147 GCA_964574545.1 uncultured Bifidobacteriaceae bacterium | reverse complement strand
CCACGAAGAACAGCCCGACGCCCACGAAGAACAGCAGCGGCACCAGCTTCGCGACGGTGAGGAGGTTCACGAGGAAGGCGCCCTGCCTGATCCCCGCCGCGTTGGCGAGCGCGAAGACACCCAGCAGGGCGGTGAGCACCATGGCGCGTCCAACCCCGGCGGACGCCGCCGGCCACAGGACGCCCAGATAGGCCACGAACGCATTGGCGATGGCCGCGGCGGCGGTCAGCCTCGTGAGAAAGAACAGCCACCCCACCTGAAATCCGACGAACGGTCCGAAGGCCTCGCGCGCGTACACGTAGGGGCCGCCGGTCCGCTCCGTGCGGCTGCCGGCCTCGGCGAAGCACAGGACGACGAGCGCGGTGAGGATGGCGGCGACGAGATAGGCCACGGGGCTGGCCGGGCCGAGAATCAGCGCGACGGTGGCCGGCAGCACGAAGATCCCGGAGCCCACCACGCCGTTGACCGCAATAGCCGTCAGACCCGCGAGGCCGACCGCGCGGCGAAGGCGCGGCGGTTCACCTGGCGCGAGAGGGCCCTCGGACGGTGGTGGTTCCGTGACTGTGGACATCTGCAGCCGTCCGGTCAAAGCCGGACAGCGGAGTCTATCGTGGAACCGCGGGATCCTGGGTCCCTTCCCTCGTTCGGCGCCTCCGCTCAGCCTTCCGCGCCGGTCGCTCCTGAGAAGCGCCCGACTACGCTCCGAACACCGCGCGTCGCCAGCAGCCGCGCCGCGGACCGCGGGAGGTTCGGATCGAGCTCGCAGCCGAACGCGTAGAGATCCGCGGCTACACGGCGGTGGGTGGCCGTCGCCACGTGTGGCAGCAGCCGGACCAGCACCTCCCGCAGGATATCGATGATGCGCGTCTGCGTGGCTTCGGGCAGATCGATGTGCGCATGCGCGAACTGCCAGACCGCGAGCGTCTCGCGCCACCAGCGTGGGTCGCCGTCGTAGGCGGCGCGCACGGTCGCCGCGTGGGTGCGATGGCGATTCAGAGGCTCGGCCACAAACGCCACGTCCGACACCATCAGCATCCTGAACCACGTCATCCAGTCGCCAGCCAGCCGCATGTCCTCAGGGGCGCGACCGATGCGCTCGTAGACGTCGCGCCGGAAGACGACGGCGCTTGCGTTGGGAATGGTGTTGGTGACGGCCAGCAAGCGCGCGCATTCGTCGGGACCCGCATTGACGTAGTCGGCACGCCAGTGCGTCGAATCGATGCTGTCGGTCCACTGGGCCGCCGTGCCGTGGACATGCCCGCTCGCATCGATGCAGTGCGACTGCGCGAAGGCGAGCCCGCAGCGCGGTGCCCCGTCGAGACGCGCCACCAACGTCTCCAGAAAGCGCGGATCGGCGTCGTCATCCGACTCGGCGATCCAGACCAGGGCGCCGCTCGTCCGGTCGAGCCCCTTGTTCCACTGCGCGAACGGCGACCCGGAGTTCTCGTGACCGTACTCGATGCGCACGCCCGCGCGGCCCGCGAAGCGCTCGAGCACGCGCGCCGATCCGTCCGTCGAGGCGTCGTCGAGAACGACGACCTCGATGTCTCGATAGGTCTGATCCAGGATCGATCGAAGGCGGCGCTCGAGAAAGGGCGCGTGATTGTAGTTCGGCACGATCACGCTCACCGCAGGCATCGCGGTCGCGCCCTTCTCAGCGTGCGCGTACGCGGACGGGCGACGGGATGGACAGCGGCACGAGTGGCTGGGTGCGGGCCAGGGCATCCAGATCCGCGATCACGTTCCGCACGTTCTCGGGCGTGCCCTCGTGATACTCGTCGTCGGCGTTGATGCACCAGGGATCGGTGACGCCGCCGAGGAGATTCTCCGAGGCGAGCAGCGCCGTCGCCATGGAGTGATCCTGGTTGTTATACTTGTGCATGCCGTTGCGGCCCGCCACCTGCAGGTTTTCGAAGCCGGCCAGGTAGTCGCGAATCACTGCGACCGACTCCTCGTAGTCGGTCGAATACACCGGATAGGCGTGAGGCATGCGGACGACAGCGCCGTCGACGATGGTCGCAGGGGCCGCGAGGCGGAGCGTGGCCAGCTCGCGGCGGCCGAGGTCGATCAGTTCCTCGTCCGTCAGGCGATACAACGCGTCGTCTTCCGCACAGAAGTACTCGAGGCCGAGGCACGTCTTGCTGGCGTCCGGCACCATCTCGGGGCTCCAGTTCTTGAAGTTCTGGATGCGTCCGAGCTTCACGCTGGGATCGTGCACGTAGATCCAGTTGTCGGCGAAGATGTTGGGCTGGTCGATGATCAACGCGACGGTGATGAAGGCGCGGTACGTCAGGCGCGCTGCGGCCTGGCGGACGGGCTCCGGTGCCTCTGGAGACAGGCTCTCGATGAGCTGCCGTAGCGGCATCGTGGACAAGACCGTGTTCACGGGCCTGGTGACCACCTCTCCCCGCTGTTCGTACGCCACGGCCTCCACCCGGCGTTCGCGGTGGATGATGCGGCACACAGAGGCATCGAGCGTCACGTCCTGTCCGGCCTCCACAAGGCGGGCCTGAAACGCCTCCCACATCATGCCTGGACCCAGCCGCGGGTACTCGAACTCCTCGATCAACGACTTCACAGGCACGTTGCCCGGCCGCCGGAAGCGCTTGAACAGCATGTCGGTCACGGCCGTCCACAGCGACAGCGACTGAATCCGCTGAGCGGCCCACTGGGCGCCGATCTCCGAGCAGGGCATGCCCCACACCTTCTCGGTGTAGGTCTTGAAGAACACCTCGAAGAGCCGGCGTCCGAAGCGGTTGCACACCCAGTCCTCGAAGCTCACTTCGTTCGGGATGGGCCGCAGGCGGCTTCTGGCATAGCTGCCCGCCACACGCAGCGCGTTGACGAGGCCGAGGCCCCGCAGGGCGTTCATGGGCCGGAGCGGGTAGGAGAAGTAGTGCCCGTTGTAGAAGATGCGAGAGAGGCGCGGGCGGGTCAGCAGATCCGGTCCCAGCATGGCGCGCCACATGTCGCGGAGCGAGGCGACCCGCGTGAAGAACCGATGGCCCCCGACGTCGAACCGGAAGCCCTTGTAGGTGACGGTCCGAGCGAGGCCGCCCACCTGATCATCCTTCTCGAGCACGGTCACGCTTCGGCCGCGCATCGCCAGCATGTGCGCAGCCGTCAGCCCTGCGGGTCCAGCCCCTATGACCAGCACATCTATGGGGCGGCGGGAACTCATCAGTACGGGTAATCCTGGGCGCGCCGTCGAACCGGGTGACGAATCTACGATGTTACCATTGCGCGCGACAGCATGACAGCGTCTGTGCCGCCAGGTTCTTCGTCGTCGTCACGGGAACGCGCGCTCTCGATTGCGATCATCGTCGTGGCCGCGATCTGGATCGGCATCGCGGGCGTGCGATGGGGCACCTGGTCGGCCGGCAGCGCCGATGCACATGGGTACATCAGTCAGGCGCAGCTCTGGCGGCAGGGCAATCTGATCGTTGCGGCGCCGATGGCTCTCACGGTGCCATGGGAAGACGCCGAGTGGATCTTCGCGCCGCTCGGCTACCGCCCCGGCGTGGCGCCGGGCACTCTCGTACCCGTCTATCCCGCCGGGCTTCCGATCGTCATGGCCGGTCTCCAGGCCGTTGGCGGGCCGCAGGCTGTCTACTTCGCCGTCCCGATCTTCGGGATCATGGCTGTGCTGGCGAGCGCTCGCCTCGCCACGCGTCTCGCCACGCCCGCCGCGGGAGCCGTCGCCGCCGTGTGCATGGCCTCGAGTCCCACCTTCCTGTTCTCCCTGATGTGGCCGATGACCGACGTGCCTGCGGCCGCGCTCTGGGTACTCGGGGTCGTGCTCGCAACCGGAACCGGCATCGCCTCGGCCGTGGGCGCTGGTCTCGCGATTGCTCTGGCCGTGCTGACGCGACCCAACCTGGTCCTCGTCGCCCTCGCGCCAGCGGCCTATCTGCTGTGGCGCATCAAGGCAACGCCGAACGAGCGATCGTCCGCCTGGGCGCGCCTGGTGATTGTGTGCGTGCTCGCGGCGGCGGGATGCCTGGCGGTGGCGGCGATTCACACATGGCTCTACGGGTCGCCCCTCAGCACCGGCTACGGGCACGCCAGCCAGATCTACGACGTGTCGCGCATTGCGACGACGGCGTCCGGCTTCGTCGTCCGTCCGCTCGCGCTCGAGCCGCCGCTGGTGATCCTCTGTGCCGCAGGCCTGGCGTGGGGGCTGTCCCGGCCCGGCGTCAGCCGCTCGATCGCCTGGCTGGCCGCAGGGACGCTGGGGCTCGTGTTCGTGTCGTACGCGTTCTACGTATCGTTCCCCGAGTGGTGGTACCTCCGGCTGCTGCTGCCCGCGTGGCCTGCGGCAGCCGCCTTCGCCGGCCTGGCCGCGGTGGGCATCGCGCGTCTGGCGCCTGCGGCCTGGCGAGCGGCCGTGCTGATCCTGCTCGGCGTCCTCATCGTCGGCGTGGGAGCGCGAGAGACCGTCCACCGCGGTGTGTTCACGCTGCGCGAGGCGGAATCGAGATACGAGACGGTCGGGCGCTTTGCCAGCGGCGTACTGCCGCCGAATGCGGTGTTCTTCTCGTTCCAGCAGAGCGGCGCGCTGCGCCACTACGCCGATCGGCCGATCATCAGGTTCGACGTCCTGCCGCCGCACTGGTTCGACGATGCCCTCAGCAAGATGCGGTTCCGGGGCTACCGTCCCTACTTCATCATCGAGGAGCATGAAGAGGTCGTGTTCAAGGCGCGCTTCCGGCCCGTGAGCCCGCTGGGCTATCTCGACTGGCAGCCGATGGCTCAGCTGGACGGCCCGGTGCGCGTGCAGATCTTCGACCCGGCCGACCGCGACAAGATGCGCCGGAACGAACCGTATCCGACCGTCCGGCTGACACCGTGATCGAGTCACCGTCCGCCGGTCGCGTCCGCCACGTTCGACGCGTCGTGTTCCTGCCGAGGTGGCACGACAATCCCTACCAGGAACTGCTGGCCTCGGGACTGGCGTCGCTCGGCGTGCAGGTCGAGATCGCGAAGGGGCGGCTGCTGTTTGTCGCCGAGGTCCTGCGCGGGGGCCGCCCGGACGTCCTGCACGTCCACACTCCCGACTACTTCGTCGTCTATAGACGCTCCCTCCCGGCCGCCGTCGTGGCGTTGGGCCTCTTCGTCGCGCAGCTCGTGACGCTCCGGCTGCTGGGCGTCACGGTGATCTGGACGGCGCACGATCTGTTGAATCACGAACGCCGGTATCCGCGCCTCGATCGGCTCTGCCGGCTGGCGACCGCGCGCCTGTCCGGCGCCGTCATCGTCCACTGCGCCGGGGCCGGACGCAGTGCGGCAGCGGCGTTCGGCCTGGACTCGTCCCGAATCAGGGTCGTCCCCCACGGCCACTATCAGGACCGCTACCCGGACTTCAACGGCGATGCGCTGGCGGCCCGAGCCACCCTCGAACTGCCGGCCGATCCGTTCATCGTGCTGTTTCTCGGCAACCTCCGTCGCCACAAGGGCCTCGAGCCACTCATGGACGCCTTCCAACGGCTCGACCGCGACGGCGTGCTGCTGGTCATTGCTGGCGAGCCGTTCGACGACGGAATCAGGGCGGCGCTGACCGAGCGCGTAGCCGGCCAGGGCGGGGTTCGGCTGCGGCTCGGCTTCGTCTCCGAAGACGCCGTGGCGGCCTACCTGCGCGCATCCGATGTGGTGGTCTGTCCCTTCACGAGTTCCCTCACATCAGGATCGCTGGCACTGGCGCTGTCGTTCGGGAAGGCCGTGGTCGTCCCGCGCCTGGGATGCGCCGCCGAAATGGTGAGCGAGGACGGTGGGTTCCTGTACGACCCGAAGCAACCGGACGCACTGGTTTCGTCGCTACGCGCTGCCGTCGATGCGCGCGAACGGCTCGAAGCGATCGGGGCACGGAATCGCACCCGAATGCGACCGTTTGACTGGACCCTCGTCGCGCGCCGGACCCTGGCGGTCTACGACGAGGCTGCGATCGGGTAGGCCGCTTGAAACGACGAGAGATCCATTGCCGCCGAACGCAGCATCTTGCGGTAGGTGGCGCCCACGGCCGTCCAGGATTCCTCGTCCAGTCGCCGAGCCGCGTGGACCGCAAGACGGTCGCGCAGCGCCGGGTCCTCCAGGACGCGGGTAAGGCTTGCGACCAGCGCGCGCGGCGTACGGCGGCTCGTCAGCACGGCATCCCTCACGTCGGCGAACACCGGCACGTCGGACGTCACCACCGGGCGTCGGGAGGCGAGCGCAATGCGAACCGCCGCGCTCGACGAGTCGATCGTCGGCAGGTACGGCAGCGCGACGACGTCGCACGCCTGCAGGGCCGCGACGCTGGCACCGGCATCGAGGAAGTCCGTGATGAAATGGCACTGCCCGGTCAGCCCCTGGCGTGCCGCTTCGACCTGGCACCGTTCGTGGTACGCCGTTGAATCATCGGACGGATAGAGCGCCGTGACGGCCAGCAGGGCCACGTGCGGGTATCGCCGCCGCATGCGGCCGACCGCCCGAATCAGCTCGACGACGCCCTTGTGAGGGCGCAGGAACCCGAACGTGCCGACGATCGGACCCCCGGACACCCCCAGCCTGGCACGGGCAGCGTTCAGGGGTTCATCAGCCCCTTCGGGGTATCCCTGAGGCAGCACGGTGACGTTCTGATCGAGGCCCAGGTCCCTGAGGCGCCGACGGTCGTCGTCGGTGTGGACGACCAGGCGGTCGAGTGCGGCGAGTGCCCGTACGAGCCCCGCGTCGGGACGAGCGCCGCGTACCGAGTGAAGTGTCACGAACACGCGGCGGCCCTCGGCCGCAGCGCGAACGAGCGCCTCGGCGGCGGGAGCGGCCCACGCGTTGAGGTGGGTCTGCACGTGCACGGCCTGCAGGTCCAGCCGCCGGATCTGATCGACGGCCTGGCTCAGATCGACGGGCCACTTGTCGTCCCAGCAGCGACTCACGGCGGGTGCGGGCCCTTGTGCCGCCGTGCCGGGGAAGGCCGTCGCCGCGTCCGGGCGCCGCGGCGCGAGGATCGTCCACTCGATCGCGGAGTCATCGACGGCGGCGATCAGTTGACGGCTGTACTCCGCGATCCCGCAGCGTTCGTGCCAGGTGGTCAGCATGCCGGCGCGGAGTGGAACGCGCTCCGACGCGTCGAGTGTGCGAATGAAGCTCGCCGCTCGCGCCGCCGCGCGATCCCAGGTGAACGCTCGCACGTGGGCCGAAGCCCTCGCGGTGCGCGCCTGGACGGCGGGGTCCCCCGCATGCTCGAAAGCCTGCCGCATGGCCAGGCGCAGCGCCTGTTCGTCCGGTTCACCCCACTCGGCGTGCTCGACCACGAACGGGCTGCGCGACGGCTCCAGCCGGCATGGCAGGAGCAGCGCCGTCTCGCTGGTGCAGAAGTCGGTGTGCCCGCTGTAGCCGCTCGCGATGACGGGCACGCCCGCGAGCATTGCCTCGGCCACGGGCAGGCCGAAGCCTTCCGCCCGCGCGGGATGCACCAGGCACGACGCCGACGCGTACAAGCGCTGCATCGCGGCGAGATCCAGATCCACGTCGAGATGCACGATCTCTGGACACCGCGCCCGGAACCAGCGGGCGCGCCGCACCTGACGCGCCGTGGGGTGGTCGTACTGCGGCAGCGTCTTCACGATGAGCGCCACGTCCTCGCGTGACGAGAACTCCCGCACGAACGCGCGAAGCAGCACGTCGCAGCCCTTCCGCGGAAAGCCGGTGCTCACGTGCAGGAAGCGAAACGTCTTCCGAGTCAGGGCCGACGGGGCGGGTACGACTGCCTCCGTCGCAAACCGCGGCTCGACCCCGTACGGGACGACGGCGATCGGGATGGCCACGCCCGAGCGCCGCGCGACGTCGCGCACGTGCACCGACGGCACCAGCAGACCTATGAAGTGCCGGTTGAAGGCCTGAGCCCACGCCGACGGGATCCGCGAGTCCTCCCACGCGAAGTAGAAGAACGTGCGCACGCCGGCGGCGGCGCTCTCGAGCCGCGGCGGGTACATGTTGCGAATCGCGTGGGTGGTGTGATCGCCCGGAAGGCCGGTGGTCGCGACGATACCCGGCTGCCGCGCCAGAGCGCCGGTAAGCGCACGGTTCACGATTGCCAGGCTGAGTGACGTATCCGTCGGGCCTTCGACGGCGATCGACAGATGAGGGTGCGCGCTGGGCGGCAGCTCAGCTGGCGGTGGAGCGGGTACCGGCATCGAGTGAGCGCGCGGATGCTCGGCGGAAGACGCAGGCACCATGCGCACGTGCGTTATTATAGCGGTCGGGCGCGTCCGCGACCTGGTGCGAGCCTGGAGTTGGGTCAGAAGTGGCGTCCACGGTCTTCGCGTCTCATCAACCTGGACGCCCGCGGCTGCTCGCCATCGCCGAGCGGCTCCCCCGCCCCGACGAATCATCGGGCAGTTGCCGCTTCCTTGCGATCCTGACGCAACTGGCGCGCATCGCGCACGTGGATCTCTGGGTCGAGCTCGACGAGAGCGAGGGCTCCACGCCGTTGCCGGTCCCGCGCGTCGCCGCCGACCGCCAGCGTCTCGAGAACCTCGGCGTCAGGGTCCTGCCCTGCACGTGGCGCGCGTTCCGCCGCGCCATGGCCACCGAACGATACGACACCGTGTTCTTCGAGTTCTACCACGTGGCCGCACGCTATCTTCCCGTTGTCCGCCATGAGCAGCGCGAGGCGGCGCTCGTGGTCGATTCGGTAGACCTGCACTTCTCGCGGCTGCAGGCGGGCGTGGCCATTGGCACCGTTGACCCGGCGTGGGCGCGGGAGGTGCACCTGGCAGAGACCGCGACGTACCGCGCCGCGGACGGCGTGGTCGTCGTTTCGACGGAGGAAGCCAGTGTCCTCGGCCGAGAGCCCGGAATGCCTGCGATCGTCTGCGTTCCCAACTGCGTGACGATCCGGCCTCGTGTACCGCAGACACGCGAGGCGGAAGCCGTGTTCGTGGGGCACTTTCATCACGCTCCGAACCTCGACGGGTTGACGTGGTTCGTCCGGGAGGCGTGGCCACGCGTAAGACAGCGCCATCCCGACGCGCGGCTGACGGTCATCGGCAGCTATCCCTCGGCGGCCGTTCATGCGCTTGGTGATGTCCCCGGGGTCGTCGTGCTCGGCTACGTGCCCGACCTCGAGCCTCACCTGGACCGTGCGGCGGCCGCCATTGCACCGCTTCGTTTCGGCGCCGGCATGAAGGGGAAGGTCACCGACGCCCTGGCCGCGGGCCTGCCGGTGGTGACCACGCCCATCGGTGCACAGGGACTGGACCTCGTCCACGGACGCCACGCGTGGGTTGCCGGCGACCCGGATGCGTTCGCCGATGCGCTGGCGGACGTCTTCGACGATCCGGTGGGTGCCGCGGCCGTTGGCGGCGCTGGACAGAACTACATCAGCCAGGTCTGCGGTCCTGACGCGATCGCGGCCTCGCTCGACACTCTGGTGCAACTGCCGCGTCGCGCCTCCCGTGCGACCGACGGGATGACTGCTCCCGGGAGGCGGCTCCTGCTCGCACGGATGGCCCTCGGGTACTGGCGGACGACCCGCGCCCGGCGGTTCGCCGCCTGGCTCGCTCCGCGGCGGGCCGGACTGGCGGGCGAAGCGGCGCAGCACACATGAGCGTTCCCGCCGTCGCGACGGTCATCCTGTGTACTCGCAACCCCGGCATCCGGATTCGCGGCACCGTGAAGTCCATCCTGGACTCGACAGAGCGGCGCTTCAGCCTCTGCATCGTGGATCAGAGTGACGACGACGAGGTGATCCGGGCGCTCGAGGCGGTTCTGGACGATCCGCGGATCCGGTATCTGCCATGTGCCGAGCGCGGACTGTCGATCGGCCGCAACCTGGGGGCCGCCAGCGCGACAACGGAATGGCTGGCGTTCACCGACGACGACTGCGTCGTCACCCCCGACTGGCTGGCGGAGATCGTCGAGCCGCTGGGCCGGGACGCGCGGATCGCCGTCGTCTTCGGCACGGTCCGGCCCGCCCCTTACGACCCGGCCCTGGGATTCCTGCCGAGCTACTCCCGGGAGACGTCGCTTCTGGCACGGTCGATCTTCGACAAGCACCAGGTGGAGGGCATCGGCGCCTCGATGGCCATCCGCAGGTCGGCATGGACCGCACTCCACGGGTTCGACCGGGTTCTGGGGGCCGGCGCTCCCATGCACTCGGCCGAGGAGACGGACTTCGTCATGCGCGCCCTGCTCGCCGGCTACTACGCGTACGAGACGCCGGGCGCGGCGGTGATTCACTCGGGGTTCCGGTCGTGGGCGCAGGCGCCCACGGTGTTGCGGCACTATCTGTTCGGCATCGGCGCGACGCTGGCCAAGCTGGCGCGGCTGGGCCACTGGCAGGTGGGGGTCGTCGCCGCGCGGCTGGCCGTCCGCTGGACCGTGGCACGGCCGGTCGTCAACATGGGGACGGAGGCGCACCGGCGCGCACGCCTGTTCGGGTTTCTCGCGGGGGTCCGCGCGGGATTGACCGCACCGATCGACCGGCAGACGGGGCACTTTCGCCCGGCCGCATCGATCCCTGGACCACCGGCGGCGGCGCCAGACGTGTCCGCCGATCCGGGCGTGACGCTGGACGCCGTCATCGAACACCGTTCGCCGGGAGTCCTTGCGCCCGCGGCACGCTCGTCCGTCGCGGACCGCGTGTCCATCGTGCTGCCGAACTGGAACGCGCAGCCATTCCTGGCGCGCGCGCTGCACTCGCTCGTGACCCGCACGACCTATCCCTACGAACTCATCATCGTGGACAACGGATCGACGGACGGATCCAAGGCGTACATCCGCGACTTCCTGCAGCAGCACCCGCAGCTCGACGCCACCGTCATCGACAACGCCGAGAACCTCTACTTCAGCACCGCCTGCAATCAGGGATTCAGGGCGGCGTCGCCCGAGAACAAGTACCTCGCGCTCTACTGCAACGACGTCGAGGCGCGCAGCGACACGTGGCTGCAGGACATGGTCGCGGCGATCCAGCCCGACGATACGATCGCCGCGGGCCAGGCCGCCGTGAAGCCCGTCACCGACCGTTATCGCGGCGTCTTCTTCAGCTACGACCCCGTGTACCCGGATCCTGAGATCAAGCCTCGCATGACGCGCCTGCTACACGCGCCCGGCGGCGTCGTGCACCTCGAGGGTCACTGCTTCCTGCTGAAGCGCGCGCTCCTCGAGCGCACGGGGCTGTACCTGCACACCGGGCCGTTCGCCCAGTACCACTCGGACTGGGAATGGTATCTGCGGTTTGCCGCGATGGGTTTCCGCATCGCGCCCGTGGATCTGCAGGTGCACCACTGGCACAGCGTCTCGGAACTGCTGGCGTTCCATCCCGGCCTCTACCAGGACCTGCTGGCGCGGCTCGACGATCCAGACACGCTCGAACGCTACCTCGAAGAGGGCCGTCCCATGTACGAAGCCGAGTCGGGGTACCGCACGCAGCACCCGACTGCCTGGTCCCGGCGGCTCGAACGCCTGCGCCGCCGGCTGGTTCGTCGATGACGGTCGTGCCCCTCTCCGTTGTCATCCCTGCGCGCGACGCCTCCGCGACCCTCCCACGCTGTCTCGAGGCCCTGCGCCGAGCCGCGCCCGCTGGCACCGAGGTGGTCGTCGTGGACGACGGATCGACCGACGACACGGGCGAGATCGCGCGGCGGTTCGGGGCGTCGGTCGTGCCGCGCGAGCAGCCTGGCGGGCCGGCGCGTGCGCGGAACGCTGGGCTGGCTCGTTCGGCCGGGCCAATCGTGCTCTTCGTCGATGCGGACGTCGAGGTGGCGCCGGATGCACTCGACCGGGTGCTCAAGGCCTTTGCCGAGGATCCCGGCCTCTCCGGGGTGTTCGGCAGCTACGACGACGCGCCCTCGGCCGGCACCCTGGTGTCCGACTATCGCAACCTGCTCCACCACTTCGTGCACCAGCACGCCCACACCGAGAGCACCACGTTCTGGGCCGGGCTCGGCGCGGCGCGGCGACCAGCGCTGGAGGACTGCGGGGGGTTCGACGAGCGGTACACGCGGCCCTCGATCGAAGACATCGTGCTCGGCGCGCGGCTCACGGCGAAGGGCCATCGCATCCGCCTCGACAAGCATCTGCGCGGCACGCACCTGAAACGGTGGACGCTGCCCGCCGTAATCCGCACGGACATCCTTGCACGGGCACGGCCGTGGTCCCGGTTGCTGCTGCGCGACGGTGCCCTGCCGCGCGATCTCAACCTGCAGCGGCGGCACCGCGCCAGCGGCGTGCTGGTGTGGCTGACCGTGGGCTTTGCGATGGGGGCGGCCGCGATGCCGTCCTGGCGCCTGGGGATGGCCGTCGTGTCTCTCTGCGCTCTCTGTGGACTCGCGGCGCTCAACCTCGATTTCTATCGATTCCTGGCCGCGCGGCGAGGCGTCCGCTTCGCCGTGGCCGCGTTTCCGCTTCACGCGCTCTACTACGCCTATGCCGCCGGCACGTTCGCCTGGTGCTGCCTGGAGTACGGGGCGTACCGCGTGATGCGGCGCACGCCCCCGCACGGCTGACGCCTACATCCGTCGCGTGGACGCGAGGTCGCGCGCGAGCATGTGAACCAGTGTGGCGCGGCACTGGAGCCACCGCAGCCGGTCGGCCGCCGAACCCGAGGGCCACGCGCCCGCGTGACGGCCGTGCACGCGGCAGGCGTGGCGGAAGAGCGTCCAGGCGCGCTTCGACTGGTTGCCGGCATGCACCCGGTACTTGAGCGCCAGGCGGTGTGCGTAGACGAACGGTCCGTGGTCGGCGAGCTTCAGGTAGAGATCCCAGTCGTCGGCACCGGCCACCGTGGGGTCGAATCCGCCGGCGTCGCGAATGGCCTGCGCGCGGATCAGCGTCTGGCCAGGCGAGCGGATCCAGTTCTTGCGGCGAAAGGCGGCGGTGACGTGGCCGTTCGGGCCGTCCGAGTCCGGCCAGCGGTACGGGCGCTCCAGGCCGAAGCTTTCCATGTAGCCGTAGGCGAGGACGGCATCGGGGTGTTCCGTGAGCAGTTGCACCTGCCAGGCGATCTTGTCGGCGGGCCACAGGTCGTCGTGATCGAGGAGCGCGACAAGAGCGCCGCGCGCGGCCTGGATTGCCGTATTGCGCGCGTGGGCCGTCCCGCCCTGCGGCTGTCTGATCACGCGCACTCGTGCACTCGATGCGAGCGGCTCCAGGAGGTTCGTCGTCTCGTCGGTCGAGCCATCGTCCACGACGACGATCTCCATTGGCGTGTGGGTCTGGGCCCACACGGACTCGAGCGTGGCCATCAGCCACTGGGCTCCGTTTCTGGTCGGAATCACCACGCTGACCGTGGACGCGTGCTCGTCCGCGTGAGTCATGCGTTCGACGAGGGGCCGGGCGAGGCCGGGGGGCGCACGACGGTCCACTCCGCCGGCGACTGGAGGTATCCGTGTTCGCGGCCGGGCGTCTCGCCGGTCGCCCCGTCATCGGTCCGTACTACGTGCAGCGTGGCCACGCGCTCGAGCAGGTCGATCCGCTCGCGGCCGGCGCCGACTTCGACGCCGAGGTGATACTGGCCCGACACGAGCGGCGGTATGCGCGCCTGGCAGCGCACGCGGTGCGGGCCGACCGGCAGATCGAAGCGGGGGACCTGCCACTGGCTGTGCAGGCTGCAGATTCGCACGCCGAAGTCGTCCTCGATGTTGAATCCGACGAAGCACTGCCGCCGCGGCTCCGGTAGATCGACGACAAGCTCGAAGACAAGGTCGTGGGCGGAGCGCAGAGTGTGGCTGGCCACCAGGGGCCGGCCGTTCAGGAAGCCCTCCACGAGCCCCGCGTACTCCCGTGACGACCGGGGCAGCGCCCGCAGGTCGCTCGAATCGGCGCCGTCTTCGCGTCCCTGCAGCTGATCGAGGAAGCGTGTGATGACGTCGGCAGGCGGGCCCTGATCCAGCAGCCGTCCACGCTCCAGCAGCAGTACGTCGTCGGAGAGGGCCTGGACGGACGCCATGTTGTGGCTCACGAGAAGCACGGTGCGGCCGCTCTGCGCGACTTCCGCCATCTTGCCCATGCACTTGCGCTGAAACAGGAGGTCGCCGACGGCGAGGATCTCGTCCACGGCGAGGATCTCGGCCTCGAGGTGCGCCGCCACGGCGAAGGCGAGGCGGAGGTACATGCCCGTCGAGTAGAACTTCACCGGCGTGTCGATGAAGCGTTCGAGGTCGGCAAAGGCGACGATCGCGTCGAAGTTGCCCGCGATCTCGCGCCGGGTCATGCCGAGGATGGCGCCGTTCAGAAAGACATTGTGCCGGCCGCTCAGCTCGGGATGGAACCCCGTGCCAACCTCGAGCAGGCTCGCGATGCGCCCGTGGAGCACCGCGCGGCCGGAGGTCGGGCGCGTGATCCGCGACAGGATTTTGAGCAGCGTGCTCTTCCCGGCGCCGTTGCGGCCGATGATGCCCGTCACGCTGCCGGCGCGCACATCGAAGCTGACGTCCTGAAGCGCCCATATCGGCTCGGTGGCCGGGCGCCGCCACCAGGCGCGCGGCGAACGGACGGCCATCGCCAGCTGGTCGCGGAACGTCCCGTACGCGGCGCGATGCGCAAGGTTGTACTGCTTGCTGAGCGCCTCGGCACGGATGATGGGAGGCATGGCCGATCAGACGTAGTCGGCGAAGGACGCTTCGAGGCGCCGGAAGGCCAGCGTGGCAACGGCCAGCAGCGTCACGGTCGTCGCGACGGCGAGCATCGCGGACTGCGGGTCCAACGGACGGCCCGTGAGCGCCGCACGAAAACCGTCGATGAGACCGACCAGGGGGTTGAGCGCATAGACCCAGGCCCACTCTCCCGGTACGAGGCGCGACGAGTAGACGATGGGTGACGCGAACATCAACAGCTGCAGCGCAACGGGCACGACGTGCGTGGCGTCGCGGTAGCGAACGTTGATCGCCGCCGCGAGAAATCCAATCGCCACGGCGAGCGCCGTGGTCGTCGCGACCGCCCAAACCAGACCGGCGAACGAGGGCCACTGGGCGCTCCCCGTCAACACGAGCAGCAGCGCGAGAAAGACCAGCATGATGACCAGATCGACGAGGCGCGCGAGGACGATCGCCATGGGCAGCAGCGCTCGCGGGAAGTACACCTTGCGGATCAGGTCGGCGTTGGCCACGAGGCTGTCTTTGCTGTCGGTGATGGCCCCCGAGAAGAAGAACCACAGCATGAGGCCGGAGAAGAAAAACACCGGCCGCGGCATGCCGTCGGTGGGCAGGTCTGCTGCCACGCCGAAGATCGCCCACAGCAGGGCCATCGTGACCAGAGGTTTGAGCGCCACCCACGCCACACCAACCCAGGTCTGGGCGTAGCGGAGCCGGAGCTCGCGCGCGACCAGCGTCAGGAGCAGCTCGCGAAAGCTCCAGATCTCCACGACCGCCGACCAGAAGGGTGGACTGCCGGCTTCGATTTCCGTGGGGCGGACGATGGTTCGTTCGGTGAAGTGCACGAAGTCCCTGTGGCGCGCCTGGTGAGGACGAAATGGCCACACGCGACCCACCGCGATCGAACCGCAGCTGTCCGTCGTCGCCCGCAGAATTCTACTCCGGACGCGCGCAACCTCGCGCCTCACGGTGATGCGGTCGGAGTTCGCCCTGGCCGAGGCCACGATCGAGGAGGCGCTTTCGACACTCCGCCGGATTTGCGACGGCGACCACGCCCTCGCCGGCATTGCCCTCAGGAATCTCGGATACCTCCGCATTGACGAGGGACGCGACGGCGAGGCCGAAGCGCAACTCGAGGAGGCACAACGCATTCAACACGAATGGCTGGGCCAGGAGCATCCGATGGCGGCTCGGGCTCCCGTGCACCAGGCCGAGCTGGCCCGGCGCGCGGGCACCGCTGATCTTCGCATCGTGCGCTTTCGATCGGCGCTCCGCGACGTGCTTGGCGAGCCGCGCCGGTCGCCGCTCACCAGCGACTCGCGACCCCGACCGCAAGGCACTCAGGACGGGTGGGCATCTCCGCCGTGATCTTTTCCCGAAACCATGTGCCCACGAGCACCACTGGACTGCGCGGGCTCTCACGGCGTCCACACGGCGCGACGGAGCCGTCGACGCGTTGCCGGGCAGCGACCGCGTCAATCACCGCTCGTGCGCAGCCGCGCGAGACAATCACGTCCCGTAGCGTCCAGCCATCTCCATGACCTGGGCGTGATAACCGCGGCCAAAGAGGTTCAGGTGGT
>CAZNOC010000081.1:0-16226 GCA_964574545.1 uncultured Bifidobacteriaceae bacterium | reverse complement strand
GCCCGGCGCTTGTCGCCCGGCTTCAGGTAGAAGGAGTGCTTCTTGATGTCCTTGATGATGTCTTCCTGCTGCACCTTCCGCTTGAAGCGGCGAAGGGCGCTCTCGATAGACTCACCTTCCTGGATCTTCACCTCGGCCATCTGGAATCACCTCCTCTCGACCTGGATTGCCCTGTCGCGGCCGAAGCCGTTGGGCCGAATATGCTAGGCTATCACAGACTTTCCTGCCGCAGGCCGGGGAACGCCGAGCCGTCCGGCGGCGTGCGCACCCCTGTGCACCTCTTCCTAACTGATTCACCAGCAACGGGATAACCATTGTTCGCGGGCTCGATCCCATGAGAATTCTGGTCGTCGGCGGCGGCGGCAGGGAACATGCCCTCAGCTGGCGTCTCGCCGCCGAGCCTGGGGTGTCCGATGTCGTGTGCGCGCCTGGCAATCCCGGCATCGCTCGAGTGGTGCGGACGACTGGCGTCGATGCCGGCAGCCCCGACGCCCTGCTGGCGCTGGCCGAGGCCGAGCGCATCGATCTGACCATCGTCGGGCCCGAGCTGCCGCTCAGCCGTGGGGTCGCCGATCTGTTCGCCGCAGCAGGCCGCCGGCTGTTTGGACCCACCCGCGCTGCCGCGCAGCTCGAAACCAGCAAGGTCTTCGCCAAGGCGTTCATGGAGCGGCACGCCGTGCCCACCGCGCGTTACCGGGCGTGCAGCACGGCGGCCGATGCCCTCGAGGTGATCGCCTCAGGAGCATTCGGCAACCCCGTCGTGATCAAGGCCGACGGTCTGGCAGCTGGTAAGGGCGTGGTCGTCGCTCCCGACCGCCTCACGGCCGAGGCGGCCGTGCACGCGGCGATGGTGGATCGCGCCTACGGCGAGGCCGGCGCCGCCCTGGTGATCGAGGAGTGTCTGGTGGGCGAAGAGGTGTCGTTCTTCGTCATCGCGGACGGCGTCTCCGCGGTGCCGCTGGCCTCCGCGCAGGATCACAAGAGGATCTTCGACGGCGACCAGGGGCCCAATACCGGGGGGATGGGTGCGTTTGCGCCGAGCCCTCGGATGGACGCCGCGCTCGAGTCCCGGGTGCTGCGCGAAGTGGTGACCCCTGTGCTCCACGGGATGCAGGCCGAGGGCACGCCGTTTCGCGGATTTCTTTACTGCGGCCTGATGCTCACCGAGGCCGGTCCGAAGGTGATCGAGTTCAACTGCCGATTCGGCGATCCGGAAGCGCAGGTGGTGATGCCCCTGCTCGACGAGCCGTTGTCGCAGTTGCTGTGGGCGGCCACCGACGGGACGCTCGAGTCGCGCGCCTGCCGCTTCCGTCCCGAACCCCGGGTGGGCGTGGTCCTTGCCGCGCGGGGTTATCCGGGAGACGTCGAGACGGGTCAGGTGATCACCGGTCTCGACCGCGTAGCGCGCGAGTGCCCCGAGGCGCAGGTGTTTCATGCCGGAGTGCGAGAGCGCGACGGGCAGCTCGTGACCGCCGGCGGTCGCGTGCTCACCGTTGTTGGCCGTGGCACGACGTATCAGGCCGCGATCGAGAGCGCCTACGACGCCGTGTCACGGATCCATTTCGACGGCATGCAGCACCGCACGGACATCGGCCGCAAGGCGTTGTGACGACCTTCGCCCTCGTCACGTTCGGCTGCCGCGTCAACCAGGCCGACTCGCTCGAGATCGACGCTGAGCTGGCCGGCCGTGGCTGGGTGTCGGTGCCCTCGGATCGGGCGGAGCTGATCGTCGTCAACACCTGCTCGGTCACCGCGAGCGCGGATCAGGGCGCGCGCCAGACCATCCGCCGCCTCCACCGCGACAACCCCACCGCCCGCATCGTTGCCACCGGCTGCTACGCGACGCGTTGCGCCGAAGAGGTCGCCGCGCTTCCCGGCGTTGCTGCGGTGTTGCCAAACGAGGACAAGGGGACAGACCCCTTCGCCCCGCCCTTCGCCCAGGTGCTGGGCAGGAGGGGACAGACCCCTCACGTCCGGGACGGCGCAGGTCCGTGCGGTCGAAGCCTCGAACCGGGCGCCATGGGGCGCACCGCCTGGACGCTGCGCGTGCAGACGGGCTGCGAGGAACAGTGCAGTTACTGCATCATCCCCACCACGCGGGGCGCAGGACGGAGCCGCGGGATGGACGATGTGCTGGACGAGGTGAGGCGGGTGACGAATGCCGGCTACCGCGAGACGGCGATCACCGGCGTGCACCTCGGATCGTACGGCCGCGACCTCTCGCCGGCGACCACCCTGCAGTCGCTGCTCGAACGACTGGTGCGAGAGGAGGCCATGCTCTTCCGGATCAGCTCCCTCGAGCCCATGGACTGCACGTCGGGGATCGTGGATCTGGTCTCCGCGCACGCGGACCGATTCGCCCCCCACTTTCACTTGCCCCTGCAGCATGCGTCGAACGCGGTGCTCGAGCGCATGCGCCGCCCCTACACCATCGAGTACTACTCGGCCCTCGTGGACGGCATCCGTGCGAGGCTGCCCCACGCGGCGATCGGGTCTGACGTGATCGTGGGCTTCCCTGGTGAGACCGCCGAGGAGTTCGCCCTGCTGGTGGCGTACCTCGAGGGGTCTCCGCTGACGCACCTGCACGTGTTCCCCTACTCCGACCGCCCAGGGACGGTGGCCGAAAGGCTGCCGGGCAAGGTGCACGGCGCGACCGTGAAGGCACGAGCGCAGCGGGTCCGCGAGATCTCGCGCCACCTTCAGGCGCGGTTCCGGGAGTCGCTTGCCGGGACCGTGCGGCCGGCGCTCGCGATCGAGGACGGCAGCGTCGCGATGACCGACAACTACATCCGCGTGCCGCTTCCGCCGGGACACAGGAGGAATGAGAGGGTGAGGGTAGTGCTCTGAATCTCTCGATCTCGTGATGTGGTGATCTATCCAGACACCCTCTGCCTTACGGCTGAGTGGGCAAGAGAGCGGTGAGTGCGGTGTCAAGGTGGCCTCGGAACATGTCCCAGTTGTGGCCTTCCGGGACTTCCAGGTACGTCTCGGCGGCGCCGGCTTCGTAGAGCGCCGTGCGCAGCCGCCGGGCGCCGTCCAGGATCTCGTCGTACGTGCCGCCCTGCGTGAAGAGGCGCAGCGAACGGATAGCCGCGCGGGCATGGGGCTGGTTCGTGATGAGCGTGGCCGTCTGCACGGGCGGGGCAATGGCGGCGACCGCCCCGAACACCGACGGAGCCTCTACCGCCAGATCGACGGCCGCGTAGGCGCCGAGCGAGCTGCCCAGAATCACCCGCTGGTCGGGCGAGGGGAACGTCCGGAATCGCTCATCGACCAGCGGTACCAGCTCCGTCGTCATGAACGCGCGCCACGCCGTGCTGCGCGAGTACTCCTGCTGCCGGTTGCCGGGTTCCACGAACACGGCGATCACCGGCGGCGCTGCGCGGCGGGCGATCAACCGGTCCAGCACCCGCGGCACCTCGAGACCCTCGACCCACGTCGCGCCGTCGAGGATGTAGACGACGGGGTACAGCGTGTCGGCGTCCTCGTACCCGGGAGGCAGGTAGAACCACACGCGACGCTCCGCCGCGAGCGCGCGCGACGACAGCCGCTCCTCGACGAGCGCGCCCCCGGGCACCTCGGCGTCGTCATCGATTTCCGGGCTGGCATTCCACAGCGGCATCCGCACCTCGGAACGCGTCCCGACGATCGAGGTGATCGTTCTGGGGTTCAGGGGATCGGGCAGCGGTTCGCGGTCGTAGAGCAGGACGTACTCGAGCCGCGCGTTGGTGTAGGCCTTCTCCTGAAGCCACCACCAGTCGGTACCCTCGAACGGCGTCATCGCGCCGACGGTCACGTCGTAACCCTCCGGCGTGTTGGCCCAGCCGTTGAAGTCGCCCACGACGCGCGGAGCCACACCGTCGCGGGATTGCGCAACGAACGTCAGCTGCGTCTGGTTCTCGATCAGAGGGGTGCCGCCCTGTGCGGCGACGTAGCGTTCGACGGCCGCGGCGCGCGCGTCCAGCGAGAGGCCTTCGACCGAGCGCAGCAGCTGGCGGAAGTTCGTCGGCTCGCCCCCGCACGCGGAAACGCCGACAACCGCCGCCACGAGCACCGCCCCCAGGGCCGCGCGACCGAGCGCGCGGGCCGGCGTCATCCGAGCACCGCCGCGAGCTGTTGAGCCGCGCTCCGCTTCGGCCCACCTTCGACGATCAGCTGCCCGCAGGCTGCCCGGATATCCCTGCCCCGGCTCTTGCGGACGGACACGGTCATCCCCCTCTCCGCCAGAATCCGCGCGAAGCGGTCGATGTCGGCGGCACTCGGCCGTTCGAAGGGTATGCCGGGGGAGGCATTCAGTGGAATCAGGTTCACCTTGGACTTCAGACCGGCCAGCAGCTTCACCAGTCGCCGCGCATCGTCTGGCGTGTCGTTGACGCCCGCCAGCAGCACGTACTCGAACGTGATGCGGCTGCGCCTGGCGAGCGGCAGCCGCCGGCACGCCTCGATCAGGTCGGCGAGCGGGTACTTCTTCGACGGCGGCACGATCGCCGCGCGCCCCTCCTCGGTGGTCGCGTGCAACGAGATCGCCAGGTTCGGCATCAGCGGCTCCCGGCCCAGCTTCTCCAGCATGGGCACGAGGCCGACCGTCGACAAGGTCACCCGCCGGGGCGACACGCCGAGCCCGTGCGGCTCGTGCAGCATCGCCAGCGCCCTCATCGTCTGGTCGTAGTTGTGGAGCGGCTCGCCCATGCCCATCAGCACGATGTTGAAGGGCTTGTCGAGCAGATCGAGCGCGCCGGCCAGCACTCGCACCTGGCCGACGATCTCCGCTGCCGTCAGGTGGCGGACGAGGCCCATCTTGCCCGTGAGGCAAAACGCGCACCCCATCGCGCAGCCCACCTGCGTGGACACGCAGAAGGTCTGCGCCGGCGTGTCGGGAATGAAGACCGATTCGATGCGCTTCCCGTCGGCAAGCTCGAGCACGAACTTCCGGGTGCCGTCCTCCGACACCTCGTGCGCGGCCACCCGGGGGGTGATCACGTCGAACCGGGTGGCAAGGCCCGCGCGCAGGTCACGGCTCAGATCCGTCATCCGATCGATGTCGGTGAGGCCACGCTTGTGGATCCAACGGTAGATCTGGGCGGCATGAAACCGGGGATCGCCCTGCACGTCGAGCGCATCGCCGATCTCGGCGACCGTCAGTCCGGCGAGGTCGGTCCGCGGGGGGGAAGGCACGGCTATCTCCTGCGCTGTCTTCGACTTGCGCAAGCCCTGAGTCTAGCATGCGAACCAGGGCAGTCCGACTCTTGCGCGGCGCCGGACGCCATGCTATCATCTCTCTTTAATCCCTTACGCTGCAACCACTTGCAGTGCCAAACTCTTCGTTCAGAAGCGTCCCTGTGCCAGAGTCCAGCATTCGCCGCGAGGTGCTCCCGAACGGCCTCCGTCTCGTCACCGAGCAGATGCCGCATGTCCGTTCGGTCAGCCTCGGCGTGTGGCTGACGCGCGGCGCGCGCCACGAGCCCGAAGCGCATACCGGCATCGCCCACTTCGTCGAGCACATGCTCTTCAAGGGCACCGCCACCCGGTCGGCCGAAGACATCGCGCAGCAGATCGATTCGATCGGCGGCCAGCTCGACGCGTTCACCTCGAAGGAGTATGCGGGCTACTACATCAAGGTGCTCGACGAGCACCTGCCGCAGGCGCTCGACGTGCTCACGGATCTCGTCACGCGCCCGGCGTTTGCGCCCGACGACGTGGAGCGCGAGAAGAAGGTGATCCTCGAAGAGATCAAGATGGTCGAGGACACGCCGGACGATCTCGTGCACGAGCTGTTCGCGGAGCGGTTCTGGCAGGGGCACGCGCTGGGCCGGCCGATTCTCGGCACGGCGGCGAGCGTGAACGCGCTCGAGGCTGGCGCGCTGCGCCGCTACTTCGAGGACGCGTACGTCACCCGGAACTTCGTCGTGTCGGCCGTCGGCCGGATCGAGCACGACCAGGTGCGGCGGCTGATCGAAGCCGCCTTCAACGGCGCGCGCACCGAGGGCCTGCCTATCGACGCGGTGGCGCCGATGACGAAGGCGGACGTGCTGATCCGCGAGAAGGATCTGGAGCAGAGTCACGTGTGCTTTGGCACGCCTGGCCTGCCGCAGAACCACGACGACCGGTACGCGGCCTACGTGCTCAACACGGTCCTCGGCGGCTCCATGAGCTCCAGGCTCTTTCAGAACGTCCGCGAGAAGCGTGGCCTGGCCTACGCGGTGTTCTCGAGCCTCAGCGCCTATCGCGATGCGGGCGCGCTGACCGTCTACGCGGGGTGTGCCAACGAAGCGGTGGGCGAGCTGGTGGACGTCGTCGTCGAGGAACTGCGTCGGATGAAGCGCGAGCCGCTCGGCGACGACGAGCTGCGACGCGCCAGGGATCACCTCAAGGGCAGCCTGATGCTGGGCCTCGAGAGCACTTCCAGCCGCATGTCGCACCTGGCGCGCCAGGAGATCTACGACGACCGTGCCGACACGCTCGACGAGATGCTTGCCGGCGTCGAGCGCGTGACGCGTGACGATGTGCAGGGCCTGGCGGGGGCGCTGCTCACGGGCGCCAACCTGGGCCTGACGGTGCTGGGCAACGTCAACGGACTCCAAGTGACGCGAGAGCAGCTGGCGCTGTAGGAGAAACAGTGGGTGGTGGGTAGTGGGTAGTGGGTAGTGGGTGGTCGTCGGTAGTGGTAGTCGGTAGTGGTAGTGGTAGTCGGTAGTCGATAGTGGGGAGTCGGTAGCCGGGGATAGGCGGGTGCGAGAACCCCCCCCCCCACTACCCACTACCCCCTACCCACCACCCACTACCCACCCCCCCGTTTGTGAACTCATGATTCGTCGATACACACATCCCGAGATGGGGCGCATCTGGAGCGAGGAGCGCCGATACGAGACCTGGCTGCAGGTCGAGCTTGCGGCTGCCGACGCGATGGCCGCGGCCGGGCTGGTGCCGGCCGACGCCGCCGCGGAGCTGCGTGCGAATGCCGCGTTCGACGTCGCTCGCATCGAGGAGATCGAACAGGTCACGCACCACGACGTGATCGCGTTCACGACGGCCGTGGCCGAGCGCGTGGGGCCGTCCGCGCGCTGGCTGCACTTCGGTCTGACCTCGTCCGACGTCGTGGACACGGCCCAGGCCCTGCAGATGGTCGAGGCGTGCGACGTGATCCTCCGCCTGCTCGAGGGCCTGGCGGCGGCCGTCGAGCGACGGGCCCGCGAGCATCAGCGGACGCCGATGATCGGCCGCACCCACGGCGTCCATGCCGAGGTGATGACGTTCGGGTTGAAGCTGGCGCTCTGGTACGCGGAGATCCAGCGCGACATCGCGCGCATCGTGCGGGCACGCGAGACCGTGCGCGTTGGCAAGATCTCCGGTGCCGTGGGCACCTTCGCGCACCTCGATCCCCCGATCGAAGCCGACGTCTGCCGGCGGCTGGGGCTCGAGGCCGCCCCGATCTCGACCCAGGTGATTCAACGCGACCGCCACGCCGAGCTGATGGCGGCGCTCGCCATCACCGCCGCGTCGCTGGAGAAGTTCGCGCTCGAGATCCGCGGCCTCCAGAAGACGGAGATCGGAGAAGTCGAAGAGCCGTTCGCCAAGGGCCAGAAAGGGTCCTCGGCCATGCCCCACAAGCGCAATCCGATCGGCTGCGAGCAGATCGTGGGTCTGGCCCGCGTCGTCCGCGCCAACGCCGGCGCCGCCTTCGAGAACGTCGCGCTCTGGCACGAGCGGGACATCTCGCACAGTTCGGTCGAGCGCGTCATCCTGCCCGACAGCTTCATCGCGCTCGATCACATGCTCCGCCGCTTCACCCGCATCGTCGCGGGCATGGTCGTGTATCCCGAGCGGATGCGGGAGAATCTGGATCGGTCGCGAGGCGTCGTGTTCTCGGGACAGGTGCTGCTCGAGCTGGCCAGGCGGGGGATCTCGCGAGAGCAGGCGTACGAGTGGGTCCAGCGCAACGCCATGCGGTCGTTCCACGAGCAGGCGGACTTCGAGGCGCTGCTCCTCGCCGATGGGGACGTGATGGGCGTGCTGACCGCCGACGAGGTGCGGAAGGCGTTCGACCTCGACGATCAACTCCGGAACGTCGACGCGGTGTGCGCTCGGGTGTTCGGATCGTAGGCAGGCAGAGGGGAAAACGAATGCGTGCGCGCGTGTATGTGACGCTCAAGCCGTCGGTCTTCGATCCGCAGGGGCGCGTCGTCGCGGATGCGCTGTTGTCGCTCGGCTACGACGATGTGAAGGACGTCCGCCAGGGGAAGTTCTTCGAGGTGGAGCTCGAGGGTGGCGAAGCCGCCACCGCCAGGGCGCGGGTCACGGAGATGGCCGACAAGCTGCTGGCCAACCCCGTGATCGAAAGCTACCGCGTGGAGCTGATCGAGTCGTGATCGGTTTGCCGTACCTGGCCGATCCTGGAGGTCGAACGCGATGAAGTTCGCTGTCGTCGTCTTTCCCGGGTCCAACTCCGACCGCGACGCCGCGGACGCCGCGCGCGTCATCGGCGAGCAGGCGTCGCTCGTCTGGCACAAGGACACGGAGCTTGGCGAGGCCGACGCCGTGATCCTTCCTGGTGGGTTTGCGCACGGCGACTACCTGCGCACCGGCGCCATCGCGCGCTTCTCGCCGATCATGGGCGCGGTGGAAGACTTCGCCGCCCGCGGCGGTCCGGTGCTCGGCATCTGCAACGGATTCCAGGTGCTGCTCGAAGCCGGGCTGCTGCCCGGAGCGATGGTGCGGAACCGTGGCATCAAGTTCCACTGCGAGTTCGTTCCGGTGCGCGTGGAGCAGGTGGACACACCGTTCACGGCAGGCTGCGCGCCGGGTCAGGTGCTGCGTTTGCCGATTGCTCACGGCGAGGGCAACTACTATGCGCCGCCCGAGGTCGTGGCCGCGCTCGAGGCCAACCGGCAGGTGATCTTCCGCTACACGGACGCCGGCGGCCAGGCGACCGAGGCGGCCAATCCCAACGGATCGGTCCACAACATCGCCGGCATCTGCAACGAGGCCCGAAACGTCGTCGGCCTGATGCCGCATCCCGAGCGGGCCTGCGAGGCCCCGCTCGGCAGCGACGACGGACGGGTGGTGCTGGCGTCGGCCGCGCAGGCGATCCGCGACGGCCTGTTTCTCGCACGGCCGGGCGCGGCCGTGGCTCGTTGAGGCTGCCGATGAGTCGCCCGACACGTTCACCCGCGCAGGCTGCCCGAAGCCGCCACGTGGCCGGCATGGCGCTGGTCGCCGGCGCCGTGACGATGGCTGCGGCCGCCATCCTGACCTACACGGGGTTGCTGCCCGTCGGCGAGGAGGTGCGCGGCCTGCTGACCGGCGTCTTCATCGCGGTGGCCGCCATCGACGTCATCATCGCCGTCAGGTTCCTGCTCTCGTCCCAGCAATGACCACCATCGATTCCTCCGTCCTCGAACGCCACGGGATCACCCCCGACGAATACCAGCGCATCACCGCCCTGCTCGGGCGCGAGCCGAACCTGCTCGAACTCGGGCTGTTCTCGGTGATGTGGTCGGAGCACTGCTCCTACAAGAGCTCGCGCGTGCACTTGAAGACGCTGCCCACAACCGGTCCCCGCGTGCTGCAGGGCCCGGGCGAGAATGCCGGCGCGGTGGACATCGGAGAGGGGATGGCCGCGGTCTTCAAGATCGAGTCGCACAACCATCCGTCGTTCATCGAACCCTACCAGGGCGCCGCGACGGGCGTCGGGGGCATCATTCGCGACATCTTCACGATGGGCGCCCGGCCCGTCGGGCTGCTCAATGCCCTGCGCTTCGGGTCGCTCGACGAGCCTCTCGCGCGCCGCATCTTCGAAGGCGTGGTGGCCGGGGTCGGCGGCTACGGCAACAGCATCGGCATCCCCACCATCGGCGGGGAGATCGTGTTCGACGAGGTCTACGCCGGCAACCCGCTGGTGAACGTGCTGTGCCTGGGCCTCGCGCGCCACGACGAAATCATCAGGGGCAACGCCGGCGGCGAGGGCAACCCCGTCTACTACGTCGGCGCGAAGACGGGCCGCGACGGCATCCACGGCGCGACGATGGCGTCGGCGGAGTTCGACGAGAGTTCGGCCGAGAAGCGGCCGGCGGTGCAGGTGGGCGACCCCTTCATGGAGAAGCTCCTGATGGAAGCCTGCCTCGAGGTCCAGAAGACCGGCGCGCTCGTCGGCATCCAGGACATGGGGGCCGCGGGCCTCACCTGCGCCACCTCCGAGATGAGCGCGCGCGGCGGCTGCGGCATGGACGTGGACGTCATGCACGTGCCCCAGCGCGAGGCCGGCATGACGCCGTACGAGACGATGCTGTCGGAATCGCAGGAGCGGATGCTGATGGTCGTGCACGCGGGACGCGAGCCCGAGGTGGAGGCCGTCTTCGAGAAGTGGGATCTGCACGCCGTGCGCATCGGACATGTGACCACCACGGGCCGTGTTCGCATTCACGACCACGGAACGCTCGTGGCGGACGTGCCGGCCGTCGCGCTCACGGATGAGGCGCCGGTCTACCGTCGTCCCATGCGCGAGCCTGCCTGGCAGCGAGACGTGCAGCGGCTGCCGCTCGAAACCATCGGCGATCCCGTGCCGGCGCAGGAGGCGTTCGAGGCCCTGCTGGATTCTCCCATCATCGCCAGCAAGCGCTGGGCGTACCACCAGTACGATCACACCGTCGGCACGAACACCATTGCGCAGCCGGGGACGGCCTCGGGCGTGGTGCGTCTCAAGGGGTCGACGCGGGGCCTGGCGGTGTCGGTGGATGGCAACGGGCGCTTCTGCTATCTCGACCCGTACAGGGGCGCGATGCTGGCCGTCGCGGAAGCGGCCCGCAACGTCGCCGTGGTGGGCGCCGAGCCCATCGGCGGCACCAACAACCTCAACTTCGGCAACCCCGAGCGTCCCGAGATCATGTGGCAGTTCGGCGAGGCCGTGCGAGGCATCGGCGACGCCTGCCGCGCCCTCGACATCCCGATCACCGGGGGAAACGTCAGTCTCTACAACGAGACCGAGGGGCGCGCGATCTACCCGACGCCCGTGCTGGGCGTCGTGGGGCTGCTCGAGGATGCCAGCCGCACCGTGACCCGCCAGTTCCAATCGGCGGGCGCGCACATCGTGCTGCTGGGCGATAATCGGGGAGAGCTCGGCGGCAGCGAGTACGTCGCGCGGCTGCACGGCCGCGTGGTCGGCGCGCCGCCGGCACTGAACCTCGAGGCCGAGCGCGCGCTCCAGCGCCTGATCGTCGCCCTGGTCCGCGCCGGCCTCGTGCAGTCCGCGCACGACTGCTCCGAAGGCGGCCTTGCGGTCGCGGTGGCCGAATGCGCCTTCGACACCGGGGGGATCGGCGCCACACTGGATGTGCCGGCGGTCGAGGGCCCTGGCGCCTTCGCCGTCAACGCGACGCTGTTCGGCGAGTCGGCGTCCCGGATCGTCGTATCGGTGGATCCCGCGTCACTGGACGCGGTCCTGTCGCGCGCCGCGGCCGCCGGTGTCACCGCGCGCGACGCCGGCCGGACGGGCGGGGACCGCCTCGTATTCGCGGTGGAGGGACAGACCGCGATCGATACAACCGTGGCGGAGGCCCAAGCACGCTGGGCGACGGCCATCGAACGGCGAATGGCTCGCGCGCGCTAGTGTTTCGTCTCCGAAGTCTTGTTAGCATCGAGGGTCGCGATGCGCCCGGCCGGCAAGGCACGACGAGTGAGCATACTGGGCGTATTCGAACGAGGAGTAACGCCGCCGGCCGGGATGCAGCGCGAGCCGAATGCAACAAGACTTCGGAGACGAGACACTAGGCGTGCCGAGCGTGGAGCTGGAACGCTCCCGCCAGGGAGCAACCCGGGAGACCCGATGTTCGACAAGTTCAAGGACGAATGCGGCGTCTTCGGCATCTACGGCCACGCGGAGGCCGCGAACCTCGCCTATCTGGGGCTCTACGCGCTCCAGCATCGCGGACAGGAGAGCGCCGGGATTGCCGCCGCCGACGGCACGGTGGTCCGCACGGTGCGCCAGATGGGCTACGTGGCCGAGATCTTCACCGAGACCGCCCTGGCCACGCTGCCCGGGCACCTCGCCATTGGCCACACCCGCTACTCGACGGCCGGCGAGAGCAAGCTCGCCAATGCCCAGCCCTTCCTCATCGACTGCGTCCACGGTCAGTTCGGCCTCTGCCACAACGGGAACATCGTCAACGCGCGCGAGCTGAGGGACGAGCTGGTCCGGCAGGGATCGATCTTCCAGACCAACAGCGACACCGAGGTCGTGCTGCATCTCTATGCGCGCGCCAAGGCATCCACGCTGCCCGACGCGGTGATCGAATCGATCTCGCAGCTGAGCGGGGCGTTCTCGTTCGCCATGATCACCCGTGATCACCTCGTGGCGGCGCGCGACCCGCACGGGTTCCGTCCGCTCGCCCTGGGACGGCTGGGCGACGCGTGGGTCGTGTGCTCGGAGACGTGCGCGATGGATCTGGTGGGCGCCACCTACCTGCGTGATGTCGAACCGGGCGAGGTGGTCGTGATCGGCCCGGAAGGACTGCGATCGTTCAAACCGTTCCCGCCCGCGCGGCTGGCGCACTGCGTGTTCGAGCACGTCTATTTCGCGCGTCCCGACAGCGAGGTGTTCGGCCAGAGCGTGAACGAGGTGCGGACGAACCTGGGGAGGGCCCTGGCCCGCGAGACGGGCGTGCCCGCCGATGTGATCGTCCCGATTCCGGACTCCGGTGTGTGCGCGGCAATCGGCTATGCCGAGGAGGCCGGGATCCCGATGCGGTTCGGCCTGATCCGCAACCACTACGTCGGCCGGACGTTCATCGAGCCCGCGCAGTCGATCCGCCACTTCGGCGTGAAGGTGAAGCTCAACCCGGTGCGGAGCATCCTGGCCGGCAAGCGGGTCGTGCTGATCGACGACTCGATCGTGCGCGGCACCACGAGCCGGAAGATCGTGAAGATGGTACGCGCGGCCGGCGCCGCCGAGGTGCACCTCCGCATCAGCTGCCCGCCCACCGTCTCACCCTGCTTCTACGGCGTCGATACGCCTCGCCGGAGCGAGCTCATCGCCGCGACGCACAACCTCGAGGAGATCCGCAAGTACGTGGCGGCGGACTCGCTGGGCTATCTCAGCATGGAGGGCATGCTGTCGTCGGTGACGGCGCAGGGCGCCTCATACTGCACGTCCTGCTACACGGGGCAGTATCCCGTGGCCTTCCCCCAGGACGAGCACGCCTACCTGCAGCTCACCCTCAAGCTGGACCGCGATGCCATCCCGCTGCGCGTGATTGAGGAACCGGAGACGGTCTCGTGACCGAGGCGATCCGGCCGCGCAGGCTCGGTCGAGGTATGGCGACCGCCCTGGCCCTCGTGCTGTTCGTGGCGTCCGGCTCGCTCGGTGAGGCACAGGAGCGCGGCCCCTCCGAGGTCGCGCACGAGACGTTGCTCGCGGCGATCGATCAGCTGGGCGATCTCGACTACGACACACGGATGACGGCGGCGCGGACGGTGCGGCGCACCGAGGCGCGCCAGGCCGTGCCCGCGCTCGTCGAGGCGTTCGAGGGCCACGGGGACGGCTACGTGCGCTTCAAAGCCCTGGTCCTGTTGACGGGGTTCCAGGACCCACGCACCCGGGACGCGATGCTGGCGGCGCTCGAGTCCCCGCACGACCGCCTGCGCGAGGTGGCCTACGGGTACTTCGAGCACCACCGGAGCCCCGAGATGGTGACGCGCCTGCTCGCGGCGCTCGAGAAGGAGGAGGGCGAGTTCGTCCGTCCCGCGCTGGTCCGAGCGCTGGCCACCACGCCCGAGGACCCGCGTGTCAAAGCCGCGCTCCTCCGCGACGTGACGCGCGGCGTGGACTTCTTCCGCAGCACCGTGATCGACGCGCTCGGCGACTACAAGTGGGCCGACGCGGTCGGACCGCTCACCGACGTGGCCAACCTCGATGGCCCGCTGCAGGACGATGCGGCGATGGCGTTGGGGAAGATTGGCGACAAGCGGTCGCTCGAGACGCTGGCGGCCCTGCAGCGCACGGCCGTTCGCGAGCACCAGCCGGCAATTGCGGCCGCCATCTGCCTGCTCGGCGTGAACTGCGGTTCGCACCTGGGCTACCTGCGCCGGACGCTCGAGTTCGCCGATCGGAACCCGGGGTATCAGGAACTGCTGCGGGGCGCGGCCGCCGGGCTTGGCGCGATCGCCGTGCACGGCAGCACGGACGCGCTCGGCACGCTCTTCACCGTCGGTCTTCCGTCCCAGGATCCGGTCCGTGCCCCGATCGCGCTGGCGCTCGGGCTGGTGGCGCTCCGCAACACCCCACTCATGCTGTCGGAACTCGAGCGTCACCCGGCGCGGGCCGACGCCATCAGCCTGCTGGCGGAGGGATTCGACATGCTCGAGGAGCACCTTGCGGAGGAACGCTTCTTCGTCGAAGTACGCCGCACGTACTGGCAGGCCGCGGAGGGCTCCCCGACGCGAGCCCTGTGCGAGGAGCTGATCACGGCGCTGGACTTCTGATGATCCCCCGATCCCTGGTCCCTGGTCCCTGATCCCTGATCCCTGATCCCTGATCCCCGTCATGCCCTCACCCAATCCCCCCATCGACTACAAGGCTGCCGGCGTCGACATCGACGCGGGCCACGAAACCGTCCGCCGGATCAAGAGCCTGGCGCGATCGACCTTCACTGCGGGCGTGCTTTCCGAGATCGGATCCTTTGGCGGGCTCTTCAGCCTTGCCGACGCCGGGTGGCGTGATCCCGTCCTCGTGTCGAGCGCCGATGGCGTGGGGACCAAGCTGAAGGTGGCGTTCCTCGCCGACGAGCACCGGACGATTGGGATCGACCTTGTGAACCACTGCGTCAACGACATCCTCGTGCAGGGGGCGGTGCCGCTGTTCTTCCTCGACTACCTCGCGACCGGCCGCCTGTCGCCGGACGTCGCCGAGCAGATCGTCACCGGCCTCGCGCATGCCTGCCGGGAGAACGGATGCGCGCTGCTTGGCGGCGAGACCGCCGAGATGCCCGGCTTCTACGCCGATGGCGAGTACGATGTCGCGGGGTTCATCGTGGGCGCCGTCGACCGCGACGCGCTCGTCGATGGAAGCCGGATCCAGGCGGGTGACCAGCTCGTCGGCCTGCCCTCGACCGGGCTGCACACAAACGGGTACTCGCTGGCGCGGAAGATCGTGTTCGATCGCCTGGGGCTCACGGTGGGCAGCCACGTGGCCGAGCTCGGGGAGACGGTTGGCGCGGCGTTGTTGCGGCCGCATCGCTCGTATCTGAACGCCGTGCGCCCGCTGCTCGGGCGGGGCCTCGTCAAGGGCATGGCGCACATCACCGGCGGCGGAATCACGGACAACCTCCCGCGCGTGTGTCCTGAGGGTCTCGGCGCGAGGGTGCGCCGCGACGCGTGGACGGTGCCGCCGCTCTTCCAGTGGCTGCAGGCATCCGGCGGCGTGCCTGACGCGGACATGTGGCGTGCCTGCAACATGGGCATCGGGCTGATCCTGGTGGTGTCGCCGGAGGAGGCGGGTCGTGTGTCGTCGGAACTGGCCGCTACTGGCGAGTCGCCGGTGACGATCGGCGAGATCGTCCCGGGCGTCAACGAAGTGGCTTACGCATGACCCGGAGGCTCGGCGTCCTCGTCTCGGGCCGCGGATCCAATCTGCAGGCGATCCTCGACGCGATCGATGACGGGTGCCTCGACGCGACTGTCGCCGTGGTGATTTCGAACAAGGCGGACGCCTACGGCCTGGAGCGCGCCCGGCGGGCTGGCGTCCCTGCGGCGGTGTTGGATCATCGGGCGTTTTCGTCTCGCGAGGATTACGACCGCGCGCTGGTGGCCGAGTTGCGCGCCAGGGAGGTGGGCCTGGTCTGCCTCGCGGGGTTCATGCGGCTCCTCGGTCCCGTGTTCGTCGATGCCTTTCCAGACGCGATCCTGAACATCCATCCGTCGTTGCTGCCGTCGTTTCCGGGTATCGATGCGCAGCGGCAGGCGATCGCGCACGGCGTAAAGGTCAGCGGCGTGACCGTGCACTTCGTCAACGCGGCGCTCGATGCCGGCCCGATCGTCCTGCAGGCGCCCGTCACGGTGCTCTCCGGCGACACCCCGGAGACGCTTGCCGCCCGGATCCTGCCGGAGGAGCATCGGCTCTATCCGGAGGCGATCGGAATGATCCTGGACGGCGGCTGGCGCATCGACGGCAGGCGCTTCGTGCCCCGGAGCTGAACCCCCCGGAACCCGCCCGAACCTGCCCGAACCCGCCCAAACCC
>CAZNOC010000080.1:7079-16329 GCA_964574545.1 uncultured Bifidobacteriaceae bacterium | reverse complement strand
CGGATCACAAGGTCGTAGCGCTCGGGTACCTGCGCGCCCAGCAGGCCCGACAGGGCCAGGCCGGTGATCGCAAGCGCCAAAAGGGGTCGTGGATTCATGGCGGTACCGCGGGCATTAGAACGCGGGCTCGCCGCACTCTGCAAGGCCCGGCTGCCGAGTGGACCTGACAGATCCTGTCCACACTGCCAAATTCCGAGACAACACAGACGTGCCGAGCGCTCGAATCAACCCATAAATGCGCATCACTGCACACCGAAACAACGCGATCGATCTGGCGACGATCGTGCAGTGGACAGCGGTGATGAGGCAGGGCACATCGTGACGGGGACCGACGCGCAAGGCGCAAAGCGGCGGTGGGGGTCCAGGACGGCCGCCGCGCTGTGGACGGTGTCCTCGCTGGGGCTCGCCGTGTTCGGAGGATTGCTGGTGGTCGCGACCGCCAGCGACATCTACCGCGTGCCTGCCCCGACACCGCCCGAAGTGACCCGTGACGTCATCGTCCGGCATGCCGAGGACGCGATGGGACGCCGGGCCTCGTTCCGCATCCTGCTGTTCACCGACGAGTTCCGGTGGCGTCTCAGCTCGTACGACCAGCTCGAAGCCGGGAGCGGCTGGCCCCGCTTCACCGACGAGATGAAGGCGGTGCTCAACCAGGCGCACGAGATCATCTGCGTCGGCGCCAGCTCGGAGGAACTCCCTGCGGGGCTCTCAGCGGAGGCTGGGCGGCTGGCCGAAGAGCGGCGCGCGGCACGGCGCGCCGAGCAGATCGCGGTATGGGTTCGCCAGGCGTTGTCGAAGCCGGTGCCGATCCGCAAGCTGAACGTCGGCCACCATGTCTCGACGGGCGGCACCCCAGACACATCCGACCAGCGCCGCGTCGTGATCATCCTCGTGCTCGATCAGGACGAGCACACGGATCTCGATCAGGCGCTGCGCGCCGCCATGGCTCGAGAGAGCGCGCGGGCGCCAATCTTCGAGGCGCTGCTGACCCGCTACTCGCTGGTCGCCGGGAAGGAGTTCACGTGGGTGCCGTGATGGACCAGCTGCTGATGCTGGCCGGCGCGTTCTCGCTGCCGGTGAAGGCAGGGTGGGCGGTCTTTCTGCTCTGGGCGGCACTGCAGGTGGTGTGGTACCGGCGCGGACGCACGGAAGTCCCGCAGCCGCTGCCTCCGTGGCAGCCGGAACGGCGGACGTGGACCCCGAGAACGAGCTCGGGGCGGGAACGCAGCAGTTTCGAACAGACACACGGCGGCACGTCCAACGAGTCCTTCTACTCGTAGCCGCTTCTCGATCGGCCCTCCCCCTCCGATCGGGGACGAGTGGGTCAGGCGAAGCCTGACCCACTCCCTTTCTCCAGACGGGCAACTCGGGCCCCGTCCTCTCAGCGAATCTGGCCGCGCACCTCGCCGGGAGGGAACTGGCTGGTGTGTACGTTCACGTAGGCGTTGCCCGCCTGCATGTCGGCCAGGAGGCTCGACAGGGGTTGCCCGGCAAGCTGGCCCATGAGCTGCGCCTCCGTGATGACGCCTTCGTTGAGCACTCCCTGGCTCCGCCCGGGAATGAGCATCGCCGGCGGGGCCGAAGGATACAGCCACACCACGACCGGTCCGTTCGAGCCGGCGGGCGCGAGATGGATATGCGCCTGCGTGACGTTCTGGATGTTCGCGACGATGAGCTTGTAGCTGAGCGCCGTGCCGTCGTCGCTCAACTGAAAGATCGCCTGGCCCTGCGCCCTCGAGGCATTGGCCGGCACTTCCTCGCCTCCTGTGAGGTGTGTGCGGTAGTTGTGGGCCGCGCCGGCGTGCTGAGCCGACTGCACCACGATCGGTATGGAGACCGCACCGGGCGCGGTCGGCGTCTGCACATGTCCCGTACAGGCGCCGGCAAGCGCCGCCGCCATCAATGTCGTTGTCAACCGAGTTCGCATGATCGACCTCCCGGGTAGCGGCACTGGCGCTACACTCGAACGAGAACGATCGGCGCACCCTGGCGCAAGGAAGAACCGACCTGTGGAGAGCGAAGGCTACGCCCGACCGGGGAGCCTGTCAAGGCGGGTGCGGTGGGCGCCTACTCGTACCTGAGTGCCTCGATCGGATCGAGCCGCGAGGCGCGCATCGCAGGCACGAGCGCGCTGACGAGGCCCACGACCATCAGGATACCGGCACACACCGCCAGCAGCTCCAACGAGAGCACGAGATGGATGTCTGCCGTTCTGGTGGCGTCATCGAGCAGTTCCGAGAGAAACGGCCGGGGGCTGAACGCCATCACCAGCAGCCACGACACCAGTACCCCCGCCGCCCCGCCGGCGATCGTCGTCACGAGTCCTTCGAGCAGGAACTGGAGCAGGATTGCGCTCCGGCGCGCGCCGAGCGCCTTTCTGACGCCGATCTCGCGCGTGCGCTCGGTCACGGAGACGAACATGATGTTCATCACGCCGATGCCGCCAATGGCGAGCGTGAGGATCCCGATGAAGCCGAGTACGAGCTGCAGGCCCGTCGAGATGCCGGCGGTAATCTCCGCGGTCTGGGTGGATCCGAACATGCGGAGCGCCCGGTCGTCCCCCGGATCGAAACGCAGACGCCGGCCGAGCAGATCCTTCACACCCGCGGTGGCCTGCTCTTCCTTGCTGGCGTCAACGGCCTGGTAGACCATCACCGTCGTGAACTCGGTGTTCCAGAGCTGCCCGGCCGCCGTGTAGGGGATGAAGATCGACTGACGGTCCGGCCTCAGGTAGTTCGAGAGCTGGACCTTCTCGCGCTGGACGCCGACCACCTCGAACGCCATGCCGCCAACGCGAATGCGCTGGCCGACGGGCGGCACGTTGCCGAACATCTTGCGGGCCACCTCGCTCCCGAGGAATGCCACCCTGCGCTGCAGCCGCAGGTCCTCGTGGTCGGGAAACCGGCCCGCCGCTACGCCCTGGCTGCGCATCAAGGCGTACTCGGGCGAGACGCCGCGGATGAGGAACGACCCCTGCTTCGTGCCCCACGTCACCGGGAAGTCGCGCGTGAACTCCGGGCTCACGTGCTTGACGAACGGGACGTCGGCCACGGCCAGGACGTCGGCCGTGTTGAGGCGCACGCGCCTGCCCGCGCGTTCCCCACCCGCCTGCAGGCTCGTCTGGCCGGGCCACACGATCACCACGGCGTCGCCGAACGCCCCCCGGAATCCGCGCGTCAGGGCCTCGTGCAGTCCGCTCCCGTACGCCAGGAGCACGACCACCGAGACGATCCCCCATGAGATGCCCAGCATGGCAAGCGCGGCTCTGACGCGATTGCGGGCCAGACCGGTGACTGCCTCGCGCACGACCTCCCTGAGCACCTGCATCGATGCGGACCCCCGGGACGTCGAGGCGCGACGGACGCCGATGCGCGTGCGTTCGAAGAGTGCGGGCTTCGACGTCATGTCAGACCTCGAAGCGGAGGGCTTCGACGGGCGGCAACTGGGCCGCACGGCGGGCCGGATAGGTGGAAGTGACGATCCCGATGACCACGAGGACCACCAGCGCGAAGGTACCGGCGTCCCACGTGATGATCATCCCCTTGAAGCGTTCGGGCATCGGCGCAAGGTTGATCAGCTGGCACAGCCCCACGGCCACGGCAAAGCCAATCGTCCCGCTCAACATCGTCAGGAAGAAGCCCTCGAGGAAGAACTGGCGCTCGATGACCCGTGTCGTGGCGCCGAGCGCCTTCCGGACGCCAATCTCGCGCGTCCGCTCCCGCACGGCCACAAGCATGATGTTCATGACGCCGATCCCACCCAGGCCGAGCGTCACCAGGCCGACGATGGTGAAGAACTGGCGCATGGCATCGACCATCCGGCCGAACATGAGGCTTTCGAGCGAGGTATCCCACATGGCCAGTGCGTCCCGGTCTTCGGGGTCGAAGCCGTGGCGCTCGGCCAGGACCCGGCGCACGTCGCGCTCCAGAGGCCAGTTGATGTCCTGAATGCGGCCCGTCCGCGCGTCGAGGACGGCCGGCAGTTCTGCCACCACCCACGGATGCGGCGCCACGATGATCTGGGACACGACGCCTCTGGGCACGTCGGGCCGCGGGAAGTCGCGCGCCATCGCGGCGAACGGCACGAACACCTTGTCGTTGTCGGGGCCCGAGTAGTTGCTGTCCTGATCCTTCTTTCGGATCTTTCCGATCACCGTGTACGGCAGGCCGTTGATCTGGACGATCTGATGCAGGCCGTCGGTCGATCCGAAGAGCTGCTGCCACGCGTCGGCGCCGACGATGGCGACCCGCCTGGCTTCGTCCTCGTCGGGCCGCCCGAACGCACGGCCCCGCTCGATGTCGATTGTGCGGATCTCCTGGTACTGCGGCTGGATGCCATGGACGCTGAGCGCCGCGGCGTTGTGGAGGCTCTTGACCTGCAGCCCGCCACGATTGAGCTCGGGGCTCACGACGGCCACGAGCGGCGACTCCCGGCGGATGGCCTCCGCGTCGTCCAGCGTCAGCAGGATGCGGCGGCCCGCGCGCTGGCCATCGGCCTGGATGGTCGTCCGTCCGCCCCAGACGATGGCGATGTTCTTGCCGAGTTCCTCGAGGACGTGCTGGTTGCCCCGCCGGAACCCCTCGCCCGTGGCCGAGAGCACGACGACGGCGATGATGCCCCAGAGGATGCCGAACATCGTCAGGAAGCTGCGCAGCTTGTTGGCGCGCAGGTTCTCGACCGCCTGGGTGAGGGCTTCTCGCATGAACTTCTGTCGGCTATCGGCTATCGGCTATCGGCGCTGGGAGCTGGAAGCCGGCAGCCGAGCGCTGACAGCGAAGCGCCTCTCCCATCACCCCGGTAGTACCACCCGGTCGCCGGGCTGGAGTCCGTCGGTGATCTCGGTACGGGTGCCGTTGCTGATGCCGGTGGCGACCGGCACACGGCGGCGGCCGCCCTCGGCGCCGGGGTCCGCGATGTCCACGAAGGCGTTGCGGTCCGGGTCGTAGGTGATGGCCGCCTCCGGAACGATCAGCGCCTGCTCGCGCTCTTCGAGGATGACCTCGGCGTTGGCCGACATGTTGGCCTTCAGCTCCTGCCCGGGGTTCTCGATCGAGACCTCGACCTCGAACGTGGTGACGTTGTCGCGCTCGACGCCGATCGGTGAAATCTGCGTGACGCGTCCCTGGAACACCTTGTCGCGGAAGCTCTCGGTGGTGATCCGCGCCGGCATGCCGAGACGCACGACGCCGATGTCGGCCTCGTCCACGCGGCCGCGCACGAACACGCGCTCGATGTCGCCGATCGTCATCACGGCCGACGCGTTGGCGCCCATGTTGAGGATGGACGACACGGGGCTGCCAATCTCGACGTCCCGCGTGAGCACGGTGCCGTCGATCGGCGCCTTGATCGTCGCGTTGGCCAGTTCCTCCTGGGCGCGATCGACGGCGGCCTGCGCCTGGGCGACCTGCGCCTGCGCCTCGGTGATGCGGGCGCGGCTGACCAGGAGCTGCGACCCCGCGGCGCGCTGCCGGTTGACCGCCTGCTCGTAGCGGCTCTTCGCCTCTTCGAGCGTGTCCTGTGACACCAGTTGCTGCGCGTGCAGCTGCTTCGCGCGCTCATAGCCGGACCGCGCGAAGTCGACGTCCGGCGACTCGGCCTCGATCTCGTTCTTGGCGGCCTGCGCCTCGGCCCCACTGAGCGCGGCACGGGCCGCCTCGAGGTTGGCACGGGCTTCGCGGAGCCTGGCCGTCAGGCTCTCCTTGTCGAGCTCGGCCAGCACCTGACCGGCCACTACCTTCTGATCCACCTCGACGAGCAGGCGCTCGATGATCCCGTTGGCCTTGGACTTGATTTCGACCTTGGCGACGGGTTCGACCTTGCCCGTGGCGACCACCGAGCGCGTCATCGTGCCATGTTCCGCCGTGGCAAGGCGCGAACTGTCGAACGTGGTGGACGCGCCGTTGAGCGTCGAGATGCCGTACACGCCGGCACCGGCCACAACGGCCACCACCACGGCAACGGTCAGCTTCCTGGACTTTCGCATCGGGCAGGCCCCTCCGGCTCTCTCGACTAGTTACGAACCGGGAGAGAGGGGGGTTCCGGGAATCTGGCGATGTGGTGATGTGGGTGTGGTGATGTGGTGATCTGGATGTGGCGATCTGGGGATGTTGCGATCTAGCTGTGGATCTTCTGATCTATCTGGTGATCTCCGGATTGCTCCACGACGAACTCCACGCGGCCGACCTTGATCATGTCTCCGGGCGACACCGGCGTCCGTGTGACGCGCTCGCCGTTCAGGAATGTGCCGTTGGTGCTCTCGAGATCCTCGAGCAGCAGCGTTCCGGCAGCGCTGAGCGTCAGCCGGCAGTGCAGCCGCGACACGAGGGCGCGGTCTACGATGAAGTCGGCCCGCGCGGCGCGGCCGATCGTCTTGACGGCACCCGGCAACAGGCGGAACATCAACGGTTCGGGGTCGTCAGTCGTGCGCAAGATCCACATTGAGCCGCTCGTCGCCATTCGCTGTTAGCACTATTCGCGATTCGGTATTCGCTGTTCGGTATTCGCTGTTCGCTATTCGCTGTTCGCTATTCGCTCGCCACCGTCCACCGTCCCCCGTCCACCGTTCACTCCCCCTGAGACAGCCACTCCAGAATGAACGGGTTCGTGCGGCGTTCCTGTCCAATCGTCGTTTCTGGCCCGTGGCCTGGGTAGACCCGCGCCTCGTCGCCGAGAGGCAACAGCACGCGGGTAATCGAGTGCATCAGCGTCTCGTAGTGGCCGCCCGGCAGGTCCGTACGGCCGATCGAGCCTGCAAAGAGCGTGTCGCCTACGAACAGGTCCATGCCGGGCTCACCCTTGCGCCCTGCCCGGAGGCAGACGCCGCCGGGGCAATGACCAGGCGTGTGCAGCACGTGGACCTCGTAGTCGCCAAACGTGAATGGGACCGCGACGTCGTAGTGCCGGTCCACGGGAGGCGGAGCCTCTACGTCGAGCCCGAACAGGGCGCCGTGCGCCACGGCGTTGTCATAGAGGAAGAGATCGTCTCTGTGCAGCCAGACCGGCACCGCGTGCGCGCGCTTCGCGCGTGCGACGCCCGACACGTGGTCCACGTGGGCGTGCGTCAGCAGGATGGCCTCGACCCTCACCTGGTGCGCCTTCACGGCGGCCAGGAGTTCATCGACGGCATCACCGGGATCGACGATCACACCGGCGCGAGTGCGCTCGCAGGCCAGCACGAATCCGTTGGTGAGGAAGGGAGGAGCAGCAGCGATTTCGATGATCACGGTTGTCGATGGAATGACGATGGTTTCCCGGCTCCCAGCTCTCAGCTGTTGGCGGGCCGGGCCGGCGGCTCGCCGGACTAGAATAGCAGGCTTGGGGGATGCACCGTGATCGTGGCGATCGTTGACGATCTGATGTTCCGATCGCGCATCCAGGCCGCGGCCCGCGGCGTGGGCGCGGACGTGCGGTTTGTCGCGTCACCGGAGGCCGCCGTGAGCCTGATTCACGACCACGCTCCCGCGTTCGTCATCGCGGACCTGAATGCCACCCGGCTGTCCCCGCTTCGCGTAACCGCAGAGATCAAGGCAGACCCGTCGTTGGCGTCCACGGTGATCGTCGGGTTCGTGTCGCATGTCGACACCGACACGGTGAACGCGGCGCGCGCCGCGGGGGTGGACGAGATCATGGCTCGCTCGGCTTTTGTCCTGAAACTGCCGGAACTGCTCGCCCGAGACGAGGGCCGGGCGGGACCCCGGACATGATCACCACACCGGCACTCCCGACCTTCCACGACATCGTCGCGGCCCGCCACCGCCTCAGTACCGACGTGCGACGCACGCCGCTCGCGCCGTCTCCATGGTTGTCGGCCGCCGGAAACGGCGGGGTCTGGCTCAAGCTCGAATCGCTCCAGGTGACCCACTCCTTCAAGGCACGCGGCGCCCTTAACGCCGTGCGCGCGCTCGTCGAACGCGCGGGCCGCGATCACCCGCCGATTGTGACGGCGTCGGCCGGCAACCACGGACGGGCGATGGCCTGGGCCGCGGAGCAGGAGGGCCTGCGGTGCATCGTGTTCACCCCCGCATCGGCGCCCGACACGAAGCTGGCAGCCATCCGGCGGCACGGCGCGGACCTGCGGACCGACGCCGGGGATTACGACCACGCGGAGCGTGCCGCCCGCGAGTGCGCCTCACGTGAGGGCGCCACCTACATCTCGCCCTACAACCACGCCGACGTGATTGCCGGCGCGGGCACCGTGGGCCTCGAGATCGTCGAGGAGTGTCCCGGCGCGGACATCGTCGTGGTGCCGCTCGGCGGCGGCGGGCTCGGCGCCGGTGTGGGCGTCGCCATGGAAGCGGCCGCGCCGAACGCCACGGTGATTGGCGTCGAAGTCGAAGCGTCGGCGCCCTTCACACTGTCCCTCGAACGCGGCCGCATCACGGAGATCGACTGGCGCGAAAGTCTGGCCGACGGCCTCGTCGGGAACCTCGAGCCCGGCAGCATCACCTTTCCGATCGTTCGGCGGACGATCGACCGAGTGGTGACGGTGACCGAAGACGAGGTCGCCCGCGCGATGCGGGGCCTGGCCGCCGAAGAACACCTGATCGTCGAGGGCGCGGGCGCGGCGGCCACCGCTGCCGTACTGGCGGGCAAGATCCCGGTCGAAGGCCTCCACGTGGTTGTGCTCGTGACCGGCGGGAACGTTGACCTTGACGAGTGGCTGCGGGCCACGCAGGCCTGACTCTACCCCTTCTTCGGTTGCGACGGCCGGATCTCGATCCGGCTGGGTAGGCTCCGCGGCGGATGCGCCAGCAGGTCCACGATGGCCTGTGCCACGTCTTCGGCGTGGAGCTTCCACTCGCTGCCCTGCCCCGGCGGCCGTCCCGAGAATTCCGTGGCGACCGACCCGGGCAGCACGAGCGTGACGCGGATACCGTCGTGCCGGACCTCCTGCATGAGCGCATCCGAGAAGGCGTTCAGGCCGGCCTTCGATGCGCAGTACGCGGCGCCACCGGGGAACGGATTCGTGCTCGCCAGACTGCTCACGTTCACGATCCAGCCGCCGCCCCGCGCGCGCAGATGCGGGATGGCCGCGTGAGCGCAGTTGAAGGCGCCGGTCAGGTTCGTGTCGAGTATCCGGTGCCATTCCTCGCTCGACAGGTCGGCCACGGGCGCGCCCATCCCGACGCCCGCGTTGTTGACAAGCACGTCCAGCCCACCGTAGCGCTCGACGGCCGTCTGCACCGCGCGCGCCGCCGATCCGGGATCGCGGACGTCGCAGACGACGCCCATCACGCGAGTGGTGTCGTCC
>CAZNOC010000080.1:0-6979 GCA_964574545.1 uncultured Bifidobacteriaceae bacterium | reverse complement strand
CGCACAGATCGGTAGATCACAAGATAGATCCCACATCACCACTTCGGAACCTCCGATCGCCAGATCACCACATCAAGAGATCAGAAGATGTCTGTGGGTAGAATACCCTGTGTCTTCTCTGGTGATCCTCGGTGCCGGCGACCTCGGTGGCACCGTCGCGCGACAGAGCGCGACGGCGGGGGTTGTGCGCGCGATCGTGCTCGTGGACGACGCGGCGGGTCCGGCCTCGGGCAAGGCGCTGGATCAGATGCAGGCGGCGCCCATCGACGGCTACTCCGCGCACATCTCCGGGACCGGGGACGAGGCAGCCGTCATCGGCGCCACCTGCATCGTGATTGCCGATCGTTTCGGGCCGCCGTCCGAGGAGTGGGCCGGCGACACCGGACTCGCTCTCCTCGGCCGGGTGACGGCGATGGCGCCGGGGGCGCCGATCATCTGCGCAGGTGCCGGCCAGCTGGCGCTCGTCGAGCGAGGTGTGCACGAACTCGGCATCGGTCGGCGCCGGGTCTTCGGGTCGGCGCCCGAGGCGCTGCGCGCGGCGGTGACCGCCATGACGGCGCTCGAAGCCGGCTGCTCCCCCGCCGACGTCTCGCTCGCGGTCGTGGGCCGGCCTCCCGGAGGGTGGGTCGTGCCCTGGGACGAGGCCGCCATCGGGGGCCGCGCCGCCACCCGTGTCCTCAGCGCGCCCGCGCTTCTTCGGCTCGACGATCGGATCGTCCGGCTCTGGCCCCCGGGGCCGCGCACGCTCGGCGGGGCGGCGGCCAGGCTCGTGTCGATAGCCCTCTCACGCTCCCCACGTCGCATCTCCGCCTTCGTCGTTCCCGACCCCTTCTCGGCCTCCGTACGCCAGGATCGGGAGCCAGAGCTCTCACGAAGGGCGGCGGCGCTCCCCGTCGTGCTCGGTCCATCCGGCATCGCGCACGTGGATGTGCCCACGCTGTCCACGCGAGATCGTGTGCGGCTGGACACCGCGCTTCAAGGGTGATGGTGATCCACGGCGCCGGACGGCCTGCGTCCCGCAACGGCATGCTCATCGTCCTCCTGTTCGCCTGCGCGATCGAACTCGGCGCGTGGGCGATTGACGAGGCCCGGTACATGGCGCATGTGCGGTTCCTGTCGTCCGACCGGCTCGAGGGCCGCGGGAACGGCACACCTGGCCTCGAGCGTGCCGCCGAGTACATCGCCGGCGCGTTTGAAGCGGCGGGGCTCGAACCCGGCGGCGACGAGGGAACGTGGTTCCAGGCGTTCGAAGTGGACGTGCGAAGGGAGCCGCTCCCTGGGGATGTGCTCACCATCTCGAGCGAGACGGGCGAAACCGAATTCCGCCTCGGCCAGCAGTACCACCCCCTGTCTATCCTGGATCGCAGAGAGAGCGGATCGCTGGACGAACTGCAAGACCTGCCGGTTGTGTTCGCCGGCTACGGCATCTCGGCTCCGGGGCTGGGCTACGACGACTACGCCGGCCTCGACGTCCGCGATGCCGCCGTCGTGGTGTTCACGCATGAACCGCAGGAAGACGACGAAGCCAGCGTCTTCGGGGGCCGTGAGCTGACGCCGCACGGCACGGTGGCGTCGAAGGCGCGCCTGGCCGCTTCGCGCGGCGCGCGCCTCATGCTGGTCGTCGAGGACCCCTCGCACGTGACCGACCGTGCCATCCTGCCGAACTGGCGGCGGGACCCGCAGATCGAATCCCTCCCCATCCCGGTTGTCCGGGTCGAGCGGACGCGGATCGGCGCGCTGCTGCCGCTGGACCTCCAGGACGTGGCCCGCGCCATCGATCTCACGCTCGAGCCACGGTCACGCCCGTTCGACACCATCCGCCTGACCTACACGGAGCGGTTCGCCGAGATCCGGCCGACCGTGCGCAACGTCGTCGGGGTGATGCGCGGTACGCACCCGGAGATTGGCCGCGAAGCCATCGTCGTAGGGGGGCACTACGATCACCTCGGACGAAGCGGACGCTTCTCGCGGTCAATCGGGTCCGATGGGCAGATTCACAACGGCGCCGACGACAACGCGTCGGGGATCGCCGCCATCCTTGAGATGGCCCGGGCGGCCGCGAGCGATCGCGAGCAGTTCGGCCGGTCGCTGGTGTTCGTGGCGTTCGCCGCGGAGGAGCTCGGGCTTCTCGGCGCAAAGCACTACGTGGATCACCCGGCCATTCCGCTGGACGACACCCTGGCGATGATCAACCTGGACATGGTGGGCCGGGCATTCGGCCGCGTCATGATCGGAGGGATGGAACTCAGTCCCGTGTTTCGCCAGTCGGTGGAGTCCATGCGCCCCCTGACGACGCTGGCGCTGGAAGACTTCGGGGAGGGCTACGCGGACGGCGCGTCGGACAACTGGCCGTTCATCCATCGCGGCGTGCCCGCGCTGTCGTTCTTCACAGGCTACCACCGCGACTACCACCGGCCGAGCGACGACTGGGACCGCGTCGACGCCGCAGGGGGCGTGGAGATTGCGAGGCTGGCGCTCGAAGTGGCCGCACGGCTGGCCTCACCATCAGTGCGGTAGGACCACCACCCACTACCCACTACCCACTACCCACTACCCACTACCCACTACCCTCAGATTCAGGACACCGACATCTCGGCCTGATGCAGGCTCAGGCCACCCGCAAAGTCCGAGAGCCGGTCGCGCAGGATCAGCCGGCCGCGATGCAGGCGGGACTTCAGCGTCTGATCCTTCAGGCGCAGGGCGCGGCTCGCCTCTTCGGTGGACAAGCCCTGCAGGTCCCGGAGAATGACCGGAGCGCGGTAGATGTCGGGCAGGTCGGCGACGGCCGAGAACAAGGTGTCGCGCATCTGATTACGCAGGACACGCTCGTCAGCCAGATTTGACCAGTCGGCTGCTTCGTACCGGCGCGGCTGGTCGGGATTCTGATCGGATGAGGCCATCACATCGTCCACCTCGGCCATACGGGCCGCTTTGGTGGTACGCAGGCGCGACATCGCCGTATTGAAGGTGATGCGGTAGATCCACGACGACAGCGCTGAATCCCCGCGGAATGCATCGATCTTCCGGTAAACCTTGAGGAGCACGTCCTGCGCGACCTCTTCGGCATCCTCCCGGTTCTTCATGTACCGGAATGCCAGCTGGTAGATCTTCGAGCCGTAGCTGGTGGCGAGGTCGCTGACGGCCGTCTCGTCCTTGGCCCTGAGCCGGGCGACGAGATTCTGTTCGTAGTTGGCATCACGCATGGAGTAGGCCCTTCCTGTATGTCTGTTCCTAAGGAACACCGGACAGGAGGGCGTTATTCCCGGGTAGGCTGCCCCTTCGCTTACCAGCCGGCGCCGCGAAGGGTCCGCCAGACGAGGTAGGCGGGAACACCGAAGCCGACGAGGAGGGTGGCCAGCATCAGGAGGATGGCGAAAGGCCGGCCGAAGTTGAGCGTCCAGCCCGTACCGGTGCGGGTCGGGACGTAGAGCGCCGGGTCGCGGCGATTGACGTAGAGGCCGTGCAGCACCCAATCCGCCGGGTTGATGGCGCGCACGGATGGCCGACGCTCGGTCCCGACGAGCTTCATGGTGCGGGCCGCGATGACCAGCGAGAGCACGATGGCCGTCAGGAGCGCGAACGAGTACGCGTCCCCGTAGCCGCCGCGGCCGCGCCACCAGAGCTCGACCAGCCGCCACGCGCCAAACGCCTGGAAGCCGATCCAGAGAGCGCTGAGCAGGGCAATCCCCTCGGCGGCGTGCCGCATCCGGCCGACATCGCCGTCGCCCTCATCGAATCCCTCCCCGGGACGCGCCCGCCACAGCACGAGCAGCATGAGCCCGCCGAAGACCGTCGCCAGCGCGAGCTGCACCCCCACGGGCAGGAGCACCAGGGGCACCGACTTGAACTGATAAACGACCGGTTCGCCGCGAATGTAGTGCGTGGGCACCGCCTCCGGCAGCTCCCCGTACGCCCATGCGAGGAACCCCGCCGTTGCGGCAATCGACGCCATCGTCACGCCGATGGCCACCAGGGTGAGGGTCGTCGGCACCGGCCACCTGGCGCGCGGAACGCTCATCGCGCAGCCGTGCGCTCCGCTGCCGCCACCACGCATCCGAACACGTGGCAGAAGTGCGTCACGAACTGTTCCTCGACCAACGAGATCGACGGAACCGACCCGGTGGCCCGCGCCAGCGACGTGACGCCACGGTCCCCGATACCGCACGGCACGATCAGACGGAAGAAGTCGAGGTCGGTCGTGACGTTGAACGCGAAGCCATGGCTGGTGACCCAGCGTGAGATGCGCACGCCAATGGCGCCGATCTTCTCCTGCGGACCGTCGTCCGGGGTCGTCCACGTTCCGGTCAGCCCCGCGATCCGGCCGGCGGCAACGCCGTGGTCGGCACAGACACGGATCATGACCTCTTCGAGATCCCGGACGTAGCGGTGCACGTCGCGGCGATCGGGGTCAAGGTTGACGATCGGATAGCCGACGATCTGCCCGGGGCCATGGTAGGTCACGTCGCCGCCGCGACCCGTCTCGAACACCTCGACTCCCAGGTCGCCGAGCCGTTCGGGGTCTGCCAGGATATGGCCTCTCCCCCCGTCCCCTTTGACGCCAAGCGTCAACACGTGCGGATGCTGCAGGAGCAGCAGCGTGTCGGGAATGCGCCCGGCCTTGCGGTCTTCGACGAGCCGACGCTGCAGGTCCAGCGCCTCGCCGTAGGGCAGCACGCCAAGCCTGCGAACCTCGAGTTCCCTCACGGTTCAAGCTTAGATCGCGAACGGGCGTGGGGGGGATGGGTTGTGGGTAGTGGGTAGTGGGTCGTGGGTAGTGGTAGTGGTAGTGGTAGTGGTAGTGGGTAGTGGGGGGTGGGAGGCCGGTCATGGATCCAGGCGGACCTGCACCGACGCCGTCGCGCCGGCCTTTACCGTGACGGTTGCGGTCGCCTCGCGAAGCACCTCGTGCCAGATGCGCAGCTGGTAGGTGCCCGGCGCCACTCCCGACAAGGTGAACCGGCCGTCCGCTCCCGTCACCACCGCCACCTCGTCGGTCACCATCAACCACCCCTGCATCCAGGGGTGCATCTGGCACACAACACGGACGATGCCCTCGCCGGCGACCGGCCTGGCCAGCGTGAGGCCAGGCACTGGCAGGGCAACGTTGAACAACTGGCGGCCGCCCTCGTCGATGGCGGTGGTCGTGTGCAGCACGGCGTCTCGGCTGAGCGTCCGCACGGCCTGGCCAGGTCGCGCCACCTGCACGCGCGGGACGAACCGGCATCCCTCATTCGCAATCGTGATCTGCGGCGCCTCTCCGGAGGCCTTGATGCCCGACAGCGTCACAACCGCGTTGGCAAGTCCGCCCTGCGTGGCGACGAGCACCGACTCGTTGGGGAGTTCCCGCCCGCAGGCAGCCGTATCGGTGGTGATTCGCAACGCGGGCCGCGCCGTTGCCGTACTCGTGACAACGCCGGCAATCACACCGGTCGCCTGCTCCGATCCGGATCCCGCTGCGCTGACCGCCAGGCCGAGCACGACGACCGCCACCCCAGCCCACTCAGCTCTGAACGTTGAACGTTGAACGTTGAACTTCATAAGAGCATCCACGACCCGTAGAGCCCCGACAGCCTCTCCCAGGCACGGCTCGGGCCTTCCGTCATGATCGCCTGTTCGACGATGAGCCGGCCGGCCGGGTAGGCGTAGAGTGTGCTTCGCTGCCGCTCCGCGAAGGACAGGAACGCCCGCGGGTCCGCAACCAGCGTCTCTTCGGCGAGCCGCGCGACGGTGTCATCCGCGCCCGCACCGCCGTCGAGATACGCGCCGATGATCTCCGGGATCACTGGTTCGATATCGAGCGACAGCCGTTCGACGGACACCATCGTATCCGCCATGTCCGGCGAGAGTCCGGCCATCGGCAGCAGGTCGTCTGTGTAGATGCGCGCGCGGTCCTGGTCGGGCGCCACGAGATCGACGCCGACCTCTGCCGCGCCTTCCGCCAGCAGCAGATGCGGACCGAACGCGGGCTGCAGGGCGAACTCAACCCAGTCCCGGCCTTCGACGAGCGCGGTGTCCGTGATCACGTGCTGCACGTGGTGCCCCGGGTACGCTTCGTGCGCCGCCAGACGGAAAAGGCGAGACACGGGGAATGCTCCTCCCTGGTTGATCTCGAGGCGCGACAGCCGCCCTCCTTGATAGCGGCAGAAAGCGTCCCAGGGCATCCCCGCCACGCTGACCACCTCGACGCGCTCATCGTCCGGCAACGGCAGCGCCGCCCGGGTCGCCTCGCGACAGATCGAGAGCGCCCGGGCGAACACCGTGCCGACCCGTGCCGCCGGAACCGACTCGCGCCGGCGGAATGCAGCGAGACGGGCACCAAGGGGGCCCGTGCCTGGGAGCCGGGACTCGAGGGCCTCCCGGGCCGACGCCACCAGCTCCACGTCCACCGGCGGCATCGTCATCCCGAACGCGACCTGGGCTTCGAGGGCCAGCGGCATCGACTGGCCGAGCAGCCGCCGCGCGGCCAGGTACAGCCCGCGAACCTGGCCCAGCAGGTACCGTGCCCGTACCGAGTGGTCGGGGTCCGACGCGGCGATGGGCTCGAGTTCGGTCAGCAGACGCTCGAGCTCTGCCGCGAGCCCCGCGACCGGAACGCGCGCCCCGGGGCTCCACTCGGCCGGGCCGAGCCAGCCATCCACCAGCCGTGGCTGGTGCTGGGCAAGCTGCAGCGCGGTGCGCACGTAGCGCCCGGCCATGTCGTCGATCGTCGGATCGGAGGGGCGGCGAGGGGCGCAACCGGCAAGCGCCACTCCCGCCAGCGCACCCAGGAGGGCTCTGCGGCTGATACGCGGGGCTGATGGAATCCATTCGGCGAACGGCATCGAAAGCGCAGCGTACTACAGCGCGGTTGACAAGCCGCTAACCGGTGAGGCTAGATGCGCTAGCCGCGCAATCGCGGGCACGGCCGCGGCCATCCGCCGCCGGCCGCCATGGCTGACATCGTTGGAGGAGGACACATGCGTCGGATCGTTCTGAGCGG
>CAZNOC010000079.1:0-16336 GCA_964574545.1 uncultured Bifidobacteriaceae bacterium | reverse complement strand
TGACGAACGCGAGCAGACGCTGAACCAACTCCTCGTCGAGATGGACGGCTTCGAGTCGAACGAAGGCGTGATCCTCGTCGCTGCCACCAACCGGCCCGACGTGCTCGATCCGGCGCTCCTCCGGCCGGGCCGCTTCGACCGGCGCATCGTCGTGAACCGCCCCGACGTGAAGGGCCGCGAGGGCATCCTCCTCGTGCACACGAAGAAGATCCCGCTGGCCGATGACGTGAACGTCAAGGTGCTCGCGCGCGGCACCGCCGGGTTCGCCGGCGCCGACCTCGCGAACCTGGTCAACGAAGCCGCGCTCGCCGCCGCGCGCCAGAATAAGAAGGTCGTCGCGATGACCGACTTCGAGTACGCCAAGGACAAGGTGCTCATGGGCGCCGAGCGGCGCTCGATGATCGTCACCGACGACGAGAAGCGCGTCACGGCGGTGCACGAGGCCGGCCACGCGCTCCTGGCCGTGCTGCTGCCGCACGCCGAACAGCTCCACAAGGTCACCATCATCCCGCGCGGCATGGCACTCGGGCTCACGCAGCAGCTGCCGATCGACGAGAAGCACAACTACTCCAAGGTCTACCTGATGGATCAGATCGCGATCCTGCTCGGGGGCCGGATCGCCGAGGAGTTGACCACGGGCAACCTGACCACCGGCGCCGGCAACGACCTCGAACGCGCCACGGAGCTTGCGCGCCGCATGGTCTGCGAGTGGGGGATGAGCGAGCAGCTCGGCCCGCTCACCTTCGGCAAGAAGGAGGAGCAGATCTTCCTCGGCCGCGAGATCGCGCAGCACCAGGACTACAGCGAGGACACGGCCCTCAAGATCGACTCCGAGGTGAAGCGCATCGTCACCGACAACTACGATCGCGCGACGCGCGTGCTCACCGACAACAGGCCCCAGTTGCTCCAGATTGCCGATGCGCTGCTGGTCCGCGAGTCCCTGGACGGCGACCAGGTCCGCCGGCTGGCCCTCGGCGAGTCGATCGACCTCGAGTCGCCGAGCGCGCCGCCGGCCCCGGCCGAGGAGCCCCGCGACCGCGTGCGCGAGACCGAACGCGCGCCCCTGCTCTCGCCCCTGCCCCCCAAGCCGCTCACGCAGGAGTAGGCGCTGCCGCCCTCCTGCCCGCGCGGCCGCTACACGGTGCCCCTGCCCGATCGGGCGCCGCTCGTCCTCGGCGACCGCACGCTCGTGATGGGCGTGCTCAACGTCACGCCGGATTCCTTCTCCGACGGCGGACGTGCGCTGGATCCGGGCCGCGCCGTGGAGCTGGCCCTCGAGATGGAGGCCGCCGGCGCGGACATCATCGACATCGGCGCCGAGTCCACCCGTCCCCACGCCCCCGCCCTGCCCGCCGACGAGGAGCGCGCGCGCCTGCTGCCGGTGCTGCGCCGGCTCCGCGGCCGCGTCACCGTGCCGCTGTCCGTCGATACATACAAGGCAGACGTCGCCCGCCAGGCCCTCGACGAGGGCGCGGTCATGGTGAACGATGTCAGCGGCCTGGAGTATGATCCAGCCCTCGGGGAAGTCGTCGCGGCCCGCGGCGCGGCCCTTGTCCTGATGCACACCCGCGGGCGCCCGTCGGCCATGTACGAGCTGGCCGCCTATGACGACGTGGTGGCGGACGTGGCGCGGGAGTTGACCAGGCGCGTCGAGGCAGCGGTGGGTCGCGGGGTGCCGTGGACCAGCCTCATCCTCGACCCCGGAATCGGATTCGCCAAGCAGGCCGCGCACAGCGCGCGCGTGCTGGCGCGCCTCGAGGAATTCGGCGTGCTGGGCCGCCCGTTGCTCGTCGGCCCGTCCCGGAAGTCGTTTCTGACCGCCGCCGCTCCCGGCCGGCCCGCCGCCGGACGCGATTGGGCGACGGCCGCGGCCGTGACGGTCGCCGTGCTCGGTGGCGCCCATATCGTCCGGGTTCATGCCGTGGACGCCATGGTGCAGGCCGTCAGGGCGGCCGACCTGCTGCGCGCGGAGACCGTCGCCGGCGTCTGATCCGCGCCCGGCGGCACCCATTTCATGGACTGGTTCACCGAACTCCTTCAGCGGCCGCCCATCACCTGGTGGGACCTGCTCGACATCCTGATCGTGTCGATCGTGGTGTACGAGCTGCTGAAGCTCATCAGGGGGACGCACGCCGTCCAGATGGCGATCGGCATCACCTTCGTCGCCGGACTCTTCTTCGTCTCGCGCAGCCTGCAGCTCGAAACCGTCAACTGGCTGATCCGCAACGTCGTCGGCTATGTGGTGTTTGCCGCGATCGTGCTGTTTCAGGCCGACATCCGGCGGGCCCTGGTGCTGTTTGGCCGGGCGCCCTTCTTCCGCTACCTCGAGCGGACCGAGAGCGACGATGACACGATCGAGGAGCTGGTGGTGGCGGTCGGGACGCTGTCGTCCCGCCAGACGGGCGCCATCATCGTCATCGAGCGGCGGATCGGGCTGCGCAACTACATCGAGAGCGGGATTCCGCTCGATGCGCGCGTGACCTACGATCTGATCCTCAGCATCTTCCAGCCCACGTCGCCGCTTCACGACGGCGCCGTCATCCTGCAGGGCGCGAGGGTGGCGGCCGCGGCATGCTTCCTGCCGCTGACGGTCAACCCGCGTCTCTCGCGCGAGCTGGGGTCGAGGCACCGGGCCGCGATCGGCGTGACCGAAGAGAACGACGCGGTGGCCATTGTCGTGTCCGAGGAAACCGGCGACATCTCGCTCGTCATGGACGGCGGCATCGAACGCGGCATGGGCATCGAGGAGCTGCGCGGACGCCTGCGCACCTTGATCGTGCGCCGCAAGCAGGCGATGCGGCGTCAGGCGGGGTACTCCTACAACTGACATGGCGTACTCCCCCTTTCGCAACATCGGGCTCAAGTTCCTCTCCATCTGCTTTGCCGCGCTGCTGTGGCTCGGGGTCGCGGGCGAACGGGTCGTCGAGCGGGCGCTGCGAATCCCCCTCGAGTTTCAGAACGTGCCGGCCAACCTCGAGCTGCTGGGAGACACGCCGGACTCGGTGAACGTGCGCATCCGGGGCTCATCGGGAGCCCTCACGCGTCTGGGCCCCGGCGACATGGCCGCCCTGCTCGATCTGGCCACGGCACGCCCGGGCCGCCGCCTCTTTCATCTGACGGTCGCGAACGTGAGCGTGCCCTATGGCGTCGAGGTGCTCCAGGTCGCGCCGTCCACGTTGCCCATCGAGTTCGAGGCGTCGGGGGTGCGCGTGCTGGCCGTCAATGCCGTGGTCGAAGGCACGCCGGCGCCGGGATACGAGGTCGTCGAGGTCGTCGTCGAGCCCGCCAGTGTCGATGTCGTGGGCCCGGAGAGCGCGCTGGCGCGCCTCACGGAAGCCATCACCGAGCCGATGTCGGTGGAGGGGCTGTCCGCGCCCCTCCGCGAGATCGTGAACGTGGGCGTCGCCGACCCGCGCCTGCGCCTGCGCACGCCGCGCTCGGCGCAGGTCACCGTGTCGATCGCGCCCGTGTCCACCGAGCGGTCGTTCTCCGCGCTGCCGGTCGGCGTCAGGAACCTGGCCGACGGCCTCGGTGGGCGCGTCGAGCCGGCCCGCGCCGCGGTGACCCTGCGTGGACCGGTCGCGGTCCTTGAATCGCTCGGCCCCGAAGGCGTCGAGCTGTTCGTAGACGCCACCGGGCTCGCGGTCGGCGCCTACACGCTTCCGGTGCAGGCCGCTCCCGGCCGGAACCTCGGCGTCGTTACGACCACGCCGGCGACCGTGCGCGTGCGGATCACGCGCCCATGACGATCTCCGACACACCGTTTCTCGAGGACTGATGGCACCACGACTGTTTGGCACTGATGGCATCCGCGGACATGCGGGGACCGCGCCGCTCGATGCGGCCACCGTGACGCGCGTGGGCGCCGCGCTCGTGCGCGCCCGAGGGGGAACCCCGCCGCGGGTGCTCATCGGCCGCGACAGCCGCGAATCGGGCCCGTGGATCGAGGCGGCCCTTGCGCGCGGGCTGACCAGTGCGGGCGCACGTGTCGCGAGCGTCGGACTGATGCCGACGCCTGGGGTGGCCTATCTGACGCGCGAACGCGACTTCGACCTCGGCATCGTGATCTCGGCGTCGCACAATCCGTTCGAGGACAACGGCATCAAGGTCTTCTCCGGCAAGGGGGAGAAGTACTCGGAGTCGCTCGAGCGCGCCGTCGAGATGATGGTGTTCGACCCGTCGTGGGGGGTGCCGGACGATGTGGTGGGCCAGCCGGACGCGGTGGACCTGGGCGCCCCGTACCTCGAGCATCTCGAGGAGATCCTGAGCGACGCCGGGCCGCTCCGGGGCAGCCGCCTTTCGGTGGACTGCGCCAATGGCGCGACGGCAGCCCTCGCGCCGGCGCTGTTCGAGGCCCTTGGCTTCGACGTGCATCCAATCGGGATCACACCCGATGGCCGCAACATCAACCTGCGGTGCGGATCCACCGCCATGGACCTGCTGGCCGCGCACGTGACCGAGCACAACGCGCGGCTGGGCATCGCCTTCGACGGAGATGGGGACCGCGCGTTGTTCGTCGATCACCAGGGCCGGATCGTGGACGGCGACGCCGTGCTGCTCATGTGCGCCCTGCAGCTCAAGGCCGAGGGGCGGCTTCCCGGTGATGCCGTCGTCGCGACCGTGATGAGCAACATCGGCCTCGAGCTGGCGCTGCGGGAGCATGGCATCACCCTCGTGCGCGCCGCGGTCGGCGACAAGTACGTGATGGAGGAGATGCTGAAGCGCGGGCTCGCGCTCGGCGGTGAGCAGTCGGGTCACGTGATCTTCTCGGACTACCTGTTCACGGGGGACGGGCTCGCGACGGCGCTCCAGGTGCTCCGTGTCATGGCGCGCACGGGGAGGGAGCTTGCGGACCTGGCAGGCCAGCTCACCGCCTACCCGCAGGTGCTGGTGAACGTGCGCGTGAAGGAGAAGGCCGACTACCGCGCCGTGCCCACCGTCGCGGCGGCGATCGACGATGTCGAGCGCCGGCTCGATGGGCAGGGGCGGCTGCTCATCCGCTACTCGGGGACGGAGCCGCTGCTGCGCATCATGATCGAGGGGCGCGATCAGGGCGAGATTCAGCGCTGGGCGGATCAGATCGCGGATGCCGTCTGCGCCGGCATGGACGGGGTCAGATCGTGAGCCTCGCGCCGGTGAACGAACGGGGGAGATTCGCTTGACCCGTCTCTCCGTCAACGTCAACAAGGTGGCGACGCTGCGCAACTCCCGCGGCGGCCGCCTGCCCGCGGTGACCGACGCCGTCATGGTGTGTCTTGACGCCGGCGTGTCGGGGATTACCGTGCATCCCAGGGCCGATGCCCGGCACATCACCACCACGGACGTGCGCGACATTGCCCGGATGCTGGCGCCGTTCAGGGGGACGGTCGAGTACAACATCGAGGGGGATCCCCGTCCCGACCTGATCGCCCTCGTTCACGACGTGAGGCCCGATCAGTGCACGCTCGTGCCGGTGGTGCCGGGCGAGATCACGAGCCAGGCCGGCTGGCCGGCCTCGACGCCGAGGGAAGGTCTGGCACGCGCGATCGCGGAGATGAAGCAGGCGGGCATTCGCGTGAGCCTCTTCGTCGATCCGGATCCGGCGACGGCGGACTGGGCGCACGATCTTGGCGCAGATCGGGTGGAGCTCTACACCGAACCCTTTGCGCGCGCCTACGAACGGGGCGAAGGAGCGGCGTCCCTTTCCCGCTACGTGGCCGCGGCCACCCGCGCGCACGAACTCGGGCTCGGCGTCAACGCCGGACACGACCTCGATCTCGACAACCTCCGGCTGTTCCGGACGCTGCCGCATCTCGACGAGGTGTCGATTGGTCACGCGCTGATCAGCCACGCGCTGTTCGTCGGCCTCCGTCAGGCCGCCCTCGACTACAGGCAGGCGGTCGAGGGCGATCCTCGATGAGCACGGGGCGTCGCGTGGCCGCGGTGGCGGCCGCGGTCCTTTCGGTCGTTCTTGGCGAGGCGGCGCTGGCCGCGCAGGGTCGGGCCGTGATGTTTCCGGCCGCCGACGGCGTGCCGATCGCCGCCACCGTGTACGAGGCCGACGCCCGGCCGGCGCCGGCGGTGGTGCTCGTGCACATGCTGGGCCGGTCGAAGGCGGACTGGAGCGGCGTGGCGCAGATGCTCCAGCGCGAGGGGATCACCGCGATCGCGATCGACCTGCGCGGTCATGGCGGGTCGGGTGGATCGGCGGCCACACTCACTCCCATGGCGCAGGACGTGCGCGCGGCGGTGGCGTGGCTTGGCGATCGCCCCGACGTCCGCCCGGGGGCCATCGGCGTGGCGGGCGCGTCGCTCGGCGCCAACCTCGCCCTTCTCGTGGCTGCCGACAACGAGTCCGTCAGCGCGGTGGCCCTGCTGTCCCCGTCCACCGACTACCGGGGGCTCTCGATCTCGGGGGCCGTCAGGCGGTACGGCGCCCGGCCCCTGCTCATGATGGCGAGCACCGCCGACCCGCTGGCGCTCCGCACCATCAGGGACCTCGCCGCCGACACGCAGGGCATTCGCGAGCAACACCTCGAACCGGCCGTCGCGCATGGGACCGTGCTCCTCGATCACGTGCCCGCCCTGGCTCGAACACTTGTGGACTGGTTCCGTCGGACGTTGCTATCCTGATCCCATGCGAGCAGATGCCCTTGTCTTTGCCGTGTCCGGCGCTCTCTTCGGTGTGATCGTCGGCTGGATTCTCGGCAGCCAGCAGGCGGGCAGCGGCTCGGCCGTGGCGCCTGTCACACAGACGCAGGCGGCGGCCTCCACGCCCGCCCCCGCCGCGGGAGGAAGCCAGCCCATCGTGCTCGACCAGAACCGCGTGGAGGCGCTGCGCGCGATTGCCCAGCAGGATCCGAAGAGCGCGCAGCCGCGCGTCGATCTCGGCAACATGTACTTCGACGCCGAGCAGTACACCGACGCGATCCGCTGGTACGAGGAGGCGCTCGCGATCGACCCGGCCAATCCGAACGTCTCAACCGATCTCGGTGTGGCCTACTACTACACCAACCAACCCGAGCGCGCCGTGGCGCAGTTCGAGCACTCCCTCGAGGTGGATCCCGGTCACACGAAGACGATGCTGAACATGGGCATCGTCAAGGCGTTCGGACAGCAGGATCTGCCGGGCGCCGTGGCGGCCTGGGAGCAGGTCGTGCAGCTGGCGCCGGACAGCCCCGAGGGCCAGGCCGCGAGGAAGGCCCTGGACGGCATGCAGCAGGCCCATCCCGTCGTGCCGGACGGAGGGGGCCAGTAGCCGCGTCATGTGGCGCGCCTTCCTTCTCCTTCTCCTCTTCATCTTCATCGCGCGAGCGGTGTGGCGCCTGGTGTCCGGCATCGTGCAGGGCGCCTCGAGTCAGCGTGTCCCCGGATCCACGACGCCCTCCGTCAAGATGGCCCGCGATCCGATCTGCGGTACGTTCGTCGTGCCCGGCAAGGCGCTGAGTCTCGTGGCGCGCGGCGAGACGATCTATTTCTGCTCGGAGAAGTGCCGCAACGCGTACGGCGCGTCCGGTGACGTACGGGCCTGATCGCCGATGGCCGACCGTTCGGAGGAGTCCGTTCGTGCCGGGATCGTCGAGGTGGGCCGCCGGCTGTGGACGCGGGGCTTCGTCGCGTCGAACGACGGCAACATCAGCGTCCGCGTCGGCGACGGCCGGCTGATCACGACCCCGACCGCCGTGTCGAAGGGGTTCATGACCCCCGACATGATGGTCATCACCGATCTCGACGGCCGCCATCTCGCCGGCGACCGGAAGGCGTCCTCCGAGCTGAAGATGCACCTCGAGGTGTATCACCAGCGCCCCGATGTGAACGCCGTAGTCCACGCCCACCCCCCGACCGCGACGGGCTTCGCGGTGGCCGGCATTCCGCTCGACCGCGCGGTCCTCGCCGAGGTGATCACCACCCTGGGCAGCATCCCCATCGCCGAATACGCCACGCCCTCCACCGACGAGCTGCCGGCGGCGGTGCGCCGCTACATCAAGGCGCACGATGGCCTCCTGCTGGCGAACCACGGCGCGCTCGCGGTGGGCGGCGATCTGATGGGCGCCTACTACCGCATGGAGACCATCGAGCATTTCGCGCGGATCTCGCTGACGGCACGGATGCTGGGGCGCGAACACCTGCTGTCGCGCGAGGAAGTGGTCCGCCTGCAGGGCCTGCGTGGCATGTACGGCATCGCGTCGCCCGCGCCGATTTGCGCCGACGACGCCGCGGACGCCGGCGAGGCGGCCGACTGCCAGGTGGTGCAGGCGCCCTCGTCGCCCGGGGCGCGCCTGGTGCCCGATACGCCGCGCCTTCCCGCGGCCCGCGCGCTCGGCATGGACGGCGAAATTCGGCTAACATACCGCGAGCTGACCGCGCTCATCGAGGACGCCGTCAGAAGCCTGAAGTAGCGCGGATCGACGGTCAGCGGCGCCGCGGCGCGGCGCCTGGAGGCAGGAATGGGTGAAGCACTCGGGATGGTCGAGACCAAGGGCCTCGTCGCGATGATCGAGGCGGCCGACGCGATGGTCAAGGCCGCCAAGGTGACCCTGGTCGGATGGGAGAAGATCGGCGCGGGCTACGTCACGGCGATCGTCCGCGGCGATGTCGCGGCGGTCAAGGCCGCCACCGACGCGGGAGCCGCGGCCGCACGCCGCGTCGGCGAGCTGGTCTCAGTGCACGTCATCCCCCGGCCCCATGCCAACCTCGAGGACGTCCTGCCGATCGGCAAGGCCGGCTCGAAGGCGTAATGGCGCATTCCTCGCGCTGACGGTCCGTCCATGCTGCTTGCCCGGATCGTCGGCACGGTCGTCGCCACGCGGAAGGACCCGCGGCTCGTCAGTCGCACGCTCCTGCTCGCGCGCGCCGTGGATCCGCACGGGGCGCTCGAGGGCAGCCACGTGGTCGCGATCGACACGGTGGATGCCGGCGTCGGAGAGACGGTGCTGATCGTCAGCGGCAGCTCGGCGCGCATGGCGTCGGGCCTGAAGGACGTGCCGGTGGATGCGGCGGTCGTCGGCATCATCGACACGGTGGATCTGGCCGAGTAGCGCGAATGCAGATCGCCCGCGTGATTGGCACCGTCGTGGCCACGCGGAAGGCCGAGTCGCTCGAGGGCGCCACGCTGCTGCTCGTGCAGCCGCTCACCGCCGCGGGCCAGCCGGCCGGCCGGGCGCTCGTGGCCGTCGATGCGGTCGGCGCGGGTGTTGGCGAGCACGTGTTCTTCGTTCGAGGCAAGGAAGCGAGCCTCCCGTTTCATCCCGCGGAGCCGCCGGTGGACGCCGGCATCGTCGGCATCGTGGACCAGTGGACGAGGGTGACACCATGATCCTGGGACGCGTCGTTGGTGAAGTCGTATCGACGAAGAAGCGGCCGCAGTTCGAGGGCGCCGCGCTGCTCATCGTGCAGCCGATCACCCCGGACGGCCAGCCGCGCGGAGCCTCGCTGCTGGCGATCGATTCGGTCGGCGCGGGCCGAGGCGAGACGGTGCTGACCGTCCTCGAAGGCCGAGCCGCCGGCGAAGCCCTCGGCCGCAAGGGCGCCCCAGTAGACGCCGCGATCGTCGGCATCGTCGATCGAATCGATATGCAGTGACGGAACCTCGCCATTCGCTATTCGCTATTCGCAATTCGCAATTCGCCATTCGTGAATCGCAGCGAACAGCGAACAGCGAACAGCGAACAGCGAACTGCGAATAGCGAATTGCGAATAGCGAATAGCGAATAGCGATTTGCGAGAAGACCAACTGCGTGAGCTCGTGCGTGCGGCGATTGCGCGGCACCGTGCGCCTGCGGGGACGCCGGCGACGGCAGAGCCTCGCCCGGCGATCCGCGACATCAGCCACCACCGGTTCCAGCTCCCCGAGTCCGACGGCCCGTGCCTCATCGAACCCGCCGTCCAGTGCACCCATTGCGGGTTCTGCCAGTCGTACGGGAACTGAGTTCCAGTTCTCAGTTGGCAGTTCTCAGTTCAAAGTTTCGGGAACCACGACGAGCGCCAGGGGTCCGGGTCAAGATGTGAAACACGCACGTGGCCTTTGAACTGACAACTGAAAGCTGACAACTACTCTGATCTCCTCCATGCACTGTCTCGTCACCCGCCGTCTCCCTTCCTCCGTCATCGCCCGTCTCGAAGAGGCCTGCGACGTCGATCTCTATACCGGCGCCGACGCCATCCCCCGCGAGGAGCTGCTCGCGCGCGTGGCGGGGAAGGACGCGCTCATCTGCCTGCTCACCGACCGCATCGATGCCGGCGTCCTCGAGGCGGCCGGGCCGCAGCTGAAGATCGTCGCGGACGTCGCCGTGGGCTACAACAACATCGACGTGGCGGCCGCGCGGGCGCGCGGCGTCGAGGTGACCAACACCCCGGACGTGCTCACCAACGCGTGTGCCGACTTCACGTGGGCGCTGATTCTCGCCGTGACCCGGCGGCTCGGAGAAGGCGAGCGCGTCGTCCGGGCAGGGCAATGGGCGGGGTGGGGCCTGGACTACATGCTGGGCATGGAGCTCCGTGGCAAGCAGCTTGGCATCGTCGGCGTCGGGCGCATCGCGCAGGCAGTGATCGACAAGGCGCCGGCGTTCGGCATGTCGGTCGCGTACCACACCCGATCGCCCCGCGACATCCCCGGGGCGACGCCGATGGGGCTCGATCGGCTGCTGGCGACATCGGATGTGGTCTCGCTGCACTGCCCGATGACGCCGGAGACGCATCACCTGATCGGCCAGCAGGCGCTGACGAAGATGAAGCGTTCGGCGTATTTGATCAACACGTCGCGCGGGCCGGTCGTGGACGAGGCCGCACTCGTCTGGGCCCTGAAGCAGCGGCTGATCGCGGGCGCCGCCCTCGACGTCTACGAGGAGGAGCCGAAGGTGCATCCCGGCCTGCTGGAACTGGAGAACGCCCTCCTGATTCCCCACCTGGCGAGCGCCACCACCGAGACGCGCACCGCCATGGCCGACCTGGCAGTGTCGAACGTCCTGGCCGTCCTCGCGGGGCGCCCTGCCGTCACGCCGGTGCCCTGACCCATGGCCCGTGTTCGTCCACCGGCCGGTGGGGCTCCCGCGCGTACCCGCGTGGCGCGGACGCCCCGACCCAGCGCCGCGCTGGTCGAGCGCGTGATGCGCGCCCTGGCGCGGGCGATCGACGGCCTGGAGCTGCCGGCGATCGAGAAGATCTCCGAGTCGCAGCAGGAGGACCCGTTCCAGGTACTCATCGCCACGCTGCTGTCGGCGCGGACGCAGGACGCGACCACGCTGGCGGCCTCGACGCGGCTCTTCAAGGTCGCGCGCACGCCGCGCACCATGGCGAAGCTGACGGTGAAGCAGATCGAAACCCTCATCTACCCGGTCAGCTTCTACCGGAACAAGGCGCGTCACGTAAAGGCGACGTGTGAGGCGCTGGTGGAGCGTTACCACGGCCGGGTGCCCGGATCGCTCGAGGAGCTTGTCACGCTGCCGGGCGTGGGCCGGAAGACCGCCACGCTGGTGATGATCCTGGCGTTTCAGAGCCGGCAGCACATCTGCGTGGACACGCACGTCCATCGCATTTCCAATCGGATGGGCTGGGTGCGCACCGCCGAGCCGGACCAGACCGAGCAGGCGCTCTACGCGGCGACCGATGCCCGGTGGTGGCCCTACATCAACCTGTATCTCGTCACGTGGGGTCAGAACGTGTGCCGTCCGGTCTACCCCCGGTGCGGCGGCTGCGTCCTGCACGCGGATTGTCCGCGTATCGGGGTTACTATGGTCGGCAAGTCGAAGAAAGGAGACTGAGCATGTCCGTTCGCACGATCCCGGTCACCGGGATGTTGGTTGCCCTGCTCGTCGCCGCGGCGCCCGCCGTGGCCCAGGACACGTCGCCCGGCGCCGGGCCGGTCGTCGTCGTCGAGACCGAGAAGGGCACGTTCGAGTTCGAGACGTATCCCAACGAGGCGCCGAGGACGGTGGCGCGCATCCTCGAGCTCGTCAAGAGCCGGTTCTACAACGGGATGCGCGTGCACCGCGTGGTGCCGGGCTTCGTCGCCCAGATGGGCGACCCGCTGACGCGGGACATGACGAAGAAGGATCGGTGGGGCACGAGCGGCAGCGGCAAGCCGATTGGCGTGGCGGAGATCTCGAAGACCCGCACGCACGTGCGGGGCGCCGTCGCGATGGCCCACGCGGGCGACGCCGCCAAGGCCGACAGCCAGTTCTACGTGACCCTGGCGCCGCAGCCGCGGCTCAACAGCGGCTACACGGTGTTCGGCCGCGTGATCACGGGCATGGACGTCGTCGCCAAGCTCGAGGTCGGCGACCGCATCGTCCGCGCGACGGTCAAGGAGTAGGCACGAGCGACGCGGGCAGCGGTGCGGACACCGGGTCGCCGAGGTCGCGGCGCAGTTGGGCGGCGTTGATGACCGACTGTCCCGCGAAGTGGTTGTTCAAGTACAGGTAGAGCTTCCGGACGAGCCCATCTGCGGCTCTGACGGCGTCGGCGAACGGACGGAGCTCCTCCGAAGAGTAGCAGTAGTTGTAGCGGTCCTCCGCCGCCTCGTGGTTCCACCACTGGGCGGCGTTCCTGCCGTGCAGCCGCATGTAGTGAAACGACGTGACGAGGGGCAGCCGATCCTGGCGGATCGAGAACCGGAACTTCGGCTCGTCGATCTGCACCCAGGCGGCCTCGCACGCGTTCAGCAGCTGCGCGGTCTCTTCGAACCGGTCGCTCCAGGACTTGTGCCGCAGTTCGACCGCGACCCGGTAGCCCGCGAACGTTCGGAGCAGCCATCCGAGGTAGTCCACGGCGCCGCTTGTCGCCGTGAAGCTCGCCGGAAACTGGGCGAGCAGGGCGCCGGCGCGCCCGCCGCTCCAGAGCGGGTCGATGCCCGTCTTGAATAGATCGACGTCGCCCTGCGTGATTGCCGCCAGCTCGTCGAGCCAGCCCGTGCCCGCCTCCGGTGACTGCTTCCGCACCGCATCCCGGAACATCGAGGGATGCGTGAATTTCTGGAAGAGCTTCACGGAGAACTCGAACGTGGCCGGCGTCCGCTCCATCCATTTCCGGGAGGTCTCCGCCTTCGGCATGCCGTAGAACGTGCTGTTGACCTCCACGGTGTTGAAGCGCTCCGCGTAGAAGGCCAGCTCGTCGAACCCGCGCGGCCGCGGGCTGGGATAGAACACCCCGTTCCACGTGCCCCGCCCCGAAGGGTAGTTCCAGCCGGAAGTGCCGATGCGCAGGTCCATGAGAAAATGGAGGCCGGGTCGAGAAGTTATCAGTTATCAGTGTCCAGTTCAAAGACCGGCACCCCCATTTTGAACTGAGAACTGAACAACTGAGAACTGGACTGGCTATCGGGAATCCACATGCTGTCCGTCAACGAGATCTTCCACTCCATCCAGGGCGAGTCCACCCACGCCGGGCGGCCGTGCGTCTTCGTGCGGCTCACCGGCTGCGACCTCCGCTGCTCGTGGTGCGACACGCCCTACTCGTTTCACGAGGGACGGAAGATGTCGATCGACGAGGTGATCGGGGCCGTGGACGGCTACGGGTGCGGGACGGTGGAGATCACGGGCGGCGAGCCGCTCCTGCAGAAGGACGTCTATCCGCTGATGGAGCGTCTGCTCCAGGACGGTCGCACCGTGCTGCTCGAGACCGGCGGGCACCGAAGCCTCGAAGGGGTCCCGCCCGGCGTCGTCACCATCATGGACGTGAAGTGTCCGGGCAGCGCGGAAGCGGCGAGCCACGACCCGGGCAACTTCGCCCTGCTGCGCCCGCACGACGAAGTGAAGTTCGTCATCGCGGATCGCACCGACTACGAGTTCGCGCGTGACGTGCTGCGGCGCGAGTCGCTCGACAGGCGCACCGCCGCGGTGCTGTTCTCGCCGGTCCACGGCGTGCTCGAGCCGAAGGCGCTGTCGGCGTGGGTCCTCGAGGATCGCCTGCCCGTGCGCGTCCAGCTGCAGGTCCACAAGTACATCTGGGGCGCGGATGTCCGCGGCGTCTGAGCGCACGAGCCCTGAGCGAAGTCGAAGGGACGCCCCCGGCCGCCCGGCCGTCGTGCTGCTGAGCGGCGGCCTCGACTCGTACACGGCTGCCGCGGTGGCGCGTCGCGACGGGTGCGCCCTGTACGCGCTCAGCCTGCGCTACGGCCAACGCCACGTGGCCGAGCTCGAGGCCGCGCGTGTCGTGGCGAAGTCGCTCGAGGTGGTACGCCACCTGGAGATGGACGTTGACCTGTCGAGGATTGGCGGATCGGCGTTGACGTCCGCAACGGCGGTGCCGAAGGACCGCGCCATCGATCCGCACGAGATCCCCGTCACCTACGTCCCCGCGCGGAACACGATCTTCCTGTCGATCGCGCTCGGGTGGGCCGAGGTGATCGGGGCGCCGGACATCTACATCGGCGTGAACGCGCTCGACTACTCGGGGTATCCCGACTGCCGTCCCGAGTTCATCCGCGCGTTCGAGGCCATGGCCCGCCTCGCGACGCGCGCCGGGGTCGAGGGCCGGCCGCTCACGATTCACACCCCGCTCATCGACCTGTCGAAGGCGGACATCATCCGCCTTGGCACCTCCCTCGGCCTCGACTACGGCCTGACGCACAGCTGCTACGACCCCGGCCCGTCCGGCCGCGCCTGCGGGCACTGCGACAGCTGCTGCCTGCGTGCGACGGGCTTCGCCGACGCGGGCATCCCGGATCCGATCCGCTGACCTCGGCTGAAGGTCATCCGCAGATTGCGCAGATTGCGTTGCCCCCGCCCTTTGCCCTGTGTGCGGCGCCCTGAGCCGCAGCCGCGCCCTGTGAGTGCGGGTCCCGCCCGGGCGGCCGAAGGCCGCCTCGACGAGATCGGAACGCTGTGGGCGTGAACCATGCGAGCTTGTGCGGGTTCACGCCCACGGCGTCCCGGTCTCGTCGGTGCTGCCGGTCGCAGACCGGCAGCCCGCGGGACCCTCGGCGCGACGCCGTCTGCGTCATCCGCGCAATCTGCGGATAGACTTTCTCTGCCGCTTATGTCGACACGCCTCTACTACGCCGACGCCTACCGCTCCGACTTCACCGCGCATGTCGTCTCGTGCGAGCCGGCGGAGTCGGGTTTCGCCGTGGTGCTCGACCAGACGGCCTTCTACCCGACCTCGGGTGGGCAGCCGTTCGACACCGGCACGTTGAACGGGATTGCCGTCAGGGACGTGATCGACTGCGACGATGGAACGGTGGCTCATGTGACGGCGAAGCCGCTGGCCGCCGGCACGCCCGTGGAGGCGTGGATCGACTGGCCGCGCCGCTTCGACCACATGCAGCAGCACACCGGCCAGCACGTCCTGTCGGCCGCCTTCGATCGGCTGGCCGGGGCGCGCACCGAGAGCTTCCATCTGGGCGCCGAGCACGCCACGATCGATCTGTCACGCGAGGTCTCGCCCTCCGAGATCGCCGCCGCTGAAGACGACGCGAACCGCATCGTGTGGGAGGACCGCCCGGTGCACGTGCGCTTCGTCACCGCCGAGGAGGCGGCGGCCCTGCCGCTGCGCAAGGACCCCGCGCGCAGCGGTCCGCTCCGCCTGATCGACGTCGAGGGGTACGACCTGTCGGCGTGCGGCGGGACTCACGTGGCACGCACCGGCGGCATCGGTGTGATCGCCGTGTCGGGCTGGGAGAAGTTCCGCGCGGGCACGCGCGTCGAGTTCCGGTGCGGCCGTCGCGCGCTCGATCGGTTCCGGTACTGGCGCGATGCGCTGGCCGCTTCGCAGCGCCTGCTCTCCGTCGCGCCGCACGAGATGCCCGAGGCGATCGAGCGCGCCCAGACCGAGAGCAAGGCGGCGGGCCGCACCATTCGTCAGCTGCAGGAACGGCTCGCGGCGCACGAGGCGAAGGCCCTCGTGGCGCGGGGCACGGTGACGGGCGACAGGGTGGTCGTCGTCGAGGCACTCGATGGATGGGACGCCGCCGGCCTGAAGGCGCTGGCGTCCGCCGCCGCGGAAGTGCCCGGTGTGGCCGTGGCGCTCTTCAGCACCACCACACCGACCCTCGTCGTCGTCGCCCGCGCGAAGGACGTCACGGTGGATGCCGGCGCCGTGCTGAAGGCGCTCGTGGCGAAGTTCGGCGGGCGCGGAGGCGGAAAGCCCGATCTCGCCCAAGGAGGAGGGATCGGTGGCCCCATGGACGCCCTCCTCGCAGAAGCGCGAGGGTTACTTGGAGATCACAGAATCTCGTGATCTCGTGACGTGGTGATGTGGTGATCTCGATGTGTGATGTGGTGATCTGTAGATCTATCTTGTGATCGACCTGTGACCGCCATGGTGTTGCGTGCCAGGGAGCCCGGGTGGCGTTACATCCGACGCGAGCCCCCCCACAACCCACTACCCACTACCCACTACCCACTACCGATCACCCGATCAC